>NZ_JAHPXO010000099.1:0-1764 GCF_019041495.1 Parabacteroides sp. MSK.9.14
AAAGGGGCTGTCCAAAAAGTCGGATAGCCCCTTTTGCTATTGTTTATTTCGGTAAAAAGTATTATCTTACCGTTGCAAAAACCAAACATTATAGCAATGGCTAAGATAGTATTTAAAGAGTTAACATCCAACCAAAATGTACTTTTTCCGGTCAGCTTATCGGAAAAGATAGCTCCCAATCATCCCGTTCGTGTTGTAAACAGTGTTGTAGACGCCTTGGATATTAGTTGTCTGCTCTGGGCATATAAAGGAGGAGGTACTAGCAGCTACCATCCCCGTATGATGCTCAAAGTTCTGTTTTATGCCTACCTGAACAATATCTATTCTTGTCGTAAAATAGAAAAGGCCTTGCAGGAGAATATTCACTTCATGTGGTTGTCTGGTAATAGTACTCCCGATTTCCGCACGATCAATGATTTCCGTGGCAAACGTTTAAAAGAACACATAAAATCGTTGTTTTCAGCCATTGTTCTGCTGTTACAGGAATCCGGCTATGTCAGTTTGGATGTACAGTATATCGATGGTACCAAAGTGGAATCAGCCTCCAACCGCTACACTTTTGTCTGGCGTGGTAGCGTGGAAAAGAACAAGGTAAAACTGGAGTCGAAAATACAGTCAATCCTTAGTGAAGTTGACAAACATATCGAGCAGGATAAACAGGAAAGGACACCAGATTGCTTACCGGATATGGATTCCTGTGGTTTGCGGGAAAAAGTGAGCGCTTTAAACAAACGGCTCTCCGGGATGAACAATGCTGAGCAGAAACAAATCAAAAAGTTACAGGAAGAATATCTGCCCCGCCTTGCCAAATACGAATCGCAATTAGAGAAATTAGGGGATCGTAATTCTTTCAGTAAGACTGATGAGGATGCGACCTTCATGCGTATGAAAGAGGATCATATGAAAAACGGGCAATTGAAACCCGCCTATAACATACAGATTGCCACAGAGAATCAATTTATTACCAATCTGGGAATTTACAGGCGAGCCGGAGATACGGGAACTTTAATTTCTTTTTTGAAAGATTTTCGAGAGACTTATCATAGGCAATCCTCTATAGTAGTGGCCGATGCCGGTTATGGAAGTGAACAAAACTACGAGTTTATGGAGAATGCGGGTATAGAGGCTTTTGTCAAGTACAATTATTTCCACAAAGAGCAAAAGCGTGCCTGGAAGAAGGATGCTTTTGCCATACAGAACCTTTACTACAACCAGGAAAGGGATTATTACGTATGCCCGATGGGACAACATATGGAGTATAAAGGTCAAAAGAAAAGTAAATCCGATTTGGGATATGTATCCATACTGAAGCGTTATCAGGCACAAAATTGTGAGGGGTGCCCGCTGAAATCTCAATGCCATAAATCAAAGGCCAACCGGATCATAGAAGTTAACTATAACCTTAACAGGTATAAACAAAAAGCACGGGAAAGACTCATGAGTGAGGAAGGTATTTATCATCGGGGCAGACGATGTATAGAACCGGAAGCTGTCTTTGCACAGATAAAGCATAACTCGGCGTGGAACCGGTTTAGATTAAGAGGGTTGGAGAAGGTAAAAACAGAATTTACCCTGGTTGCTATTGCACATAATCTCAGGAAACTGGCTAAAAAAGTCAGTTTTCTTTTGTTTTTTACTTATTTCTGTAGGATGACTTCTCGAAAAGTAATAATTGAGAAGACCAAAGATATTTTAAATATAAAAATGGATAATAAACGGGCTGCATAACAAAAAAAGAAGGCTGCCTTTTCAGACACCTTCTTT
>NZ_JAHPXO010000100.1:0-1698 GCF_019041495.1 Parabacteroides sp. MSK.9.14
AACTGCGACCGACGTAGTGCATGTGCGACAAGGAAAAGAACTGTCCGGGAGCCCCTTTTCATGCCGTACCCCGGCATGAGACCGCTTTCCTCTCCGGCTGTGGTGAAGGCTCTCCTGCTCCCTCTGCATTGCATATGCGAGTTGTTCCGCCTGTATCCACGTCAGCCGGTATTGCCTGCCCTTTCCTTGGTAGAAACGGCTTGTCGCAACAGGCGGCGTGACACAAACTTTTCCGGATATGGAGGACCATTCCGGAAAATACACCGTACATTTGTACATCGAACCAATAATAACCGAATAACCGTTAAAAGAACATGGCTAAAATTAAAGTCCAAAATACAGAAGTGACAGTCATCACGTACAATGACAAGGATTATATCTCCCTGACCGACATGGTCCGCAATATGGAAAACGGTCCCGCCCTTATTGAAAAGTGGTTGCGTAACAAGAATACCGTCGAGTTTCTGGGCATATGGGAGGAGATGTACAATCCGGATTTTAATTCCCCCGAATTCGAGGGAATTAAAAACGAGGCCGGATTGAACCGTTTCATCCTTTCCGTCAAACAATGGGTGGAAAAGACCAACTCCAAAGGTATCATCGCCAAGGCCGGACGCTATGGAGGGACTTACGCACACAAGGATATCGCGTTCGAGTTCGCCACGTGGGTATCCCCTCAATTCAAGCTGTACCTGCTGAAAGAGTTCCAGCGGTTGAAAGAGGAGGAACAGGCCCAGCTCGGCTGGAGTGCGAAACGGGAACTGTCAAAGATCAACTACCGCATACATACCGATGCCATCAGGCAGAACCTGATACCGGTGGAAGTCACCCCCGCACAGGCCGGCGTCATCTATGCGGAAGAGGCGGACGTGCTCAACGTAGCCATGTTCGGGATGACCGCCAGGATGTGGCGTGAGCAGAATCCCGGTCTGAAGGGCAATATCCGTGACTATGCCTCCATCAATGAACTGATCTGCCTCTCCAATATGGAAAACCTGAACGCCGTATTCATAGACCAGGGCATACCGCAAGGCGAACGGCTCGTGAGACTGAACCGGATAGCCATCCAGCAAATGCGTGTGTTGGAAGATGATGGCGGACGAAAACTGCTTGAATGAGAATTCCGGCAGGCAACGCATCGGCATGTCCGTAAACGGGGCAAGGAGGTGAAATGCCGCCTGATCCACATTCATGCATGGGATATGGGATACTGAAGCTACGGAACGGCTTACAGCCTGATATCAAGTGTCATAACCGTTCCGTGGCGGGGTATTGTTCGGAACACATTCCCGAATGAGGTCTTCCATGATTTTAAAAGACTCCGTATTCCAGAAGGAA
The DNA here is from genome assembly GCF_019041495.1 of Parabacteroides sp. MSK.9.14. Lineage (NCBI taxonomy): Bacteria > Pseudomonadati > Bacteroidota > Bacteroidia > Bacteroidales > Tannerellaceae > Parabacteroides > Parabacteroides sp. MSK.9.14. The sequence continues at coordinate 1,339 of NZ_JAHPXO010000100.1, forward strand.
CAAACGTACACATACAATTTCTCCGGTACGGCTAACCTTCCTGTCACTTCCCTGTAATCCTCCCCAAAATCAACACTGCCGTATAAACCGCATGAAAGCCCGGACATGCTTCCTGTTTCCAATCCCATTTCCGCTCCTTCTGCAATATCACGTATTGCCGTTCTCATTCCATATCCTTGAATATTTCTCCAAGTATGCCGAAGACAGAAAAGCTGCATGGTATTTTAGATTCTCACCGGACAGGCAATAGACAGAAGGAATCCGTCATCCTCATTTCTTGCGGCAAAAATAGTTGTTTTTCAGGCCGGTCCCGCAAGGCGGCCCTGCGGGCTGGTTGCTCGTGAAAAAATCTTCCTCACG
>NZ_JAHPXO010000101.1:0-1689 GCF_019041495.1 Parabacteroides sp. MSK.9.14
GAGGTTGTGTAAAAAGTAAGAATCAAGTGTTCTTTGACATATTGTATAAAAAGGATTTTATATCTTTGCTCTGCTAACAAATAGGATTAATTTTATGGGCTATATTCAACCTTTTGATCGTAATCAACTGACTCTTCCCGAGTCTTTAGATTCTTATATCTCTTGTGAGAACCCAGTTCGTCTGATTGATGTTTTTGTCGATCAGTTCATCAAATTGCACCCTGATTTTTCCTCTTATAAAGGTAACAGTCCTACGGGCCGTTCTGCTTATAGCTTTGGTACTTTACTCAAGCTGTATGTCTACGGCTATTTAAACAGTATCAGTTCTTCCCGTAAACTGGAGCGCGAGACTCTGCGTAATATGGAGTTGATCTGGCTTCTGGGTAATCTCCATCCCGATCATAAGACTATTGCCGATTTCCGTTCCAAACAAACTTCGGGCATCCATGAATGTTGCCTTGATTTCCGCCGCTTTCTGGTCAGTTCCGGTTATATTTCAGGCAAACTGGTAGCTGTTGACGGCAGTAAAATCAAAGCCAATACCAATCGTGACGGTCTTACTTTAGATGGTATTAATCGACAGTTAGCCTTGTTGGATACCTGTTTAGAGAAGTATCTGCACCAGCTTAATGAAAATGATCTGGTGGAAACAGCCCAGGAACAATTATCCGAACTCTCGGACGAGCTCGGTGTGGAGAGCTCCCTACTGGAGAAGATAGCCCGTTTGAGCCAACAGGTTGAAGAACTTCAGGCGGAAAAACAGCGTATGCTGGATGAAGGTTCCCAAAGAAGCTTTCCCTCTGACCGCGAAGCTCGCCTGATGAAGACCCGTAACGGTTTTCTTCCGGCTTACAATGTCCAATCAGTGGTAGATTCCCAACATCACCTGATAGGTGCCATGCAGGTTACCGACCACCCGAATGACTTTGAAGACCTTCAACCTTCGATTCATGCCATGCAGGAAGACCTTCAGGTAGAAGTAGCCCAAGCCGTTGCCGACACCGGTTATGCCAATGAAGAACAAATCCTGGCCCTTGAAGAAGAAGGCAAAGTGATTGCCGTTCCTTTCAATGAAGGAGACCATTCTCCTAAAGAAGATCGGGAGCACGGAATCTTTTTTACCTATGATGCAGACAATGACTATTATATATGCTCCCAAGAAAAGATATTACCTATTAAAGACAGGCAAGTTCGTAAACATGGAAAGCTTTATAGAAAATATCAGGGAAGAGACTGCAAGGGTTGTCCCCTGATAAAGTTCTGCACCACATCAAAAAAAGGCCGGATTATCTACCGAAGGGCAGATGCAGAACCCATAAGACAGTATATGAAGAAGTGTAAGGGAATGAAATACAAAGCGCTTATACGGTTACGAAAAACATTGGTAGAACACCCCTTCGGAACTCTTAAATACTGGATGGGGCAAATACCACTCCTACTCAGAGGAAAGGAAAAGGTACAGGCTGAAATAGATTTGTACGCAACATGCTATAACCTAAGAAGGGTGACTAATATTCAAAGCATACAGGTACTATTGCAACAAGTCCACTATTGGGGTATTAAGTATACCTAATAGCGGTCATTTACCAAAGGACAACAATAGAAATACCAAAATAAAGAGATAAAGAGCATTTCCTTTTTAATACAATATGTCAAAGAACACTTGATGCTTACTTTTTACACAACCTC
>NZ_JAHPXO010000102.1:0-1687 GCF_019041495.1 Parabacteroides sp. MSK.9.14
CATAAGGTCACTCCGAAAAGACCGGGAAACGGCATTGCCGGAGGATAATGATACCAGTACGGAATGTGCCGCCATTACGGAAACGGATCGTCCCACCGGTACACGAACGGCCCGCCCCAATTTCAGAATAACATAATGACATAATAAAATAAGAGTCTTTTTTTATAATGGAATCCCCGTATCTTATTGCCATATCGGAAAAATGTTTCCATGTCCCGCCATGTTATGCCAATGTTGTCACCGGATCATAATTCATAAAGAAAAAAACACTCTGTGTATAAGTATTTTACGAGCAAATTAAAGTCGTTCATCCGGTGGAAAGAAAATGAAGGAGCGACCGGTATGACAACCGACCGCCCCTTCATTCACGATCCCGTACGGAACTTTTCTAAAGTTCCTCCGGCCTGGTTCTCGCCTCCCGGTAGCAGCCGTCAAGCAGCTTCTCGATGTCGGAAGAACGGTACAGTATCTTGCCGCCCAGCCGGGTGAAGGCAAGCAGACCGCTGTCACGGTACTGTTGCAGGCTGCGGCGGCTCACTTTCAGCTTTTCAGCCAGTTCGCGGTCCGTATAGAAGTTCTCGCCCGCCATCGCCGGTGACCTGCCGGCAAAGAGACGCTCCATGGAAACGGAGAGACGTTCGACGGTGGAGAAGAACTCTCTTATATGCTCGCTGCTCTCACGGGTGAGCAGACGGTTATCGGTATTCATCATGACTTGATCTTTTTTTTGTTCGACATTCGTTTTTCATGGCCTTTCAGATCGACCTTCCCATACTTTCAGCCCGCTTGCGGCGCTCCTCCACTATCCGGATGATACTTTCCACGTCCCCGGGCTTGTAATATGTCTTGTGGCAGATCTGTGTGTATGCCAGCGTGCCGTTGTCACGGAGGGTCTGCAGGGTTCTCGGGCTGACCTTCAGCAGCAGGCACACCTCCTGGTTGTCCAGCCATTTCTTCTCCTCCATGTCGCCGTACAGCCGGCAGAGGGTGTCCAGCCGGTCCGCAAACGTCCGGAAGGCCGAGAGCATCGCCTCGAAGGTCCTTGCCTCAATGTTCACTATTTCCATAATCACTGTAATTTCAGGTTTGACATCTGTTTCATTCTCTTTTCGGATCCGGATTCCGTTCCGCAATTTAGTGAATCCCGGCGGAACGTCCTGAATTTCAAGACAGGATGACTACCTTTGACACCATATGCGTACTTGTTTCATCTGCAAAGTAAATGATTGTTCCCGGATATGGTTCCGCCCCTTCATCAGATGTCATTATATGTCATCAGATGTCATGGAAATCGGATTTTAATATTCATTTGCTTTTAGTAAACAGACGTTCAGATCCGTTCCCGAAGAGTGGGAAATTTCCGGTGCGTATATTTGTGAAGTCATCACCGTCAGACTGATCCAACAATATGAATAACACGGCAAACCCCGCCAATCGGACCCGGCCGTTTCACAGCACTTGTTATTATCGTTTTATTTGCTTCCGACAATCGGGCAAACGGGTAGACCGTGCCCACAGTATCAACCATCTAAAATCCATGTACAATGAAAAGTGAACCGACTGAAAAAACGAAAGGGAAGAAAATGGCGGTATCCGAAACCGCAGACAGAAAGAACGGCCGTAGTCCCGGAGCCGGCCACGACGAGTGGTGGGAAAGACTCATGATGGAACCCGGTCCGGGGGAATC
>NZ_JAHPXO010000103.1:0-1668 GCF_019041495.1 Parabacteroides sp. MSK.9.14
ATGGATGTCTTTGTCGTAGATTTCCTGCCGTTTGGCATCACGGGCACGCCAGAGCAGTTCTTCCGGTGTCGGCTGTGGTTCCGGTGTCAGTGCCATATACCAACACTCGAGCGGTGATGCCTCCGGATAGTCGTTATGATACTGTTCCTGCTCTTCACTAAGCAGGAGATAAGCGCCATCTTCGTAATTTTCGATATTGTCGCCAACAAGATAGGAATCAGGCAATTCTTGTTCCAATTCCAAAAACTGAATGTTTTTTTGAATATACAGCATATTGTCTTATTTATATTTCATGTAACGAAGTATTATGATACCGGAACCGCCTGCGCCAGAATAGCATCCTCCTGAGACATTGGAACCACTTATATAAAAAGAACCTCCTCCTGAGCCCGTATTGGGTTCTCCATTAGTAGGTCTTCTCGAAATATCTCCGACATAACCGATACCACCGCCACCTGGTGCTGATCCGGAACTATATTCTCCACCACCTCCACCACCTCCGGCGTACAATTTATTATTGAACGGGCATCTGGTAGTACTCCCTTGACCGATTCCAGGCATATCACCTGCTCCATTAGAACCATCACTTCCACCAATATATCCTGCCGTCTTTTCTGCAGGTCTTCCACTACCACCACCTGATCCCCCATCGCCCCCTATTCCGGAATATCGACCTCCATTTCCGCCAAGAGCTTTTATTGAATTAGATTTAAACCAGGACTCTGACCCTGGAAGACCATTCTTCTGATCATCGTAAGCAGACATCGAAACTACACGATCTCCCCCTTTCCCTATTGAATAGCTAACAACACTTTCTGGAGTAACAGGCACATCAAGATATGTTTTAACATACCCCGATCCGCCCCCTCCACCACCTCTTTCAGGGCCTGACGATGCACCAGAGCCACCGCCACCAACAATGAATACATCAACAAATTTACAACCAGCTGGCACCATCCATGTACCGGATGATTTTAACTCTTCCACAACTTCTACCAATTCTCTCTTTCCCATCATCACCCTTCTCTTCATCTCTCACCTCCTTTCATTATACTCTCACGACAATTATCCCATGTTCTTTTTTCAGCGATACCCCTGTGGCTTTACCAGCTGGCAGTTCAACGCTTGTTTCCTCCGATTGCCAGCCCGAACCGTTTGGGATCGGTTGGTTAATCGTTGATCCGGTGTTGTTCTTAATGGACAGATAAAACTCCTGCATCTCCGGTACGCTTCCTATATTCGCAAAGTTGATCGCCTGCACAGATGTACTCGAATAGGTAAAACGCAGGTTGTAGGGCGAAGAGGGAAGAGCCGCCAGAGACTCGACATCGACATACTCTTTCAACCTCAAAGAGTCCGATACCTTCGTTTTCTCTTCATTGCTGTAATTATTGTCGGTATGGACATAAGCAGCGTCCTTGACCGTATGATCGTCATTCTGTAACTGGGATAGCCTTGTCGGAATCGCCTGCTGAACGTTTGTGATGCTCTGGTTCAGCCCGGCGATGATCCCTTGCAACGTCTGTGTGTCCTCTACGTTGGCAAGGAAGGCAATGATCTCGTTGAACGATTCGATGGCACTCGATGCGTCACCCGAAACGAGCGTGTTGACTTGCTGCTGCAAGGCTGTCAGCGCGTTCCTGATTTCCGTGTCGTCGTAGCTTTCCC
>NZ_JAHPXO010000104.1:0-1653 GCF_019041495.1 Parabacteroides sp. MSK.9.14
ACAACCTATAACAGGATTTTTTTAATACACAGTCAACCAAAATCAGGACGAGACAGTTTTGCGAAATGATACACTGTTTGTCGTAGATGGGAATTATGATTTCACACTTTACAACTGGCAAGGAGAATATTTAGGAAAGTGGTTTCAGCCCAAAATACGGCATACAATGAATTTTTTCCTCGTTCCCAATACGGACCTATTCTTAGGGCATGTAAATAATTTTACCGGGCAAAAGAAAGTTAGGTTCGTCTTTTTCCAGGACACAACAGCCATCAAAACGATTCCGGTTACGGAAAAACTCGAACCGGCATCACCAATGGTCGTATATAGCATACCTACTGAAATGAAAGCGTTTGACGGGCTTGTCCCCGCCTTCAAGGAAGTATTCAACGACACGATTTACCAAGTCGATGAAAGCTTGAATTTGGTCCCTTATGCTGTAGTCGAGTTAGGCAAATACAAGGCGACCAAAGAAGCCATGTTTGCTTGCACGGCTGAACAACTGATGAAAAAATGGGACTTCTTCAACGGCAAAATTGCGCTTGCTGCAACTGGAGAGAAAGACGGTATCATTTATCTGGCTCACCATGATGTAACTGATCCGTACACTTACAGCTATGACAAAAATACCCAACAAACGTTTTATCAAAAGGTCATCTATCCGGACAATTCTTACGGATTCAAGGAAGGAAGTACTTTCGTGCCTCATTTCATATCGACAGACGGGAAATATCTGATCGATTACGAAATACCCGAAAACGGGAATAATCCTGTGATTGTCCTTGTCGAACGTTAATAAACAATTCATACCGTCCATGAAAACATGCTTCTTATTCATGATATTAAGTATTCTGACCTCTTGTACAATTGGAAAGAACTGCAACCGGGAGAGAGCGGAACGATCACGGTCAGCTACGAAGCGGAACAGCCGGGCGATTTTTACCGAACGGTAGACATTTATGGGAACATTCCGAACAACTCGCTGATGGTGAGTTTTATCGGGACAGTGAAATAAAATAATTAACGGGGAAAAGAAAGGAGTTCCTGCACACAGAACCTTGCAAGTCTAAGCAGAAACTCCCCGATTTTTCCTCATTCAATAACTAATAAAGAAGGAGGTAACGACAAAAGTAGTAAATTTGGAGAAAACAACAAAAGGGTAGGAAATCACCCGTTCCGGGAAATGGTACCGGACGAAAGAACCACAATTAATAATAAAATGATAAATCCCTAAAAATAATAATAAAATGGGAACGAAAATTTTGGGCGTTATCGCTTTTGCTGCAATCGCCATAGCGGCTGACTGGAATTACCAGCAGAATAAACAGGAAGTTGAACTCTCAGACTTGGCATTGGAAAATATTGATGCGTTAGCAAGAGGAGAACATGGACCGGATTGGGGACATAGTAAACTCGTTTATGAGCCAAATGGTTGTTGCAAAGATGATCCTTACTTAGATTGTTCTGGAGCATACAGTCCTTGTTGATAAAAATTATGCCAAGAGGCCTTAGAGCCTGTTTAAATTTTGCATTTGTTGGTTGTGAGAGTTGTATTGAGGATGTTTTTCTGTAGGAGATGCCGTCTTTTTTGTTGAAACACGTGACTTATTTTGCTTCAAACAGTCAGAAAAAGTGCCGAAGATTCCCGTTTAC
>NZ_JAHPXO010000105.1:0-1634 GCF_019041495.1 Parabacteroides sp. MSK.9.14
TGTCTCGTCCTGAAATAGGTTGACTTCATAAAAGTCAACAAAGATGAAAAAAGAGAAGTCATTGACTCGTCGCAAGGGTGAACCTTATCCTTTGGAGATTCGCCTAGCAGCTATAGGTGAATATCGCTTAGGAGTAAGCCGTAAAGAGATCGCCTTTAAATATTCCATAAGCGACCCTACGGTAATATCGCATTGGATTCGTAAATTTGAGGCAAAAAGACAATCATCAGTGTCAATAAAACCACTGAAACTCAAAAAGCGATCAATAAAAATGACAGAAAACGAATCGGATCTTTCCAAACGGATCAAAGAACTGGAACGCGCCCTCAAACAAAAAGAGTTGGAGTTAAAGGATAAAGAGAAGGAACTGAAGCATGAGCAAGCTCATCGCCGTGCGATGGAAATCCTAATAGAACTAGCCAATGAACACTATAACATCGATATCCGAAAAAACTCTGGCACCAAGCAGTGAAAAGGCTTCATGACAATCAGCCGGAAATAAGTATCCCTGATTGTTGTTCGTTGTTTGGGTATAGCAAGCAAGCCTATTATAAGAGAGAAAAACAGTTACAATCGGAATTGTTGTGTGAGGAAATAATCCTTAAAATGGTAAACAGCCTGCGTCAGGACCAACCGGTTTTAGGTGGTCGTAAGTTGTATCATATCCTAAAAACCAAGATACATCCTGATTTGGATATAGGGCGCGATAAGTTTTTTGACTTGCTACGCGACAATGGTTTGTTGATCAGACATTCCAGGGTTTATCGGCCGGTAACAACTCTGTCATGGAACCGTTTTCATAAGTATCCAAATCTGATAAAAGATTATGATCCGCTATCAGCCAATCAGTTATATGTAGCTGATATCACTTATGTCCGCAATGTCGAAGGGAGATTCTATTATTTGAGTTTGCTCACAGATGCATACTCCCGTAAGATTGTCGGTTGGGCCCTGGAGGATTCCCTGGAGATGTCCGGTCCGATAAAAGCGTTGAATATGGCCTTGGAAACACTTCCCCCGGGAAGCGATCTGATCCATCATTCGGATAGAGGAGTACAATATTGTAGCAAAGATTATATCTCAATTTTACAAGGCATTAAATGTCGTATAAGTATGACAGAAAACGGAGATCCCAGAGAGAATGCAATAGCTGAACGTGTCAATGGAATATTAAAAGAAGAATGGTTGAATAAAGAAATGATAACAACGCTCGGCCAGGCTCGGGATATAGTGAGGAAAGTGATCGATATTTATAACACCCGGCGCCCTCACAGTAGTGTGGAAATGTTGACACCTGAAGAGGCGCATGCGAAGAAGGGGCCTTTAAAAAGAAAATGGAAAACTATTTATAAACGTAAACAAGCTATTCTTTTATGAACAGGATCAAACTGATATATTTGCAACAAAATAGAACAGAGACCGGAAACGCTCGTCGGGACAGGTGGCCCTGCCCCTTGCCGCTTGGGCGCTCCCCGGCCGATGAGTTTGGCTGTGAAAAGCCCCCTGTCCTGTAGTGAAACAGGATAAGGTAACTTATTTTAGGATTAAGAAAGGATTGTCTGTTTTTTTACATTTATAGACAACCTATAACAGGATTTTTTTAATACACAGTCAACCAAAATCAGGACGAGACA
>NZ_JAHPXO010000106.1:0-1612 GCF_019041495.1 Parabacteroides sp. MSK.9.14
GCTCTTTTACATCAAGCGTTGCATGGGTTTGTGTTGACCAATATGTATGTCCTTCTTGTAATTGTACTCCGGTCCCATGTGGAGGAATGCCTTGAAGGATAAAAGGGAATTGATTTTTATTTTTTAACAAACGAACAAATAATATGCTTTATGAAATATATTACAATTGTATTATTGTTTTTGTGTCTTATGTCATGTCATAATGGACGCCAATCGTCTTGTGAGAATGTCTCGGTAGAGAAAGACTCGGTACAATTACGCGTGATTCCTGTTTCTATTTCGGATACAGCCTATCGCAATGTAGACCAGACTTTCGAACAAATCTCGTATGTGGTATTGTCGGACAATGTTGTAATAGGAGAAATAGTCCGTACTCTTGTTTCTGATGAGCGTATCTTTATATTGGATAACCAAAATAAGCTCTTTTGCTTCGATATGCAAGGAAAGGTCGAGTATGTGATTGATGAGCATGGTCCGGGTCCTAACGAATACGGGAATGTATTGGACTTTGCTTTGAACCCCCCGTTGAAGATGTTGTGGATGTACGATTCAACACGCAGGAAGTTGCATTGTTACGATATGTATACCGGCAAACGTCGTCAATCTATCTCTGCCACTTATATGGCACCGGAACGCATGGCGATTTGGAACGGCTCTTTTTTCTTTTTCATGGGAGATCATTATAATTATCCTGATAATCCGGAAATGCACTACTCGTTGTTCTGTTCCTTGTCCGGAACTAAAATCGATAAATCTTTTTTCCCCCATGATAGAACGTCAGAGTTTAGATTTTCCTATGGGAAGGAACATCCTTTTTATTATAATAACGATAAGTTGTATTTTATTAAGGATTATGAAACAGTCGTTTATCAGTTGACATCAGAATCTGTTACACCTGTATACAAGGTGGAATTGCCGGACTCTTTACCGTTGGATGTTCTGATGGAAGTGACACCATCATTGAAGTTGATGCAAACCCGCTACTCATGGTTGTTGAGTAATGCTTATGAAGCGGATGGTTTTTTGAATTTATGGTTTCAGAAACAGGGAAGTTGTTATGCAGTATATTATGATTTGTTGAAAGATAAACTCATATATGCCGGTAAGCAGGTTAATAATCATCCTGTGAAAGATTTGTTATTTATATCTCAAATTCATGGAGTGTATAAAGATATGTTTTTTTCTGTGGTTCCTTCTTTTGTAATCCAGTACAAGATATCTGAAAATCCGGATGTTTTTCCGGATGATCTAAAAAATTTAACGGAAGAAAGTAATCCGATTATTGGCTTTTATCGGGTGAAAAGATGAAAAAGTAGTATTAAGCTCAGTATTTTTCCTTGGTTATTCGTTTAGTTTATAAAAAGGCGAAAAATGAAAAAACTGAACAATATCGTTAACTTTAAATTCTTGTTGGGGTTCCTGCTCCTTTATGGATTGGTAGCATTTTGCTATTCTCCTGTTTTCTCCAACGGTTTCCTGGATTCGTGGGATGACCAATGGATGGTGATGAACATATTTACGGAGAGTGGTTTTCGGATGGAAAACCTGATAGCGGTGTTTACACAATCCTATAAAGGTCAATATAGCCCGTTGGTGGAATTGAACTATATGG
>NZ_JAHPXO010000107.1:0-1594 GCF_019041495.1 Parabacteroides sp. MSK.9.14
CCTTAATTCCGCAACACTTTGATTTAACTTTATTTATAAGTACCTGAGCAACAAAAAGTTGCTCAGGAATTTGCCATGTCAGATTTTTCACCTATCTTAGTGTTGCAAATCAAAATATGTATCAAACCCGACAGACATGGCAAAGGTAGCAATTAAATCCGAGAAACTCACTCCTTTTGGAGGAATATTTTCAATAATGGAGCAATTTGACTCCAGACTCTCATCTGTAATCGACTCAACCCTCGGTATGAGATGCAGGCTGTATGGTTATCAATACAGCGAAATCATCCGTTCGCTTATGAGCGTTTATTTTTGTGGCGGCTCATGCATCGAGGATGTCACCACTCATCTGATGTACCACCTTTCGCTTCATCCGACACTTCGCACATGCAGTGCCGACACGATTATTAGAGCCATAAAGGAACTGACCCAGGATAACATTTCCTACACATCCGACACTGGCAAGACCTACGACTTCAACACGGCAGACAAGCTGAATACACTGCTCCTCAATTGCCTATTGTCCACAGGGCAGCTGAAAGAGGGCGAGGGGTATGACGTTGACTTCGACCACCAGTTCATAGAGGCTGAGAAGTTTGATGCGAAGCCTACATACAAGAAGTTCCTTGGTTATCGCCCTGGCGTGGCGGTTATTGGCAACTTGATTGTCGGCATTGAGAACAGCGACGGCAACACAAATGTCCGTTTCCACCAGAAGGACACGCTGAAGAGGTTCTTTGAAAGGTTTGAACAAAACAAGCTTATTATCAACCGTTTCAGAGCTGATTGCGGCTCGTGTTCTGAAGAGATAGTGGAAGAGATTGCTAAACACTGCAAGACCTTCTATATCCGTGCTAACCGATGCAGTTCGCTCTACAATGACATCTTTGCCCTCAGAGGTTGGAAGAAAGTGGAATTGGGCGGCATTGAGTTTGAGCTGGCCTCCATTCTCATCGAGAAATGGAAAGGGAAGGCATACCGTCTTGTGATTCAAAGACAGAAGCGGATAGACGGCGAACTCGACCTGTGGGAAGGAGAATACACCTACCGCTGCATCCTTACAAATGACTACGAGTCTTCCGAGAAAGAGATTGTCGAATTCTATAACCTCCGTGGAGGGAAGGAACGCATCTTCGATGATATGAATAACGGATTCGGCTGGAACAGGCTTCCAAAATCCTTTATGGGAGAAAACACGGTGTTTCTTCTGCTTATGGCACTCATACGCAACTTCTATAAATTCATCATGGCGAGGCTTGACGTGAAGAGGTTCGGACTCAAAGCAACAAGCCGCATCAAGACGTTTGTCTTTAAGTTCATCTCTGTGCCAGCCAAATGGGTCAGGACATCAAGGAAGTATGTGCTGAATATCTATTCATGCAACAATGCTTATGCCAATGTGTTCCAGAATGACTTTGGATAACACCGACAACTTATAGTCGTGATTTTGCGTATTGCCTCAAGTCGCATGGTGGGGTAAGGGGCATTTATATGTCTTTATGGTGACATTCGATGCACTGTGCCCCCTTTTTACTAACGATGCAGATTCTTTTCGCTTCTGTATCATATTAGGCGCGTAGTTGCGGATTTGAGG
>NZ_JAHPXO010000108.1:0-1587 GCF_019041495.1 Parabacteroides sp. MSK.9.14
GCAGTCACTAACCGGGCATTCTCCTCCCCTTTCGCCATGACATAATGCGTAAGACCGCTCAAAGCGTAGTCGACATTTGCGTTACTGCCTTTGCCCGGAGCATTTATCATGTTTACCAACATCAGAACACCTTCTTCGCCGGTAGAACTCAAATCACCAATCAATTTATTGTACGCCGCTTGTTTCGCCGCAGGCATCTGAGCCAACACATCGGCAGCGGTCGTTTTGGCCGTACGGTTGGCCGGAGTCTGCGCCATCAGCATGCTTCCGCAAAGCAACAGGGCAGCTATTGAAATATATGCTTTTCTCATATTATTATCTATTTATGTAATTGTCAATTGTTAATTATCAATTGTCAATTCGTTATATATTCCAGGGTGCTCTCATCGGCTGGTCCAGCAAACGATTTGCAGCCTCGTCGTCAATAAATTCAAGTTTTACAGGATCGAAATTCAGCGTCCGGTTCAAACGCAGAGCCACTGCTCCCATATTGACAATAGTAGCCGAACGGAAACCATTCTTTTCGTTCAGGGCGAAAGGCTGGCGTGTCTTCACACATTCTATAAAGTCCGTAACCTGAGGTTCGGGTTCGGGGAAATCGGCAAGTTTCCTCTCCCAATCGGGAATATCGCATACAAAATTTTTATATACATTACCCTTCGGTCCGGCAATATACGGCGTATTCGGATCACCGAAGTCCCCCCCCCAAAGGACAATCTGACAACCATCGTCATACGTGTAGGTAATGGAACGCCAAGTACCGACAGCATCCGGATGCTGTTGCGGGGCATCAACCTCCACTTTAATAGGACTGGTATCGTCTTTACCTAGTATATATTGTACGGGGTCGATGTAATGCTGCCCCATGTCTCCGAGCCCTCCACCGTCATAATCCCAGTATCCGCGGAAAGTCTGGTGTACGCGATGCGGGTTATAAGGCTTGTAAGGAGCCGGGCCGAGCCACATGTCGTAGTCCAACTCTGCCGGAACCGGTTGCGGTTCGAGATATTCTTTTCCTACCCAGAAAAACTTCCAGTTGAAACCGGTATGCGCACTGATCGTCACCTTCAACGGCCATCCCAACAATCCGCTTTGCACCAGCTTCTTCAACGGTTGGACAGGAGTGCCCAGTCCATAGAACTGGTCTGTAAAACGGAACCATGTATTCAGGCGGAACATACGTCCGTATTGCTGTACGGCCTCCATCACACGCTTTCCTTCACCGATCGTACGCGTCATCGGCTTTTCACACCAGATGTCTTTCCCGGCTTTAGCGGCCTCGACAGACATGATACCATGCCAATGAGGTGGAGTGGCGATGTGCACAATATCAACATTCGGGTCCAGAATCAAATCGCGGAAATCATGATAAGCGGCTATTTTTTCCTTCACCAGTTTCTTTCCCAATTCAAGGTGATTTTTATCAACGTCACAAACGGCAACCAAACGTGTACCGGCATAATTGACATGGCCTCTTCCCATCCCTCCGGTACCAATAATACCTTTAGTCAATTGATCACTCGGAGCGATATACCCATTTCCCAATACGTGACGCGGCACAATCGAAAAGAGCGCAACCCCTCCAAG
>NZ_JAHPXO010000010.1:0-134177 GCF_019041495.1 Parabacteroides sp. MSK.9.14
ACCGATCACAGTCGAAAAGAAATATTTTGGTACAAGATTCTATTTTACTGCCCATATGGATACCATAGCTTATAATATGTCTGTAGATATTGGCTTTGGTGATGTCGTCATTCCACATTCAACAACTATAGACTTTCCTCTGCTTTTATCGGATATCCCTTCTGTGAATATACAGGCATATTCTTTAGAAACCGTTATTGCCGAGAAGTTCCATACGATGATAGATCGTGATGTTCTCAACAGTCGCATGAAAGATTTCTTTGACTGTTATCAGCTCCTGACGAAGAGAAATTTGAATGACGACGCTTTGTATGACGCCATCGAAGCGACGTTCGACAATCGAGGACTTGCATACAACCCCGATTTGCAACTGTTTACGGATAGTTTTGCTACAGACGGGGCACGCATAAGCCGTTGGAAGGCTTTTCTTAGAAAAATTCAATGGAAAGAGGCGCTTGATTTCGATACTGTGATGAAGGTAATAAGAGACAGGCTACAGCCTATGGCTGAAAGATATTGGATAAAACTCTCAAAATAGAATTGAGTAAGATTTAGACAGGCTCTTAGCCATCTTTTAGGAACATTATCAGGTTTGAGCAAAAAATATTTCATAAAAATCCCTATTGACATTTGCGGAAATCGAACTTTTTATCTACCTTTACATTGTCAAAGAGATGATGATTGTAAAGACAATTACGAAAAGCGATGAATTTAGTGTAGTGTTAATTCAATGGCTTTCATAAAAGATAAAGTAGTAAATGTGCAGTCAATCAGGGTTTTAGAATAAACCGAAATAAAAGGTTCGATTCCTGGTGGCACCACTTGATAAAATGCTAATTGCTGATAATAAGGCGATTAGCGTTTTTTGCTTTGTTTCGGATTTGGATAATTGATGCTACTTTGGTACTACACAAAATTCTACACAGCAGCAACACTTAGGTGGTGATATTTGTTTATTATAGGAAAAGTGCGTTTATTTGTAATTCGTATTAACTAATTAAGGAAAAAAGTATGAAGAAGATTGTTGGGCTTATATTGTTGGCGGTGATGGTGTTGATTGCCGTACCTGCGAAATCCCAGATTAAGTTCGGTATAAAAGGCGGTTTGAATATTTCCTCTGTCCATTTCAACAAGGATCTCGTCGGAAAGGATAATGTGACTGGATTTAATATTGGTCCGATGGTGGAGGTAATGGCTCCGATAATGGGAGTCGGTTTTGATGCTGCTATCCTATATTCGCAAAAAGGGATAGGTGTGAAGAGTGAGAAAGACATAAAGAACGATTATATAGATGTTCCGGTTAACTTGAAATGGAAATTCGGCTTGCCTATTATCAAAGGATATCTGGCGGCTGGTCCGTATGTCGGTTTCCGTGTGGGTGGCGATAAGTTATGGGATATTCCGGGATCAGTCGGAGACCAGTTGAAGGCAAAAAGCTTTAATGCTGGTTTGAATCTGGGTGCCGGTGTGGAGCTGATCAAACATTTGCAGGTAGGTTTCAATTATGCTCTTGGTTTGACGGATGATTATAGTGCATCAAAATTGGAATTAAACGGTAAGAACCGAGGGTGGTCGATTACGGCTGCCATCCTGTTCTAAAAAGAATAAAGAATATCTGATGGCAGATAAACAGAGGCCGGACTTTAGCAGTCCGGCCTTTTTTGTTACTTTTGGCATCGCTATGAACATTGTTCGTATAAATAAGAATAAGAATGAAGTACGCAGACGTTATACTCCCGCTCCCGTTGGAGAATAGCTATACCTATAGCATACCATCCGATCTGGAACAAGCGGTAATACCCGGTTGCCGAGTGATCGTCCATTTTGGAAAGAAGCGTTATTATACGGCTATCGTCATGGATGTGCATGAGCGTGGGATCGATAGCCAGTACGAGACAAAGGAGATTTATGCTTTGCTGGATGCCACGCCTGTGCTCCGTCGTCCGCAACTTCGTTTTTGGAAATGGATCGCATCCTATTATCTGTGTAAATTAGGAGATGTTTACAAGGCCGCTTTGCCTTCCGGGCTAAAACTGGAGAGTGAAACGGCTGTTACTTATAATGAAGATTTCGAAGCCGATGGGTCCTTGCGTCCAAATGAGCAGGCTGTGCTGGATGCCTTTACCGGTGTTTTGAAACTGACGGTTTCTGAATTGGAAAAGAAAACCGGGCTACGGAATGTCGTACCTGTTGTCGCCTCCCTGATGGCTAAAGGTGCGGTTGAGGTGAGCGAGGAATTGAAACGGGGCTTTATGCCGAAAATGCAGACCTTTATCCGTCTTGCCGAGGTGTATAAGGATGAAGAAAAATTACAGGCCGTGTTTGCGGACTTCAAGCGGGCGAAGAAGCAGGAACACTTGCTGATCTGTTTTCTAGAACTCAGTCATGCGCTTAATCCGGCACTGGTACGCGAATTGTCGAAGAAGGAATTGTTGGAGAACTGCGGTTGTTCTCCAGCCATATTGGACGGTGTGCTGAAGCGAGGTGTGCTGGAAAGTTATGAAAAAGAGGTAGGAAGGTTGCAGGTTCCGGTTTGCCGTTTACAGCCCTTGAACCCTTTAAGTGAGGCGCAGAGGAAGGCTTACGGGGAAATACATGATATTTTCCGGGAGAAAGAAGTCTGTCTCTTGCACGGTGTTACTTCCAGTGGAAAGACGGAAGTCTATGTGCGGCTGATCGATGAGGTGCTGAAGATGGGACGCCAGGTTTTGTATATGCTGCCTGAGATTGCCATTACCACCCAGATCACGGAACGGCTGGCCAAGTTGTTCGGCGACAAGTTGCTGGTTTATCATTCCAAATTTTCTGATAACGAACGGGTGGAAGTCTGGAACCGTTTGCTGCATACGGGCGAGCCGATGCTAGTGTTAGGCGTTCGTTCCTCTTTGTTTTTGCCATTCAAGGATCTAGGTCTGATTATTATAGACGAGGAGCATGAGAATACCTATAAGCAGCAGGACCCGGCTCCGCGTTATCATGCTCGCAATGCAGCCTTGGTGTTAGCCGGTATGCATGGGGCGAAAACATTGTTGGGCTCCGCTACCCCTTCCATTGATTCTTATTTTAATGCCACTATCGGCAAATATGGTCTGGTGGAACTGACTACCCGTTATGGCGACCGGCTGATGCCGGAAATACTGACGGTCGATATCAAGGAGTTGAGGCGTAAGAAGATAATGAAAGACACGCTTTTTTCGCCGGTCTTGGTAGAAAAGTTGAGCGAGGCGTTAGGAAAGGGAGAGCAAGTGATCCTGTTCCAGAACCGCCGGGGATTCGCTCCGGTGATCGAGTGCAAGGAGTGCGGTTGGGTTCCCCATTGTGTCAATTGCGATGTCAGCCTGACATACCATAAGTTTCGTAATGAGTTGGTATGCCACTATTGCGGATATAAAATCCAGTTGCCTCATCAATGCCCGGAATGCCAGAGCCTGGAACTTCGTACGATGGGGTTCGGGACTGAGATGGTGGAGGAAGAGATTGCTACTCTCTTCCCTTCCGCCAAGGTCGAGCGTCTGGATTTCGATACCGCCCGTACCCGTGCGGCCTATGAGCGGATCATCGCGGACTTTGAGAAAGGTAAGACACAGATATTGATCGGAACTCAGATGCTCTCGAAAGGTCTGGATTTCGGGAACGTCAGTGTGGTCGGTATCCTGAATGCCGATAGCCTGATGAACTTCCCGGATTTCCGTGCCCATGAGCGCGCCTTCCAGTTGATGGTACAGGTGAGCGGCCGTGCCGGAAGGCGGGATAAGCGGGGAACGGTTGTCCTGCAAACTTCTCAGCCTGACCATCCGCTAATCCGGATGGTAGAACGTTTCGCCTATAAGGAAATGGTACGTCTTCAATTGGGTGAGCGGAGCATGTTCCGTTATCCGCCTTACTATCGTTTGATAGTGATAGTCTTGCGTAGTCGGAATGATTCGATCCTGCAGGAACTATCTGTTTTGTATGCCGAGAACCTGCGTCGTCGTTTGGGCGAACGCGTGCTGGGTCCGGTCACTCCGCCGATAACCCGTGTGCAAACTCTCCATATCCGGAAAATCGTTTTAAAGATAGAGATTGCCGCTGCGATTGCTCCGGTACGTGAGATACTGGAATCGGTACACACTGAAATGCAACGCTACTTGCCGTTTAAGCAGTTGATCGTGCACTATGATGTAGATCCGGCTTGAGAGTCGGTTGTCAGGAGAAATTAATCCCGAGTCAATAGCCGGGGGATTAATCCCCCGGTGTAAATTGTAAATTAAGAATGATGGAAGAGAAGAAAGGAGAATATAAGATATTGTTTGTGTGTCTGGGAAATATTTGCCGGTCACCGTCGGCTGAGGCCGTGATGAAGAAGTTGGTTCAGGATGCGGGACTGGATGGCCGGATCAAGATCGATTCTGCCGGTATTATTGGGTATCACGCAGGAGAAAAAGCCGATCCGCGTATGCGCTCGCATGCGGCCCGTAGGGGATATAAGTTAGATTCGGTCTCCCGTCCGGTATGTACGGAAGACTTTTTCGACTTCGACCTGATTATCGGAATGGACAACCGTAACATAGACGATCTGAAACGGAAAGCCCCGGATTTGGAATCCGTGGAAAAGATACATCAGATGACGGAATATTCCCAGAACAAGCTGTATGACCATGTCCCCGATCCGTACTATAGTGGAGCGGAAGGTTTCGAGCTGGTCCTTGATCTGCTGGAGGATGCTTGCGCTGGGCTACTGGATGAGCTTGTACAGTTTATTTCTTCAAATCCGGATAACTGATTCGTGTATGGTACATGATCTTCAGTTTTTCCACAAAGACATTCTTAACCGTTTCCACATCCTTGAACGTCAGCGGGGCATTACGCATCAGTCCGTCGGCAATCTGTCCGTCTATGATCTTGTCGACTAAGGCACGAATGTTTTCTTCCGTGTGTTCTTTCAGGCTACGGGAGGCCGCTTCTACGGAATCAGCCATCATCAGGACGGCAGTCTCTTTCGAGAACGGGTTCGGCCCCGGATAGGTGAAAGCCTCTTCGTCTATTTCGCGGTCGGGATACTGGTTTTTGAAAGAGTTATAGAAGTATTTGGCTTTTCCGCGTCCGTGATGGGTACGGATAAAATCGATGATGGCTTTTGGCAACATTGCTTTTTCTGCGATCTTGACACCGTCGTTCACATGATTGATAATGATTTTCGCGCTTTGGTCGAACGATAGCTGGCTGTGCGGATTGATACTGCTTTGGTTTTCGGTAAAGAATGCCGGATTCGCCATCTTACCGATATCATGATACATGGCTCCTGTACGTACGAGCTGCGCGTTTGCTCCGATAGCGGCAGCCGCTTCCGACGCTAAGATCGACATCTGCAAAGAATGTTGGAAGGTTCCCGGAGATATTTCGGACAGCTTTTTTAGGATCGGCGTATTGATGTTGGAGAGTTCGACCAACGTAATGCTGGACACATAGCCGAATGTCTTTTCCAGCATATAGACTAATATGTAAGTAAACATCAGCAGGATAAAATTGATGCCGAAATAGAGCATCATCATCCAGTTGATCTTCTTGAAGTCCGCTTCCTGGTAGATGGACAGGCTGATGTAGCAGAGCGCATAGGACATGAAGATGAAGAAAGCGCAGCGGATCAGTTGGGAACGTTCGTATAAATCCCTCAAGCTGAATGTCACGACCATGCCGGCAATCACCTGTAGCAACAGGAATTCGTGCGGGAAAGGCACCATCAGTGAGCAGATCAGCACGATGATCAGGTGTGTGAACAGCGCCGTGCGCGAGTCGAAGAACGTGCGTACGACAATCGGCACGATAGCGAACGGGAGGATATAGACATTGAACAACCCGTACGTCACGCAAAGCTCTGTTAGTATGCAGCTCACGAATACGCATAGTACGAGGAAAAGCGCATTCCTCCTGTTATGCAGGATTTTCAACCGGAAAGACCACAGGTACAGCCAGAAGCAGAAGAGAATACCGAATACCAGCACGAACTGGCCTCCCATGATGATACCTTGCCGTTGGGCTCCTCCGGACTTGGTCTCGTGTACGATCTTAAGGGAACGGAGCACATTGTAAGTATGGTTGTCGATGATTTCGCCCCGGTCGACGATACGTTCTCCTGCCTGTATCATGCCGTTGGCCAGCGGGATGCTGTTCAGGATATCTTCCCTGACTTTTTCCGACATCGTCTTGTCGTATGTGATATTTTCCACCAAATAATTGTTGATATCGCAAGATTGCAATACCGACTTGTCCAGATAAGAGGGGCAATTGTTGATGATAAACTCATACGCCGTCTTGACTGTAAAAAAATCGCTACTGTAATGGGGGTGCGCTACGCTGCCCGCGAGCAGGTTGATGCGGGGATATTCCTCCTTTTTGAGTTCATCCATGTCCTGGGTAGAAATGATACCATCCCGGTATAGCTTTTGCAAGCTGTTTTCGATATACTGCATATAGGCCGGAGTCGCCCGGTTTCTCAGCGTGCCCTGATAGTCGGCGCGTAGTTTGTCTATCTCTTCAGATTCGATTGTGGTATCCAGTCGGTAATAAGGCTCGAACTTTTTGAGAGCGCTGTCGCGTTCGGCCTGTACTTCCGCATCAGTCTTGTAGATCGGGAAGTCGCTCGGAGCGGTAAGCAACCCGTACCGCCAAGGTTTTCCTTCATAGAATTGGTAACGGAATTTTCCTTCCCTCGGAAAGAAGTAAGCGATCAACAAGGCCGCCACAATAAAATAGACACTCGGATGTATGCTATAGTTATTTGCTTTCATAATGTTCTGTTTTATGTATTGAAAGGCGAAATGTACATAAAAAAGTTTACTAAGAGAAAAAAAAGGGCTACTTTTGCCGCAGTAAACGGAATTATGATTTATGAATTGTGATTTATGCGTCGTTATAAATCACAATTCATAAATCACAAATCATAAATCACATAGAAAGATTATGACTCAAAGGAAAGTTAGAGTCCGGTTTGCACCGAGTCCCACTGGGGCCTTGCATATCGGAGGTGTTCGTACAGCTTTATACAATTATCTATTTGCCAAACAGAATGGTGGAGATCTGATTCTCCGTATTGAAGATACCGACTCGCAGCGTTTTGTTCCCGGAGCGGAAGCCTATATTATAGAAGCGCTTACCTGGTTGGGGATCAAGTTTGACGAAGGTGTCGGCTTCGGAGGCGAATACGGGCCTTACCGTCAGAGTGAACGCAGGGATATTTACAAGAAGTATGTCGATCAGTTGTTGGACGCCGGTTGTGCTTATATCGCATTCGATACCCCCGAAGAGCTGGATGCCAAACGGAAGGAAATTCCCAATTTCCAATATGATGCATCCACTCGTATGCAGATGCGCAACTCGCTGACTCTTTCCGAGGAAGAGGTGAAATCATTGATCGATGCCGGCAATCAGTATGTGGTCCGTGTCAAGATCGAACCGGATGAGAACATCCATGTGAACGACCTGATCCGTGGAGAAGTAATTATCAACTCTTCTATCCTGGACGATAAAGTCTTATATAAATCAGCCGACCAGTTGCCCACTTACCATCTGGCCAATATCGTGGACGATCATTTGATGGAAGTGACGCATGTGATCCGTGGTGAAGAATGGTTGCCGAGTGCCCCGCTTCACGTACTGTTGTACCGTTATTTCGGATGGGAAGACACGATGCCCCGGTTTGCACACCTGGCGTTGCTTTTGAAACCGGAAGGCAACGGCAAGTTGAGCAAGCGTGACGGTGACCGCCTGGGCTTCCCGGTGTTCCCGTTGGAATGGCATGACCCGAAGAGCGGTGAGGTTTCTTCTGGTTATCGCGAGAGCGGTTATCTGCCCGAAGCGGTTGTTAACTTCCTGGCCTTGTTGGGATGGAATCCTGGTAATGATCAGGAAGTAATGAGCATGGACGAACTGATCCATAGCTTCGATCTAAGCCGTTGCAGCAAGAGCGGAGCCAAATTTGATTATGAAAAGGGAAAATGGTTCAACCATCATTATATCCAGGCTATGGACAATAAGGAAGCTGCCGCCCTCTTTATGCCGATCCTCGAAAGCCACGGCGTGAAAGCAGACCCAGCCTATGTGGAGAAGGTCGTAGCCATGATGAAAGACCGTGCCACCTTTATCAAGGACTTGTGGGATCTTTGCTCGTTCTTCTTCATCGCTCCGACGGAATATGATGAAAAGACACGTAAAAAACGCTGGAAGGAAGACAGTGCCGCCCAGCTTGCCGAACTGATCGAAGTGCTTCGCGCACGTGAACCGTTCGATATCGAAGGTACGGAAGAAGAGGTAAAAGCCTGGATCGAAAGCAAAGGCTACCATTTGGGAAATATAATGAATGCAACCCGCCTGGCCCTTGTCGGTGAAGGCAAAGGTCCGCATATCTTCGACATAACGGAAGCCTTGGGTAAGGAAGAGTCTATCCGCCGTATCCAGAGAGCGATAGATAAATTGTCAATTGACAATTGATAATTCTTTTATCATGTACAGCTTACTCATACATTTCTATGCCTTTATTGTCGCTATGATTTCTCCTTTCCACCGGAAGGCACGCCTGATGCGTTTCGGCCAGTGGAAGACGAATAGCATTTTGCGTGAGAAGATAGACCGGAATGCGAAGTACATCTGGTTTCATGCTTCTTCGTTGGGAGAGTTTGAGCAAGGGCGTCCTATGATCGAAAAGGTCAAGGCGCAATATCCGGAATATAAGATATTGCTTACATTCTTTTCTCCCTCAGGCTATGAAGTGCGGAAAAACTATAACGGGGCGGATATCGTTTGCTATCTGCCTTTCGATACGCCTTACCGGGTAAAGAAGTTCCTGAATCTGGCGAATCCTGCTGTGGCTGTTTTCATCAAGTATGAGTTTTGGGGAAACTATTTGCGTGAGTTGAAGAAGCGGGGAATCCCGGTTTATATCATTTCAGCGATCTTCCGTCCCGACCAGTTGTTCTTTCAATGGTTCGGAGTTCCTTACCGAAAGATGCTGTACTGCTTTACGCATTTGTTTGTGCAGGACGAACGTTCGAAGGAACTGCTTGGGCAATATGGCATCCGTAACGTGACGGTCTACGGCGATACCCGTTTCGACCGTGTGTTGGACGTGCGTAATCAGGCGCGTGATTTGCCAGAATTCGAACGGTTTGTAGGGGAAAGATGTCAGACGCTGATCGCCGGGAGTTCCTGGCCGCAGGACGAGGAGATACTGATCCCTTATTTCAACGAGCATCCGGAGATGAAGCTGATCATCGCCCCGCACGAGATTCACCGGGAACATCTGATGTATATCGAGTCGTTGTTGAAACGCCCGTCTGTCCGCTTGTCCGATGTGATGCAGGACAAGAGCCTGCTCGAAGGGAAAGATTGTTTGATCGTGGATAGTTTCGGGCTGCTGTCTTCCATCTATCGGTATGGGACGATCGCCTATATCGGCGGCGGTTTCGGAGCCGGTATCCATAATACGTTGGAGGCGGCGGTTTACGGTATTCCGGTGTTGTTCGGTCCCCGGTTTCAGAAGTTCAAGGAGGCCCGTGACTTGATCAAAGTGGGCGGAGGATTCTCGGTCGCATCGAAAGATGAGTTCGTGGCCAAGATGGATGAGCTGTTGACCTATGCAGAGGTCTTGAAGGCTGCCGGCGAGAGTGCCGGCCAGTTTGTGAAAGGCAATGCGGGTGCGACGGATGGGATATTGAAGGAATTGGCTTTATAAGCTTTGTAGAACGAGGCGGCATCAAAAGTGTCCTTGTCATGGCGGACTTGATCCGGGGATGACGGATGACGACTTTTGATGCCGCCTTTTTTTAATCTGGTAATAATGAATATTAGACATTTTTTGTTGGGGCTATTCTTGCCCCTTTCTTTGTTTTCCTGCCATACGGTGGAGCAGGAAGCAGACGGGCGTCCTCTGTCCTCTTATGTAAATCCGTTTGTAGGAGCTTCAACGAATACAGAACTGGCGGGCGCGAGTCATGGACTTGGAAAAACGTTTCCCGGGGCGACAGCTCCTTTCGGTATGGTGCAGGTCAGCCCCAACACGATTACCGGAGGCGACAACGGTCCCGGCTATAGTTATGAGCATACGACCATCGAAGGATTCGCATTTACGCAAATGTCCGGTATCGGCTGGTACGGCGATTTGGGGAACTTTCTGGTGATGCCTACAATCGGGGATTTGCATACATTCGCCGGCACGGAAGACAAGCCGGAAGAAGGATATCGTTCCCGGTATGACAAGTCGACCGAAAAAGCCTCGGCAGGCTATTACTCTGTTTTTCTTTCCGATTATAAGATTCAGGCGGAAGCGACCGCTTTGCCTCATAGCGGAATGCTTCGTTTCACTTTCCCGGAAAGCAAGGAGGCCCGCATACAAGTCGATCTGGCCCGGCGGGTAGGAGGAACATCGACACTTCAGAGCGTAGAGGTGGTGGACGACCATACCATCAAGGGCTGGATGCAATGCACGCCTGATGGAGGCGGTTGGGGAAACGGAGACGGCAAGGCCGACTATACGGTCTATTTCTATGCCCAATTTTCCAAACCTTTTTCCGGACATGGCGTTTGGTCTGCCGATATTCCGGACGATTGGAGACGTAAACGTGAAGATGTTTGTAGCGTGCGCTATCGCGAAGCAATCCGCCAATCCGCCATCCATCCTTCCGTTTCGGCATTTGAAGGCAAGCATTTAGGCTTTTATGCCAATTTTGAAACCAAACCAGATGAAGTGATCTTGCTAAAGAGTGGTATCTCTTATACCAGTTTGAAGAATGCGGAGGAGAATTTGGCGGCGGAGATGAAAGACTTCGATTTTGACCGGACGCATGCCGAGTGTGTCCGTCTTTGGAATGACGAGTTGGCGAAAGTCTCTGTCGAGGGAGGAACCGACGAGGAAAAGAGGGTTTTCTACACGGCTCTTTATCATACGTTGATTGATCCGCGCCTTTGCAGCGACATCAACGGCGAGTACACCGGGGCGGATAAAAAGATCCATCAGACTGGCAAGTTCCGTAAACGGACGATCTTCAGCGGATGGGATGTCTTCCGTAGCCAGATGCCTCTTCAGACCATCATCAACCCGGAGATGGTGAACGATCTTGTCAACTCGCTTGTGGAGATAGCCGACCAGAGTGGTAACGAATATCTCGAACGGTGGGAGCTCTTGAATGCTTACTCCGGCTGCATGGTGGGCAATCCCGCCATTTCGGTTTTGTGTGATGCCTACCGGAAAGGCATTCGGGATTATGACGTGGAGAAAGCATACCGCTATGCTCTGAATACCTCCCGGCGCTTTGGCAATAATGACGACGGCTATACGCCCGGCAATATATCCTGCACGCTGGAATACGATTATACGGATTGGTGCATGGCCCGTTTGGCCGAGTGGTTGGGGAAAGAGGGCGACCGGGCTCATTTTGACAAGCGTGCCCTGTCGTATGCAACTATCTTCGATCCTGAATCGGGATGGTTCCGTCCGCGTAATGAGAAAGGCGTTTTTTCTTCTTTGCCTGAAAAAGGACGTTTGCAAGAGGGTTATGGCTGCGTGGAATCCAATCCTTACCAGCAAGGATGGTTCGTGCCGCACGATGTCGAAGGGATGATCCGCCTGATGGGAGGCCGTGAAAAGGTTTTGGCCGACCTGACGGATATGTTTGAGAAAACACCGGGCGACTATCTCTGGAATGACTATTATAACCATGCCAATGAACCGGTCCATCATGTGCCTTTCCTGTTCAACAGGTTAGGGATGCCTTCGCTTACCCAGAAATGGACACGCGACATTTGCCGAAACGCTTATCACGACAAAGTGACCGGCTTGGTAGGAAACGAAGATGTCGGGCAGATGTCGGCCTGGTATGTGTTGGCGGCTGCCGGCATACATCCGATATGTCCGGGCGATGGCCGCTATGAGATCACCAGTCCGGTATTCGACCGGGTGGAGTTTCGTCTGGACCCGGCTTATGCTGCCGGTGGCTCTTTTGTGATCGAAGCCCGTGACAACAGTCCGGAGAATATCTATATCCAAAGTGCGACACTCAACGGGAAGAAGTATGATAAATGTTACCTGACGCACGATGATCTGGCGGCCGGTGGAACGCTTGTCCTCCAAATGGGCGCAAAACCTTCGGATTGGGGAAAAGATTGATCAGATGATACCTTTCGGCGGAGAGACGTTTTCTGGCTTCACCCTGTCTCGTCCTGAAATAGGTTGACTGTGTATTAAAAAATCCTGTTATAGGTTATTCATAAATGTAAACAACAGACAAACTGTCCCGTCCTAAAGTGGTATTTGATATTGTATAATATGCAATGATATGGATATTTATGTCGTTTTTGCTAACTTCTTTAGCTTTCGGCCTTGGTCGAAAAGGTTTTTGACTAAGGTCGAAAGCCCTTTTGACTAAGGTCAAAAACGTATTCGACAAAGGTCAAATGTTTATAGGTTGCATGGTTTTGCAATAGTAATATGATTGCTATCCTCTAAATATAGCCTGTTCGTAAGAAAAACGAGAAATACTTACTTTTGTTTGCCTGTATAGTTTCTTCTCTCTATATTTGTGTCCGTACACTTGCATGGCGTTGCAGGTCCCTGCATTTTATTGATTACAAGAAGCGTTTAAAAGATATTATCCGGATATTGAAACTTCGACACTTTCAGACCAGAGGATAATAGGCAACTGAACGCTCACGTACCTTCCTTGTTATATATATTCATGCCTGGCATGGGTATGTCTTCAAGAATAGAAGGGCGTGGGCTGTTGTTTATATCACTGGTCGGGCAGTCGAAGGCCTCAATATCAGGTATATCAACAGTTCCCACGCCTCTTTTTATGAAAAAATCATCCGGTTCGGGAATTGCCGGATAATTAAATTCTTTATTATTATGAACAAAACGAAAATGTTTGAAAGGCTGCATTTGCCCATGCTGGTCTTTTTGTTTTGTGTGTGCACGACCACGCTCTCCTATGCCCAGCATATGGTTTCCGGCGTTGTCAAGGATGTGACCGGTGAGCCTATCATCGGGGCGAACGTAGTCGAGAAAGGGACTACGAATGGTTCCATTACCGACATCGACGGTAAATTCTCTTTTTCCATCTCTAAACCGGTTGTTACGTTGTCTGTTTCCTACATCGGGTATCAGCCGCAAGACTATGCTTACAAAGGACAAGGGAGTGTGATTATCACATTGAAAGAGGACTTGCAGAACTTGGACGAAGTCGTGGTTGTCGGCTACGGTGTGGCCAAGAAGCGGGACTTGACCGGTTCGGTAGCCTCCGTGAAGGGGGAGAAGTTGCAGGAGACGGCTTCTTTCAGTGCGGCACAGGCGTTGCAAGGAAGGGCTGCCGGTGTGACGATTTTGTCAACGAGTGCAAAACCGGGCGAGGATGTGCAGGTTCGTGTGCGTGGTAACCGTTCTTTAAAAGCGACAAACGATCCGTTATATGTCGTGGACGGTATTCCTATCGTGGTGGCATTGAGCGAATTGAGTCCATCCGATATTGAATCGGTCGAAGTGTTGAAAGATGCTTCTGCCACGGCTATCTATGGGTCGCGTGGTGCGAATGGTGTTATTCTGGTAACAACAAAGAAGGGGAAAGAGGGTAAGGTGCAGGTCGATTATAACGGCTATGTAGGTGTACAGCAAGCTGCCCGTAAGATTGAAATGTTTGATGGCGGAGAGTGGGTCGAAATGGTACGCGAGGCGAATCGTGCCACAAACAAGACTACTCCGTATCCGCTTGTCCCGACATTGGATTGGGATCGTAAGATCGGTTATTTCAATGCAGATCCGAGTATAATGAACAAGATCGAACAGGGATATGACGAAAACGGTGTCTGGCATTCTGACCGTGTCCCTTACACCGACTGGACAGAGGAGGCCTTGCGTGTTGCTCCGATCCACAATCATGAAGTCAGTGTTCGAGGTGGTACGGAGAAGCTGAAGATGCTCGCTTCCGCAACTTATTTCGGACAAGATGGTGTCGTGAAGGGACAAGATTATCGGCGCTATTCGGTTCGCGTCAATTTCGACTGGACTTTGAACAAATATGTGAAGGTCGGCGGTTCAACCTCTTTCTCTCATCTTGATCGTAACAACGGGGGGAATCTTTATGATGGAGTGAAACTGACATATCCATTGGCTGACATTTATGATGCAAATGGAAACATTATTGAAGCCCGTCCCGGTAATGATCCGCAGCTGTGGAATAAATTCCTGAATATAGAACATGAGAAGAAGGAGATAAAGAAAGATCGCTTTCTGGGAAGTTATTATCTGGATGTTACGCTTCCGTTCGATATTAAATACCGTTCGAATGTCGGTATCGACATAGGTCCCTGGTACGGCAACGAGTTCTACGGGGCGTTGAGTTCGGACCGTTCCGGTAGTCCGGCGCGTGCTGTCAATGCCCGTGACAACCGTCGTATGTACACGTGGGAAAATCTGTTGTTCTATAACAAGACCTTCAAAAAAGATCATACTTTAGGCTTGACTTTCTTGCAGTCTATCCAGCAGGAAACATACGAGAAGTCGGAAATCAAGGTGAAAGACCTGCCTTACGAGAACCAGACTTGGAACAATGTCGGTTCGGCCCAGACGATCGAGTCCGTATCGAGTGATTACCAGCGTTGGAATCTGGCTTCTTTCATGGGACGTGTGAATTATAATTACAAAGACCGCTATCTGCTTACGGTATCTGCCCGCTACGACGGTTCTTCCCGTCTGGCTCCGGGGCATAAATGGGTGTTGTTCCCCTCTGCTGCCCTTGCATGGCGTGTCAAGGAAGAATCGTTCCTGAAAGATGCCGACTGTCTGAGCAATTTGAAGCTCCGCCTGGGTTGGGGTATCACCGGCAACACGGCTATCGATCCCTATAAGACGCAGGGTAACCTTGAGTACGGGCGTTACAGCTATGGTTCGAACGGTGTGCTGGCCTTCTATCAGAAGGAGATGCCGAACCCGAACTTGTCATGGGAAAAGACCGAGCAATGGAACGCCGGTATCGATTTCGGTTTCTTGAACGGCCGGATAGGGGGGAGCGTGGATTTGTATCTTCAGAATACGAACGACCTCTTGATGGACCGCCAGTTGCCGATCGTTTCCGGTTTCGGCAATGTGACGACCAATATCGGGCAGATCCGTAACAAAGGTCTGGAAGTAACCTTGAATACGGTCAATATCGATACGAAAGATTTCAAGTGGACGACCGACTTCATGTTCTCCGTCAACAAGGAAGAGATCGTGGAACTCTATAACGGGAAAGTCGACGACGAAGGAAATAAATGGTTTATCGGCCAGCCCGTGAAAGTGTTCTATGATTATAAGGCCGACGGTATCTGGCAACTGGAAGATGCTGCCGAACTCGAAAAGTGGGGAGGCGTCTTTAAGCCTGGCGATATCAAGATTGTCGACCGCAATGGCGACTATAAGATCACTTCCGAAGACCGCTTTATTCTCGGTCATGAGAATCCGAACGTGACGTTGAGCATGAGTAATTATTTTAATTATAAGGATTTTGATTTCAGTTTCTTCCTGAATGGTGCTTTCGGACAGACGAAATCTTTCAACCGTGAACTCCGTTTGAGCGGACGTTATAGTGGTGCGAAAGTAAATTACTGGCGTATTATCGGCGAGGATGAAAACGGCAACCCGATCAGTAACCGCAGTAACGAAGCTCCGCGCCCGAATATCGACTTCGAGAACCCGAACTACATTTCTTCCCTTTATAAGGAAGACGCTTCGTTCCTGAGAATCGGCCAGGTGACATTGGGCTATACGTTGCCGAAGGCATTGTTGCAGAATGTCGGTATCCAGAAGTTGCGTGTATATGCAACCGTACAGAATGCGTATGTCTTTACGGGCTATTCAGGTACGGACCCGGAAAGTGGCGGTGACTTCAATGAACCGATGCCGAGGACGTATCTGTTTGGTGTGAACCTGAGCTTTTGATAATAACTAACATGATAAATAGACGATAGTATGAAAAATATAATAAAATATGGTTTGCTGTCTTTAGTGGCAGCGGCCGGCGTGTCGTGTGAATCTTTCCTGAATGAAAAGGTGGTCAGCGGGGTGTCGTATGATTATCTGGAAACAAAGACCGGTATAGAAACTGCTGTGAACGGCGTTTATTCGACTATGCGCTGGTATGTCGGTGGCGAGCGTTATTATTGCCTGACCGAGTATGGCGTGGATTATGTCTGGGAAGGGGCCGATGGCGGTAATAAGGATGCTTTCAATAAATACAGCAATCAGTTGAACTCTTCTTTCGGTATGTTGTATGAATTTTGGGAAAATGCTTATAAAGGTATTACACGGGCCAATACGGCTTTGATGTATCTGCCGAAAGTGGGAGATATGACCGATGCCGAGAAAACGGCGCGTGAAGGTGAACTTCGTTTCATGCGTGCCTATTTCTATTTTGATCTGGTTCAGCAATTTGGACGTATTCCTTTATTGACGGAAGGAAACGTTTCTGAAATCAAGACCGACTTTAAACGTGCTTCGGTGGCGGATGTGTATGCGTTTATTATTAGCGATTTGCGTCAGGCTTATGAAGTGTTGCCTGATGTGGCCATGCAGGCGGATCGTGGTCGTGCAACCAAATGGTCGGCGGCTAATTTGTTGTCGAAAGTTTATTTGACAAGGGGGAGCGCTATCAAAGATCAGCGCGGACAACAACCAACCGATATGGATAGTACGGCTTATTTTGCCGAAGCGGTTATCAACTCCGGAAAGTTCGCCTTGGATTCGGATTATTCAATGACATTCGATCAGGACAGACAGAAGGTGTCTTCTGAAACAATCTGGGGTGTCGAGTTTACAAACGATGTGTTGTTTAACGGTTCGGAAGGAAACAAGATGCACCTGTATTGGGTTCCGACTTACGAAAAATTGCCGGGTTTGCAACGCGACCTTCAGCAAGGGCGTGCTTGGAAACGTATGCGGCCGACTCCTTATTTGCAAACCCAGTTGTTCGACCACCTGAATGACTCCCGTATGTATAAGATGTTCAGTTGGGTGTTCTATGCGAATAAAGAATCTTCCATCCCTGTCTGGAAAGACAAATATTATTACGTAAATGAAAATGGAGAGGAGACGGGTGATTTGCTTTATGAAACGCCTGCTGAACTGGTTGGCAAACCAAAGTTCGCTTTAGGAGATACGGCGGCTTACTTTATCCCGAAATATTATGGCGCGAAAGATTATAAAGGTGCTGTGATCGACAAAGCGAAAGACCGCCAGATGCAATTGGACATCGCAAAGGCGCCTTATACATTGATTCCGATCGATGAAAACACGAACCACTTTTTCCCTTGCCTGAAGAAATGGCTCGATACGCAACGTCCGGATATGAACTATGAACAGGGAGGACGTAACTTTGTCCGTATGCGGCTGGGTGAGACGTATCTGATAGCTGCCGAAGCTTATGGCAGAAAGGGGGATTTCGAGAAAGCGGCTTCGCTGATCAACGTCGTCCGTAAACGTGCCGCCTACAAAGAAGGAGAAGCCAAACCGCAGGAGTGGTGGCAGATAGATGGTGGCGATATGGCTAACCTGGCTGGTTCGACTGAAAAGTCGATGCTGGTGACGCCGGCAGAGATCAGTGACGATTTTATCGGTTTTATGCTGGATGAGCGTGCCCGTGAAACATATGGCGAGATGAACCGCTGGGAAGACTTGGTGCGTACGGAAACGTTGTACGAGCGTGTGAAAGAGTTTAATCCGGATGCCGCTCCGAACATAAAGGAATATCACAAACTACGTCCGATTCCGCAGAACCATATCGACCGCCTGTCTCCGAAGCCATCTGCCGAAGAGGCGCAGAATGAAGGATACTATTGATAGTTGAAAATCGAAAGTTGAAAATTGAAAATTAAATTCCGTTCCAAGAACAATGACCGTTTTTATAATTTTCAATTTTCAACTTTCAATTTCCATTACTCTTCTTCTGCAAACATCGGGTCCCAAGCCGGTAACCGTGTCGGTGTCTGTTTCAATACTTCCCGGACTTTGTCGGTGATGTATTTCTTGTTGACAACCAAGCGGAACATGTATTCGTTGAACCATTCGTCCGTCATGATCAGGTGGCCGTTGTTGGCACCCGGTCCCCAACTGTTTTCCACCATCCACTTTTTAGGTTGGCCGTTGGCATCCAAATCTACCGCCATCAGTGTCATGGCATGGGAAGAGCCGCTGGCGAATGTCTGGATGCGTTGTTTCTTGTCCATACCGAAAGTCGTGCCCATCAACGAGCCGTAGTCATAATAGTTGACATCGAGCACTCCGCGGTTGCGGTCGAAGAATTTGCCCACGTCGCAGGAGAAATACATCATGGTGCTGTCCTTGATGGAGGCGATCGCCATCTCTTTGATATCTTCTATCGGAAGGTTGACGTATGTCCAGTTCTTGCCGTCATAGGCATGGCGGTCAAAGTCGATCTCATATAGTTTATAGAAGTCGCGGCTCGGATCGTTCATCAGCATGACATAGTTGTTCTTCAAATCTTCGCCCACGAATTCTTGATAGAATGATTGCGGGGTGTATTCTTTTGTCTCGACCGGTTTTCCGCTTGCGTCTTTGCGTGTCCAGGTGAATTTCGTAGGAGGTTCTCCGAGGTTGAGGACCAGCATACGGTAGATTTCGCCCAGCATCTCGGTTTTGCGTTTTGCCAGCGCTTCCGGTTTCGAGTCTTTTGCGTCGCGTAGTTCCAATCCGTATTCTTTCAATTTCAGTCCGATCAGGTTGGACATACGGCTGGTATTGTCGCTGCTATAGGTTTCGACTATGACACCGGAAGGAACGATGCCGTATTTCATCAGGTTGTCGGATATGCCGGTGAATTGTCCGCCGTCTCCGATCGGATTCTTGAACAGCCATTCCACCATTTTGTCGTTGATCGGCTTTTCCCGTGTATCAATGATTCCTTGCAGGAAAAGGTTTGCTTTTTCAAGCTGGTCCCAGAAGAAGTTGTAGTTCTGCGAGAGTTCGAATTCCGGCAGGTTATACTTGGCGATGACCTGCGCACGAATAACATTCAATCCTGTAAACAACCAGCAACGGCCGGAGGATTTCTGGTTCGTGATCCCTTTACTGTTCACTTTGTTTGAAAAGTAGGTGTCGAAATTGTTTTTGCTGTCATTGTTGACTGCCAGTTTGTTGATGTCGTTGCCCGCGATTGCATTGTGAATGGCTTTGTCGGCCGGCGTTCCTTTGTAGGCTTGCTTGATTTCCTGCAACATTCCGGACGAGATGCCGCCCTCTGCCTGCTGTCCGTAAGCCGATAACGATAGCCCGAATGCAAGGGCTGTTATCCACAGATTGTTCTTTCTCATGATATAATTTGTTTAGTTTTTTAAGTGTTTTGTCACAAAAGTAGTTTAATTTCTTTATATGGAGGTTACTCGGTGGCTCATTTAGCTCCCTTGCCTGGTTCATGTTGGAACGAGGATGAATGATATAATTGTATATGTATTTGAATAATATTTATATTGTAATGAATAATATTTATTATTTATTGCATGTTTATAAATTATTGAATACTTTTGTTGTAAAGTAATCTTTTAGTCAAGTATAAACAAGAATAAGAAATAAATCTATGAATAACGAGATCAAAAGAAGACTCCCCTTGCAGTGCCCGGCTTGTGACGCGCCTTTGAAAGTGGGTCGGATGTTTTGTGGGCAATGCGATACGGAGGTGTGCGGTACATTTGAACTGCCTGTACTGGCAAAACTGACGGATAAGGAACAGCAGTTTGTAATCGACTTCATCAAATCCAGCGGAAGCCTGAAGGATATGGCGAAGAATATGGGAGTCAGTTACCCTACTGTCCGGAATGTATTAGACGATCTGATTGATAAACTAAATAAAATCGAATAGGTTATGAACAAACAACATCTTTATGGATTGATTAATCCTTTTGAACGGATTGCCGGTCTGGAAGCATTGCTTTGGGGACTGGCTGGAATGGTGGTATCGACAGCTCTTTCTTTTTATTCCGGCTGGCATTATCACGGGTTGCTGCATTTTGGTCCGGCTCCGAATCCGGCGTGGTGGTGTTATGCGGTGGAGCACCTTGCCGTCTGGCTGATTCCGGCTGTTATGTTTTATTTGGGAGGATTGCTGCTTTCCCGTTCACGCAAACGGATGGTCGATGTGTTGGGAACGGTCGTTTTCGCACAATTGCCGTTGATCGTCATGAACCTTTTCAACTTCTTGCCGCCTATGCAGAAACTCGCACAGATAGATGTGAACATGCCTCCGGCAGAGATCATGCAACAGCCCGGATTCCTTGTCGGGATCTGGTTGTCGCTTGTCTCTTTTGTCTTTTTGATCTGGGCACTGGTCTGGATGTTCCAGGCATTGAAAGTGTCCTGTAACCTGAAAGGCTACAGGTTGGGAATCCTCTACTGCGTGGGGATCTTCGGCGGAGATGTGCTTTGCCGCTATCTGATAAAATGGGCGTGCTATTGATGGAACAGCAGATTGCGCAGTCCGGCGATATCCTCTACGATATAGTCCGCCCCGGCTTGCGATAACTCTTCCCGGTCACCGTAACCGTAAAGCACACCGATCGAATCGAGCCTGTTCTCTTTGGCCCCGATGATGTCATGTTTGCGGTCGCCGATCATGACGACTGATGGATGATCCGTCAGGTTATTGCTTTCCAATACATGACGGATCACATCTCCTTTTGTATAGAAGGAACCGTCCAGGCCGCTGCCCGCGACGAAAGTGAAGTAACGGGCGATATCGAAATAGTCCAGGATGCGTTTGGCGAAGACTGTCGGTTTGGATGTCGCCAACATCAGGATGCGCCCTTGCCGGGTTGCCTCTTCAAGAAAGTCTTTCATGCCGTCATACAGTTTGTTTTCATAAATGCCGGTGTCGGCAAAACGTTCCCGGTATTTTTCTGTAGCCTCTTTGGCCTGTTCGTCTGTGAAATGATAGAAATCCCGGAACGAGTCCAGAAGAGGAGGACCGATAAAAGGACATAACTCGCGAAGGTCATTCACTTGTATGCCGAAATGATTCAATGCGTATTCGACGCATCGGGTGATGCCGATCATCGGATCTGTAATCGTCCCGTCCAGGTCCAGCAGGATGTATTTGTACTCTTTCATTTGCAATTGTATTGTTTATCCTGTCCCGTGATAGTGGGTCGGTGCTCTTCTTTATACCAAGATGAGTACATGTGATAGTTTTTGGCTATCTTCTGGTTGATCTCTTTTGCCTGTTCCGGGTCCACCTTCTTTACGAACTTGGCCGGTACACCGGCGTAGATGCTTCCCGGCTCGACGATGGTCTTGCTCAGTACGACCGAACCGGCAGCGACGATCGCTCCTTCACCGATTACGGCATGGTCCAGTACGACCGAGCCCATCCCGATCAGGGCGCCGTTGCATATCTTTGCCCCGTGGATCGTGACGTTGTGGCCGACCGACACATCGTCGCCGATCTCAATCGTCGATTTTTCGTATAAGGTGTGCAGGACGGAGCCGTCCTGTATATTCACCCCGTTGCCGATCCGGATGGAGTTTACATCGCCTCGCAACACAGTCCCGAACCAGATACTGCAACCTTCGCCTATCTCTACATCGCCGATAATAGTGGCGTTGTCTGCTAAAAACGTGTCTTTACCTATTTGGGGAGTAAAGCCTCTTACTGATTTTATTAAAGCCATAACTTTTTAATTGACAATTAATAATTGACAATTGACAATTTAAGGAGGACAACGGCAAACCAATTGTCCATTGTCAATTGTCCGTTGATTAAATTTCTGCCGTTTTCTCTTTTAACCAAGCCTTCTCTTCCTCGTTCAGATGCGGGCTTACCAAGTCGTACACCATCTGGTGGTATTTGTTCAGCCAGGCATGTTCGCGTACGGAGAGCATGG
The DNA here is from genome assembly GCF_019041495.1 of Parabacteroides sp. MSK.9.14. Lineage (NCBI taxonomy): Bacteria > Pseudomonadati > Bacteroidota > Bacteroidia > Bacteroidales > Tannerellaceae > Parabacteroides > Parabacteroides sp. MSK.9.14. Next base: position 21,889 of record NZ_JAHPXO010000010.1, read on the forward strand.
ATGGGATAACCAGCTTCGTATCGATGTAACATAACGTCAAAGTTTCGAAACCGAGGAACTTTCCGAATTCCGTTTCACTGTCTTCACGGATCAGGATCATATTCTCGGTACGGATGCCATATTCGCCGGGGCGGTACATGGCCGGTTCGTCACTCATCACCATGCCCGGTTCCAGGATTACCGGGTTTTCTTCCATGCGGATGCTTTGCGGCCCTTCATGTACGTTTAAGCAATGGCCGATGCCGTGGCAGGTTCCGTGCAGATAGTTGATGCCGGCATCCCACAAAGCTTTACGGGCGAAGGCGTCGATCAAGCAGCCCCGTATGCCTGCGGGGAATTTGCATTTGGCAATTCCGATAGTGCCTTTCAGGGCGCGGGTAAAGTCCTTCTTCATTTGCTCGCTCGGCTCGTCGCAAAGGGCGATCGTACGGGTGATGTCGGTCGTTCCGTCCAAATACTGGGCTCCGGAGTCGAGCAGGTACAAACTGTCCGTTTTCAACTCCGTGTCCGTTTCGGGTGTGGGAGAATAGTGTACGACCGCTCCGTGAGGACCGTAGCTGGATATGCTGGCAAAGCTGTCCATGACATATTGGGGCTGTTCGGAGCGCAGAGCCGTCAACTTGGCAGCGGCACTCAGCTCCGTCACCTTTTCTCCGGCTTTAAGCATCTTTTCCAGCCAGAAATAGAATTTGGTCATGGCGATGCCGTCTTTCAGGACAGCGTTGCGGAATCCTTTTATCTCTGTCTCGTTCTTGATGCTTTTCAAGTGGTTGGCGGGCGAGATTCCTTCTATCAGGATACTGCTTTTGGGCAGTGCATTGTAGATGGCTACGTTGGTCCGTTTGCTGTCGATGAACACCCGTGTCCGTTCCGGCAGCCGTGACAGGAAGGTCGCCAACATGCCGTAGTCGGCCAGTGTCACTCCTTCTTTTTTTAGATGTTCTGCTATTTCAGCGGGTATCTTCTTCGGATTCACGAACAGTACGCTTTCCTTCTCGGAAACGAATGCATAACTGATGACGACCGGATTATAGGCAACGTCCGTACCCCTGATATTGAAGGTCCAGGCCACTTCGTCCAATGCGGAGAGAATGGTGCAGTCGGCTCCTGCCTTGTGTAGCATCTTGTTGATATCGAGTAGTTTGTCTTCTGTTGATTTTCCGCTGAGTTCGATCGGCATTTCAAACATCGGAGCTTCAGGGATGGCGGGACGTTCTTTCCAGATCGGATCGATCAGCGAAGCGTTTGTATTCAGTTTGATCTCTTTTTCCGCTAATGCCTTTTCCAGTGAGCGGGCATCTGCCAGGCTGTATATCTCGCCGTTCAGTCCGACTGTCTGTCCCTCTTTTAGTTCGTGTGTCAGGAACTCCGGGATTGTCGGGGTTTCGGGCAACATCATTTTGAAAAGTTCGATACCTGTCCCTTCCAGTTGGGTAGAGGCTTGCAGGAAATATCGGGAGTCGGTCCAAAGCCCGGCTTTATCGGCTGTGATTATAACTGTTCCGGCCGAACCTGTGAATCCGGAAATCCATTCACGGTATTTCCAGCAGTCGGCAGGATATTCACTCATGTGAGGGTCGGAAGTCGGAATAATATAAGCATCGATTTTATGCTGTTTCATTGCTTCCCTTAGGGCGGCAATACGTTCAGGAATGTTTGTTTTCATCGCATTTTGTTTTATGTCAACATTACTATTGGCAAAGTTATTAAATTTCTTCTCTTTCTATGTCCTTGGAATAAAAAAATCAAATCTACTCATATTTCTGCTTTATAAGTTATCTGTATTCAGATTGCAATAAAGGAAGATGACTAGTATAATTTCTGAAATATCTGTACCTTTGCGAGAAAACCTTTTTAATAATAATATTAGGAAAAGCTAAAAGTTAGTATATGAAAAATATAATGTTATCGCTTATGACTGCAATGGTTATGACTGCCTGTACGGGGCAGAAGGCTGAGAAGGTGGAAGCTACTCAGGATAATTTCAATTATGTCGTGGATCAGTTTGCTGATCTTCAGATATTGCGTTATCAGGTTCCGGGATTTGAATCCCTTTCTTTGAAGCAGAAACAATTATTATATCATTTGTCGGAAGCTGCCCTGATGGGCCGGGATATTTTGTTCGACCAGAACTGTCGTTATAATCTGCCGATCCGCCGTGCGCTGGAGGCTGTTTATACCGGCTATAAAGGAGATCGTACGGATCCGCAGTTTGTTGCTTTGGAAACTTATCTGAAACGGGTTTGGTTTGCCAACGGCATCCATCACTATTATGCGGAAGACAAATTTGTTCCCGGCTTTACGCCTGAGTTCCTCCGGACTTGTATCTCGCAGATCGGTGCTTCCGCACTTCCGCTACGTGAAGGGCAGACGGTGGAACAGTTTGTCGCCGAGATCAGTCCCGTGATCTTTGATCCGGCTGTGATGGCGAAGCGTACGGTGCAGAGTGGCGATGTCGACCTGATTCGGGCTTCGGCCAACAATTATTATGGCGAAGGAGTTACCCAGGTAGAAGTTGAGGATTTCTATGCCCGGATGAAAGCTGGGAAAGACACGATTTCTCCGATCTCTTACGGCTTGAACAGCCGTTTGGTAAAAGAGAACGGCAAGTTGGTCGAAAAAGTGTGGAAGGTAGGCGGTCTCTATTCGCCGGCAATTGAAAAGATCGTGTCGGAATTGCGGAAAGCCGTGGCTTTTGCCGAGAACGATGCGCAAAAGTCAATCATCGGGAAACTGATCGAATATTATCAGACCGGCGACTTGAAAATCTTCGATGCCTATTCGATCCTATGGGTGGAAGATACGGCATCGGATGTCGACTTTGTGAACGGCTTTATCGAAACATACGGAGATCCGTTAGGAATGAAAGCCAGCTGGGAGTCGACCGTGAACTTTATCAATAAGGAGGCAACGAAGCGAACAAAAGTGATCAGCGATAATGCGCAGTGGTTCGAAGATCATTCTCCTGTAGATAAACGGTTTAAGAAAGAAAAAGTAAAAGGAGTCAGTGCCAAAGTAATTACGGTTTCCATGTTGGGAGGTGATTGCTATCCGGCAACTCCGATTGGCATCAACTTGCCGAATGCCGACTGGATTCGCCGCGATCATGGTTCGAAATCCGTTACGATCGAGAATATCACCGAGGCATACGACAAAGCTTCTCAGGGAAATGGTTTCAATGAGGAATTTGTCTGGAGTGAGAAGGAGCGAGAAGGATTGAAGAAATACGGATTCATCACCGACAATCTGCATACCGATTTGCATGAATGCTTGGGACATGGTTCCGGTAAATTGCTTCCCGATACCGATCCGGATGCTTTGAAGGCCTACAGTTCGACTTTGGAAGAGGCGCGTGCCGATCTTTTCGGTTTGTACTATCTTGGAGATGCCAAGCTGGTGGAACTCGGACTTGTGCCGGATGCAGAGGCTTATAAGGCTGAATACTATAAATATATAATGAATGGCCTGATGACACAGCTGGTCCGGATCGAGCAAGGTAAGAATGTTGAAGAAGCCCATATGCGCAACCGTCAGCTGATTGCCAAATGGGTATATGAAAAAGGAAAGGCTGATAACGTGATTGAACTGAAACAGCGGGATGGCAAGACATACGTGGTGGTCAATGACTATGCCAAGCTGCGTGAACTGTTCGGAACTTTGTTGGCGGAAGTGCAGCGTATCAAGAGTGAAGGTGATTTTTCCGCCGGAAAGAAACTGGTGGAGGAGTATGCCGTAAAGGTCGATCCGGCTCTTCATGCCGAAGTGCTCGAACGCTATGCCAAATTGAACCTGGCTCCGTATAAGGGATTCGTGAACCCGGTGATGAAGGAAGTCAAGAACGATAAGGGAGATGTAACGGATATTGTGCTGGATTATACCGAAGGGTATACCGATCAGATGCTTCGCTACAGCAAGGAGTATTCGTTTTTACCTTCCTATAATGAATAATAAAGCGTATGTTACAGAATGAATTAAAAGAAATACGGACCCAGCTTCGCCAGGCGATGAATGGGGTGATCTCTACCAGCATGCGCGAGAAGGGTATTGTCTATAAGCTGAATTTCGGTGTTCCTTTGCCTGAAATCAAGCAGATTGCCACTACACATAAACCGGACTCTGAGCTGGCCGCTGCTTTGTGGAAAGAAGACATCCGTGAATTCAAGATATTGGCTTCTTTCTTGCAGCCGGTAGACGAGTTCTCGTCCCAAGAGGCGAAGCAATGGGTGAAAGAAATCCCTTATTTGGAAATTGCAGAGCAGTGCAGCCACAATTTGTTTTATAAGTTGCCGGATGTGGAGGATTTGCTGCTCGGGTTGATTTTTAATGTGGAAGACGAATATGCACGTACGGTGGCTTATCTAGTCTGGGCCGAACTGTTTAAGGAAGGAAAGGATTTGATAGCACCGGTGAGGACCGCATTTGTCGCGGAATGTATGCGGACGCTTGCCCAGACTGATTTCGAGGCGTCCTTCAAAGAAAAGCAGGCTGCGATGAAAGCCATGAAATTTTATGGAAGACAGTCGGCTGAACGGGCGCAGCAAATGTTGGGCGGGTTCGATGATTTTCCTGAATTCATGCAGACGCCCGAAGGGCAGGAAATATATAATGATTTAAAATTTGAATTTGAATATTGCCGTTAAGGCTTTGCGTTTAAAATAAATGCGCTAACTTTGTCGGTCGCGTGGAGTCGCAACTTGAAGATGGATGCAAAAAAGTACACAGAGATGCAAGACCTGTTCACCAGATATCTTGCCGAGAAAAAACTACGAAAGACGGAGGAACGCTATGCCATATTGGAGTGTATATGCAGTTTCCCCGGTCATTTTGATATGTGTTTGCTTCATCAGAAACTGGAGGAAATGAATTTTCATGTCAGTCGGGCTACTGTTTATAACACGGTCGACGTTTTGGTAGACAGCGGCTTAATTGTGCGCCATCAGCTGACGGCCCAGGCTGTACAGTATGAATTACGGATGCTGGCGGAGACACACTTGCATCTGATCTGTATGAAATGCGGGGCAATCAGAGAGCTGAAGGATGCAACACTAAAGAAAGATGTCGGAGCGTTGAAGATATCGCGTTTCACTCCGGAATATCATGCGCTTTACATTTATGGCTTATGTAGCAAATGTAAGTACCGGCTTCAGCGGAAGAAGTAAGAATATTAACATCTATATAATATATAAACGATGAAAGTTGACGTTCTATTAGGATTGCAGTGGGGTGACGAAGGCAAAGGAAAAGTTGTCGACGTTTTGACTCCGAATTACGATGTGATAACTCGTTTTCAGGGAGGTCCCAATGCTGGACATACTTTGGAGTTTAACGGTGAAAAGTATGTATTACGTTCCATCCCTTCCGGTATTTTCCAAGGGGGTAAGGTAAACGTTATCGGTAACGGTGTCGTACTGGATCCGTTGTTGTTCCAACAGGAAGCGGAAGCGCTTGCTGCCAGCGGGCACGACCTGACCAAACAACTGTGTATCTCTAAGAAAGCTCATTTGATCTTGCCTACTCACCGTATATTGGATGCTGCTTACGAAGCTGCGAAAGGGTCAGGTAAAATCGGTACGACCGGTAAAGGTATCGGTCCGACTTATACGGATAAGATCAGCCGTAACGGTCTGCGCGTAGGCGACCTGTTGCATAATTTCGATGAAAAGTATGCAGCTGCAAAAGCAAGACATGAAGCGATTCTGCGTTCTCTGAATTATGAATATGATATTACTGAATTGGAGGCACAGTGGTTCAAGGCTTTGGATTATTTGAAACAGTTTCGTTTGATCGACAGCGAACATGTGATTAATAACTATTTGAAAGAAGGCAAGTCTGTTTTGGCCGAAGGTGCACAGGGCACTATGCTGGATATTGACTTTGGTTCGTATCCGTTCGTGACTTCTTCCAATACGATTTGTGCTGGTTGCTGTACCGGTTTGGGGGTTTCTCCGCGTAACATCGGTGAAGTTTATGGAATCTTCAAGGCTTATTGCACACGTGTCGGTAGCGGCCCGTTCCCGACAGAGCTGTTTGATGAAACAGGCAGCAAGATCCGTCAGATCGGTCATGAATATGGCGCTGTAACCGGACGCGAACGTCGTTGCGGCTGGATTGACTTGGTTGCGTTGAAATATGCGATCATGATCAACGGTGTGACGAAACTGATCATGATGAAGAGCGATGTGCTGGATGGCTTCGAAACAGTAAAGGCTTGCATTGCTTATAAAGTCAATGGCGAAGAAACAACAGAGTTTCCGTTTGAAATCAATGAAGGCATCGAACCCGTATATGTGGAAATGCCGGGTTGGAATGTCGATATGACGAAAATGCAAAGTGAAGACGAATTTCCCGAAGAGTTCAATGCTTACATCTCTTTCTTGGAAGAAGAGCTGGAAGTTCCGATCAAGATTGTATCTGTCGGTCCTGACCGTGAGCAAACAATTGTCAGATATACCGAAGAATAAAACCTGAAAATAATACAAAATGGCAGAAGACCACATCCCGGAAGGATGATCTCCTGCCATTTTTATTTTTGGCAGACTTTTTGTCGTTTATGATTTAGTATAACTATTATAAATTAGAAAAATATGAGCATGTATTGGATTATATTTATCGGTTTTGCCCTTCTTAGCTGGTTGGTTTCTTCCAGACTCCAGAACAAGTTTGAAAAATATTCCAAGATTCCTATGCCGAATGGTATGACAGGAAAGGATGTGGCTGAAAAGATGTTGCATGATAACGGGATTTATGACGTAAAGGTGATTTCCACTCCCGGACATTTGACGGATCATTATAATCCGGCAAACCAGACCGTCAATCTGAGTGAATCGGTTTATTACAGTAACAGTATTGCTGCCGCAGCCGTTGCAGCTCATGAATGCGGACACGCTGTCCAGCATGCTACGGCTTATGCGCCTCTTCGGATGCGTTCGGCTTTGGTTCCGGTCGTCAGCTTTGCTTCCAACATTATGACATGGGTGCTGTTGGGTGGTATGCTGTTGATTAATACGTTTCCCCAGTTGATGCTGTTTGGTATTATTCTTTTTGCATCGACGACTTTATTCAGTTTCATTACACTACCGGTCGAGATCAATGCCAGCCAGCGGGCTTTGGTATGGTTGAGCAATGCCGGCATCACAAATGTCTATACGCATGACAAGGCTGAAGATGCTTTGCGTTCTGCTGCTTACACGTATGTAGTGGCTGCCTTGGGTTCGCTTGCTACATTATTATATTATATCATGATTTTCCTGGGGGGAAGAAGCCGGGATTAAACAGGAAGCATTACCTTTGCAGCCTAAATAAATATAAATTAGTGAATCATGCAAAAGCCGTCTATCCCTAAAGGAACAAGAGATTTTTCGCCAGAAGAAATGGCGAAGCGTAATTATATATTCAATACTATCCGCGAAGTATATCATCTGTACGGATTTCAGCAGATCGAAACGCCGGCTATGGAAAACCTGTCTACGCTGATGGGCAAGTATGGAGAAGAAGGCGATAAGTTGCTTTTCAAAATATTAAATTCCGGCGATTGCTTTTCCGGAATAACGGATGAAGAACTGTCGGAGCGCAATGCCGTAAGATTCGGAATGAAAGCTTGCGAGAAGGGTTTGCGTTATGACCTGACGGTTCCTTTTGCCCGTTATGTGGTACAGCACCGTAATGATATCGCTTTCCCATTCAAGCGTTACCAGATACAGCCGGTATGGCGTGCCGATCGTCCGCAGAAAGGTCGTTACCGTGAGTTTTACCAATGTGATGGAGATGTGGTAGGTTCCGATTCGTTGGTAAATGAAGTCGAGCTGATCCAGATTATGGATGAGGTATTCCGCCGTTTCGGAATCCGTGTCTGTATCAAGATGAACAACCGTAAGATTCTTTCCGGCATTGCCGAAATAATCGGTGAAGCCGATAAGATTGTCGATATTACGGTTGCTATAGATAAACTGGATAAGATCGGTCTGGATAATGTAAATGATGAATTGCGTTCTAAAGAATTGTCTGAAGGTGCGATAGCCCGTTTGCAGCCGATCATTATGCTGAAAGGTACGAATCGTGAAAAGCTGGCTATTTTGAAAAAGGAACTGGCAGCATCGGAAATAGCGATGAAAGGTATTGCCGAGATGGAATTTATCCTGGACCGCATCGAGAAGTTAGAGCTGACAGCTGATTTGGAACTGGACCTGACGTTGGCACGCGGTCTGAACTACTATACGGGTGCTATCTTCGAAGTGAAAGCGTTGGATGTCCAGATCGGAAGTATCACGGGGGGGGGACGCTATGACAATTTGACCGGTGTGTTTGGTATGGACGGTATGTCAGGTGTCGGAATTTCCTTCGGTGCCGATCGTATTTTCGATGTTCTAAACCAGTTGGAACTTTATCCGGTTGATTCTTTGAAGACCACGCAACTGTTGTTCGTGAATTTCGGCGAGAAGGAAGAAAACTATTTGTTGCCTCTGATCTCGAAAGTGCGTGCTGCCGGTATCCGTACGGAGTTGTATCCTGAATCAGCCAAAATGAAGAAGCAGATGGGATATGCCGATACGAAAAAGATCCCGTTTGTGGCGATTGTCGGTGAAAACGAAATAAATGAAGGCAAGATCAATCTGAAAAACATGTTGACAGGCGAACAGTCTCTTGTCACATTAGAAGAACTGATCGAAAGATTCTAGCTGCAATTTCAATTTTGTGCCTTTAGGTACACCCGTTTCTACTATAAATAGACTGATAATTGAACTTCCCCATTCATTTTCTTGTTGTAATGGGGAAGTTTTTTTGTAACAGGATGGTCATCCTGTCAGATATATTTGCATTGTCTGTCTTTCTAAAATGCAAAATTGTCAGTCTTTTTCCTGACAACAGTTTTGGCACAGTATTCGCATAGACGTTTATGTGCGATAAGAAAGCACAAGATTAACGTAATATTATTAACAACTAAAAAATATACAACGATGAACATTAGACCATTAGCAGACAGAGTGCTGATTAAGCCTGCTGCAGCAGAAGAAAAGACACTTGGCGGAATCATTATTCCCGATTCAGCAAAAGAAAAACCTTTAAAAGGTGAAGTTGTCGCCGTAGGTAACGGAACAAAGGATGAAGAAATGGTTGTAAAGAACGGAGATACTGTACTGTACGGCAAGTATGCAGGTACGGAAATCGAACTGGACGGTGAAAAATATCTTATCATGCGTCAGTCTGATATTTTGGCTATTATCTAAACAATTGACAATTGATAGTGGATAATTGACAATTAAGAAATATTTATACATTTATATAAAACGATAGAAATCATGGCAAAAGAAATTAAATACGATATGGATGCCCGCGACCTTCTGAAGAAAGGTGTGGATGAATTGGCTAACGCAGTAAAAGTAACACTGGGTCCGAAGGGACGTAATGTGATCATCGAAAAGAAATTCGGTGCTCCGCACATTACAAAAGACGGTGTAACGGTAGCTAAAGAAGTTGAAGTTGCTTGCCCGTTTGAAAACATGGGTGCTCAGTTGGTTAAGGAAGTCGCTTCCAAGACTAACGACAATGCCGGTGACGGTACGACAACTGCAACAGTTCTGGCACAGTCTATTATCGGTGTCGGTCTGAAGAATGTAACGGCGGGTGCCAACCCTATGGACTTGAAACGTGGTATCGACAAAGCGGTGGCTAAAGTCGTAGAAAGCATCGCTGCCCAGTCTGAAGCTGTTGGTGACCAGTTCGAAAAGATCGAGCATGTTGCCAAGATTTCTGCTAACGGTGACGAAGCTATCGGTAAACTGATCGCTGAAGCTATGCAGAGAGTAAAAACAGAAGGTGTTATCACTGTAGAAGAAGCTAAAGGCACGGAAACAACAGTAGACGTGGTAGAAGGTATGCAGTTCGACCGTGGTTATATCTCTCCGTATTTTGTAACCAACACGGAAAAGATGGAATGCGAGATGGAAAATCCGTATATCCTGATCTACGACAAGAAGATCTCTGTATTGAAAGATTTGCTGCCTATTCTTGAACCGGCAGTTCAGAGCGGTCGTCCTCTGTTGATCATCGCTGAAGATATCGATAGCGAAGCATTGGCAACTTTGGTTGTAAACCGTCTGCGTGGTTCTTTGAAGATCTGTGCTGTCAAGGCTCCGGGCTTCGGTGATCGTCGTAAAGCTATGCTGGAAGATATCGCTGTCCTGACAGGTGGCGTTGTGATCTCCGAAGAAAAAGGCTTAAAGCTGGAAGGTGCTACTATGGATATGCTGGGTACGGCTGAAAAGGTTACGGTAGACAAAGACACGACTACTATCGTAAACGGAGCAGGCGATAAGGATGCTATCCAGGCTCGTATCGGCCAGATCAAGACTCAGATCGAAAATACGACTTCCGACTACGATAAAGAAAAACTGCAGGAACGTCTGGCTAAGATGGCCGGTGGTGTTGCCGTATTGTATGTAGGTGCTCCTTCTGAAGTTGAAATGAAAGAAAAGAAAGACCGTGTTGACGATGCTCTGCATGCAACTCGCGCCGCTATCGAAGAAGGTACGGTTCCTGGTGGTGGTGTTGCTTATATCCGTGCTATCGAAGCACTGGAAGGTCTGAAGGGTGAAAACGAAGACGAAACAACCGGTATCGAAATCGTTAAACGTGCTATTGAAGAACCGTTGCGCCAGATCGTTGCTAACGCAGGTAAAGAAGGTGCGGTAGTTGTTCAGAAAGTAAAAGAAGGTAAGGGTGACTTTGGTTACAATGCCCGTACAGACAAGTATGAAAACTTGTGTGCAGCCGGTGTAATCGACCCTGCTAAGGTAACACGTGTAGCTTTGGAAAATGCCGCTTCTATTGCTGGTATGTTCCTGACTACGGAATGTGTGATCGCTGAAAAGAAAGAAGAAGCTCCGGCAGCTCCTGCCATGAACCCGGGTATGGGTGGCATGGGCGGTATGATGTAATTCTTCCCATAAGCATAAAATCTGAAACGGCTGCTTCCCGAAAGGGAGGTGGCCGTTTTTTTATTTAAAAAGTATGGTTACAGTTTGGCAGTTTCAAAAAAGTTGCTACCTTTGCAACCGCAATCAAGAGAGATTGATTCACTGAAAAGTGCTGAATTGCCCAGGTGGCGGAATTGGTAGACGCGCACGTTTCAGGTGCGTGTGTCGAGAGGCATGCAGGTTCGAGTCCTGTTCTGGGCACTTCAAAGCGGATGACTTATATGGTTGTCCGCTTTTTTTATATTCCCTTATGAGGTTCGATTAAACTTTGAACCATTATTTCCGTCTCTTATAGAAGGGGAACGGAAGGAGATAATGATTATTTTCTTATATTTACCCCAAATTAGTGAGTAGGAATGCAACAATATATAGAGGAAGAGATAATAAAACAATTACGTGATCCGGCGCATCAACGTGATGCCTTCGCGCAGGTTGTCAATTTCTACGGGGAGAAGTTGTATTGGCAGATACGAAAGATGGTGTTGGACCATGACGATGCCAACGACTTATTGCAGAATACATTCCTGAAAGCCTGGATGAATATCGACTATTTTCGGGGAGAGGCGAAGTTGTCGACTTGGTTGTATAAGATTGCGATAAACGAATGTATAACCTTTCTGAACCGCCAGCGTGTGCAGAACAATGTCTCGATTGACGATACGGACGTGTTTTTGCTGGAGCGCCTGAAAGGAGACGAATATTTCGACGGGGATGCCGCACAGATGAAACTGCAGAAAGCCATCCTGACATTGCCGGAGAAACAGCGTGCCGTTTTTAATATGAAATATTTTGACGATATGAAATATGAAGATATGTCTGAGATTTTCGGAACTTCCGTAGGCGCTTTAAAAGCTTCCTATCATCATGCGGTGAAGAAAGTAGAGGAGTTTTTAACAAAAGACATTTAAACCTTTCGTGTTACCATTTGTCAAAAGAACATAAAAGAGAGATGATATGAAAACAGAACAAAACAATCTGGACCGTCTTAAAGGGAAAAATCCTTTTACTGTACCTGAGGGGTATATGGAGGGATTGACGGCAAACATTATGAGTCAGCTTCCCGAAAGAGAGCCTGAAGAGGAGGTGAAAAAGGTTTCCTTGATGGATCGTGTTCGTCCCTGGTTATATATGGCAGCCGTTTTTGCCGGATTGGGGTTGTTTTTTAAAGTTTTGGTCGGATCCGAAGATAAAGCGGCGAAAACCGACTCGCTACTCGTAAAAACAGAAGTGTCTCCAGCCTCAGTTTCTGCTTTGCAAGCGGCCGAGGATGAAGAATACTTGGAGTACCTGGAAGAGCAATATGCCGGTTATATATTGGCAGAAGAAATAGGGGAAACCGAATAAATTGAAAAAAAATAAAGTTTGACAAAATATTTTTGAAAGAATGCTTGTATGAATAAAATATTTTTTATTACATTTGTGGCGTGTTCAGTTGTGTTCTCATTCAGTGCTCACGCTCAAAGTGGGAAACAGCATCGCAATTTTGATAGAGAAGCGTTCTTTGCTAAGAAGAATGCTTTTATTACGGCAGAGATGGGGTTAACCCCGGAAGAGGCAGCATCATTTATACCTCTTTGTAACGAACTGCAAGAAAAGATGTTTGAGGCCGGTCGTGAATGTCGTAAACTATCCAAAGATTTAAAGCATAATGAAAATGCAACCGATGCTGATTACCTGAAGGTGATTGATGAGTGTGTGAGCGTGAACATGAGGCAGGCACAGTTGGAAAAGGAGTATTATGAAAAGTTTAAAAAGATATTGTCTCCAAAGAAACTTTATAGATATAAACGTGCGGAAGGAAAGTTTGCGCGGGAATTTATGAGAGGAGGAGACGATAGAAAAGAAGAGAATAGAAAGAAATAAAATATTATCATTATTTGTGTTTTTTGTTTAGATTTAGTTTTGGCGTTTAAGTTAAGGGAGGGGTGGCGACGTGATGTCGGTTCCCCTTTTGTTTTTATAGCCCTTTCGCTTTTGCTTCGTTCCAGATCCGGTCCATTTCTTCCAAAGACATATCCTTTAATGACTTGCCTTCTTTGATAGTATGCTCTTCCAAATAGTTGAAACGGCGGGTGAATTTCTGGTTTGTGCGTTCCAAGGCATTGTCCGGATTGATCTTATAAAGGCGGGCTGCGTTGATCAGACTGAAGAACAGGTCTCCGAACTCTGCTTCCATCTTATCTGCATCCATCTTGTCGATTTCAGTCTTCAGTTCGGTAAACTCTTCGTGCACCTTATCCCAGACCTGGTCGCGTTGTTCCCAGTCGAAACCCACGTTGCGGGCTTTGTCCTGGATGCGGTGAGCTTTGACTACGGAAGGAAGTGAAGTGGGGACACCTTCGAGAACTGTCTTGTTGCCGCCTTTTTCCTTTAGTTTGAGTTGTTCCCAGCTCTGTTCAACCTTGCCGGCTGTTTCGGCCTGAGCGTTTCCGAAGACATGCGGATGGCGGTAGATCAGTTTCTGGCAAAGGCTGTCGCACACGTCTTTGATGTCGAACACCGCTTTTTCTTCACCGATCTTGGCATAGAAGACAATGTGCAGGAGCAGGTCGCCCAATTCTTTTTTGATGTTATTGTTGTCATCTTTCATGATGGCATCGCATAATTCGTAAGTCTCTTCGATCGTATTCGTGCGAAGACTTTCGTTCGTTTGCTTACGGTCCCACGGACATTTCACACGAAGCTCGTCCAGAATGTCGAGCAGCTGTCCGAAGGCTTCCATCTTTTCTTGTTTTGTTGCCATTTTTAGTTGTTTGGTTGGAGAGGAAGGAGGTGTGTCAAATTTCATCTTTCTCTTGCCGGGAGATGAATTCCCCGGCAAGAGATTGAATTCTCTATCTTTTAACACACAGCCTATAAGATGTTATTTATTCTTTTCTTGTTCTTTAAATACCTTCAGCCCGTTTTCCAGGAATTTGATATAGTCGGGGACACTTTCGTTAAATGCATACGACGGGCCGAGCGGTTTGCCTTCGGCATTCAGCAGAATGTAAAACGGTTGGGCGTTTGCACCGAACTTACTACGCTGCAAGTAACTCCATTTGTCGCCGATTGTTTTCAATTTGCGAGTCTTGCCATGCTCTTCGATTGTGATCGGCTGCGGCAGCTTCGTCTTATCATCGACCATCAAGGTGATCAAGACATAATCATTTTCCAATATCTGTTTCACTTTCGGGTCGGTCCAAACGGATGCTTCCATCTTGCGGCAGTTCACGCAACCGAAACCGGAGAAATCGATCATGACCGGCTTGTTCACCTTCTTGGCATAAGCCATACCGGTTTCGTAATCGTCAAAAGCAGCATGCACTTCACTGTTGTACAGGTTGAAATCCTGAGTGTACAAGGGAGGAGCGAAAGCACTGATCGCTTTTAGAGGAGCCCCCCAAAGGCCCGGAACCATATAAACGGCAAAAGAGAAAGAAATGATCGCCATGAACAGGCGCGGCACGGATACGTACGGAAGGTCGCTGTCGTGGCTGAACTTGATCTTACCCAACAGGTAACAACCCAACAGGATAAAGATCACGATCCAAAGCACGATAAACACTTCGCGGTCCAGCAAGCGCCATCCGTAAGCCAGGTCGGCAACCGAAAGGAACTTCAGCGCCAGTGCCAGTTCAAGGAAGCCTAACACCACCTTGACGGAGTTCAGCCAGCCTCCGGATTTCGGCATGCTTTGCAGCATGTTCGGGAAGATGGCGAAAAGGCTGAACGGAATAGACAATGCCAAAGCGAAACCGAACATGCCGATGGCCGGTCCTACCGCCGTTCCCATCGAAGCAGCCTGTACCAGCAAAGTCCCGATAATCGGACCTGTGCAAGAGAAGGAAACCAACACCAACGTGAACGACATGAAGAAAATACTGATAATGCCCGTCGTCGAATCCGCCTTCGTGTCCAGTTTATTCGTCCAGGAGGAGGGTAATACCATTTCGAACGCTCCGAAGAAAGAGATGGCAAAGACTACTAACAACAAGAAGAATATGATATTGAAGATCGCATTCGTCGACAGGTCGTTCAGCGCACTTGCCCCGAATATACCCGTAATCAGCAATCCCATCACCAGATAAATCACAATGATTGAAAGTCCGTACGTCATCGCATCTCGTATCGCCTTCTTGCGGTCCTTCGTCCGTTTAAGGAAGAAGCTGACCGTCATCGGGATCATCGGCCATACGCAAGGTGTCAGCAAGGCGATCAATCCACCCAGGAAACCGGCGAAGAAGATGAACAACCAAGATGTGTCGGTTGCTGAAACCGTCGTGTCGCCGAATGCCTTCAACTGGTCGATGACAGGAGTCCAGAGGGCTGCGTCGTCGGTCAGCTCGTTGGAGGCGCGGACTGGCCTGTTCTCTGCTTTGTCCTTGTTGGTAACAGGGGCGGGAGCCTTCAGCTCGGCCACTTCTTCCACCACTTTTTCAGTATCCGGCTGCACGGCTGTCACATCGTCTTGTTCGACTTCCGGTTTTTCGACCACTGTTTCGGCGGCGGCTGTCATCTTTATATTCTTTTTGTCGAACGAAAAACTGACGCGATCGGGGGGCAGACAAGTCTCGTCGTTGCAAGCCATAAATTCCACTTCACCTTCGGCTTTGAACTTGGCTGGGTCGGTCACTTTGAACTTTTGGGTGAACGAAACGGTCCCTGGATACCAACGCAGGTTCATGGCGAACAGTTCGTCGTATACGGTGGTCGGTTTGACAGATGAAGTCGGTTTGCCGATCAGCTCGGCTCCTTTCAGTGTCTCGAATGTGAACGAAGTGGAGACAGGGCCTCCTTCCGGCAAGTCCTGGTCATACAAATGCCAGCCTTTATCGGCAGTAGCGGTAAAAACGATCTCTTTCTCTGCGGAGCCGGAGTCGTTCAGTTGTATCTTCCATTTTACAGGCTGGAGAATCTGTGCCTGTACGGTCAGTGCGACAAGCACCAACATCAAGGTACTAAAGAGCTTCTTCATATTATTTTTACTATTTTTGTTATTTAGCTAAAGAGGTAAATTTATCAGGAATGCGTGTTTCGAAATGCATCTCTTCGCCTGTTACCGGATGAATGAAGTTGAGCCGTCGGGCGTGAAGCATCAGCCGTCCGGTAGGATCTGTCTCCGCACCATACTTGTAATCGCCGGCGATGGAGTGTCCGATTGATTGCATCTGTGCGCGTATCTGGTTCTTGCGTCCTGTCTCCAGGTCGAGTTCCAACAGCGAGTAGGCTCCGTTGCTGTGCAGCAGGCGGTAGCGGGTGATCGCCTCTTTCCCGTCTCCTTCGGCTGTCACATACACCTGCATCTTTGCATTTTCGGTCAGGTTGGAGACGATTAGGTCGGAATCTTTCTCAGGGCGTCCTTCCACTACGGCCACGTATGTGCGTGCCGTGATGGCAGAGTTCCAGTTCGATTGCAATGCCTTTTGCACTTGCAGATTCTTGGCGAACATCATCAGCCCCGAAGTGTCGCGGTCCAGGCGATGGAGCACGAATATCTTGTTACGTGGATCTGTCTTCTTGACATATTCGCTGAGCAGATGAAGAGCTGTCCGTTCCTTCACGCGCGTGCTGGAAACCGAAAGTAAGCCTTCTTTCTTGTTTACGACTATCAGGTCGTCGTCTTCCCAAACAATTGTGAGCAGTGGATTGTTGAACTCGACTTTTCCCCGTTCGTAGCTGATTAACACCTCGTTGCCCGGTGTGAGCGGCGTGTTGAACTGGGAGGTTACCGTGCCATTGACTGAAATCTGTCCGTGGGCGAGTAGTGCCTTGACTGAACTTTTACTTTGTTCGTTTAAAAGACCGAACAGGAAAGGAAGTAACGTATTCTCTTCTTTCACTGTAACTTTACGTCCTCGAGGGGCTCTGGATCTATCTGTGCCTCTGTATTCTGAGCGTCTTGCCATATTCCTAATTATATATAGTTTACAAAGATACAGGCTTTTGGTCAATGCTGCAAGGAGATGCGGACAAATAAAATAAATCGGCTGTTACTGTTTTTCTTTGTATTTATTAGGAATTCCCTCTCTGTTATCAGTAAGTATGCGGCTTTTCTGTCATGCATATTGGCTATGGTGACCAAAGTTTAATTGGGAAGCCCATTTACGATAGTAGTAATAGACCAACTGCCACCTAGAAAAGTCTAGGGGAAGCATCTACCATTGACAACCGGTCTTAACTAAATAAAATATGGCGTTCCAAATCAGTCGCGAATCATATTTCCTCTTTCTTGCAGGTTCAACACTTTTGTTATATATTGCACTCGGTTTCCGTTAAATCAGTTTGATACATTTTTTTTAAGTTTGGTCACTTTAAAAAAGAAATAATCCGGCTAATACGGAAACTTCTTTAAAAAAAGATTTCAATCATTTTTAAACAGGCTCTAAATTTAAGCCATGAAATAGAGATACCATGAATTGGAGTAGAAAAATGCCGAAGTCCGTTTGTGTTCTTCTTTTAGGAACAGCCCTATTGTCTTGTTCGGATCAGAAAGAAATCCAAATCACCGGAACCGTGCGGAACTTGAACGGTGGAATGATCGTTTACCAGCAATCTATCGCAGGCATGATGAATACGAAAACGATCGATACGTTACAAATCCAAAGCGATAGTACATTTACATTGACGTTACCGGTTGAAGATTATGAACGGGTGAATTTCATTTTGTATGGAAAAGCGGTATTGGGTTCGGTTATATCGAAAGGAGGAAAAATACAATTGGATGTAGATGCAACGGCTCAAAAACCTTTGACTATCCGGGGAGTGGATGAGAAGGCAGTAGCCGTTTCCCGATTGCTCAATCGACTGAATGCCGCTGTTTGGGATTTGCGTGCCCGCCGTGGCGACCGTTGGCAGATTGCTAAAGATACTGTAGCAACATCTGTAGCCCAAAAACTGAAAGATGATGCAGTCTCTCTGGAATCGCAATTGACGGGTTTGGATGAAGACTTACAGGAAAAAGCCCGGCAAGATATACGGATGCAGTTGTTGCTGGCTTTTCAGAACCAGACGATGGGTGCATTTTATCAGGCATCGGAAGCGACAAGGCAGAATTGGTTTGTCGAGTTGGATCAGATGACGGCCTTTTGTATCCCGGATAATCCGAACAGTACTTTCAGTCCGGCCTTTTATGATGTGGTCTCCAATGAAATTGGTATCCGATATTATATGCGTCAGGAATCTATTCCGGAAGGTGTAGAAAAAGGTATCGGTTTGATGTATTACGGTTTTGAACATCGTTTACAGGGCAAGGCACAAGAGGCAGCCATGGCCCAGCTTTTCCTGGAAGATCAGGAAAGGCAGATGAACGATCCGAAGATGCCGGTTTATGCCGAACGTTTCCTGCAATTATATCCGGAAACTTCCTGGCAACCGCTGGTGCAGGAAGCAATGGAAAAGAACCGGGCGTTTAACCACACCCGGATTCCGGAAGATCTTCATTTCCCGGATGTCTCACAAGCGAAAACTTTCCAGGATATTATCGCACCGTATAAAGGGAAAGTTATCTTTATGGACATTTGGGCAACGTGGTGTGGTCCTTGCCGTGATTCCTTTGCTTTTGTAAAGCCGTTGCAGGAATATGCTCAGGAAAAAGATATTGTTTTGCTGTATCTCTCGATTGATAATCCGGAAGCCGAAGAGAAATGGAAGAAGATGGCTGCTCATTATGACCTGAAAGGGGAACATATTCGCATTCAAGAGGCTTTCAAGCAGGAAATTTATGATACGTTTGGTTCGAATGGAGCCTTGTATATTCCACATTGCGTAATCATTGGTAAAGATGGAAAGATACGTCAGAAAGTAGCGGCTTCGTCGGAGAAGATGGAAGAACTGAAGAAACAATTGGAAGAAGCGATTAAATAAACGACGATGTCTTTACGTAAGTTTATAAGACGAGGTATCGGATTGCTGGGCTTTCTCTGGTTTGTTTCGGTTTACGCATATCCGATTCCGGACAGTATTGCTGTCCGCTTACAGGGTTTTGTCTCTGCCTTAGAACAGTTTGGAAAGGCTTTGCCTCAGGAAAAGGTATATCTGCATTTTGATAATACCAGCTATTATCAGGGCGATCAGATTTGGTTTCAGTGTTATGTCGTGACTTCCGAATTCAATCGGCCTACAGCGTGGAGCAAGACGTTGTATGTGGAATTACTGAATCCTGGAGGTGAGATTGTCTCCAGGCAGATTTTACCAATCCGCAACGGTCGTTGCCAGGGGAATTTTACGTTGACGCACTTACCTTTCTATTCCGGTTTTTATGAGGTACGTGCTTATACCAAATATATGTTGAACTTTGGAGAGGCAACAGTCTTCTCACGTATTTTCCCGGTGTTCGACAAACCGGATTCAGAAGGCGATTATACCCAAAAAGAAATTTGCCGACATCCGGGAAAGTATCCGCAGAAAAGGGAAAAGACCAGGAAAGAAAAGAAACTGAATCTCCGCTTTTATCCTGAGGGCGGAACGTTGATTCGCGATGTCCCGGTGCGGGTTGCCTTTGAAGCGACCGATGCTTTCGGTAATCCGGTGGATGTCTCCGGTTGTATCCTGAATAAGGAAAAAGAGGTCGTTTCGACATTCCGGACAAGTCACGAAGGAAAAGGTGTTTTTACCTATGTAGCTGATACGGAAGAAGTAAAGGCGGAAGTTGTTTGGCGAGACAAGAAATATCGCTTTTCTTTACCGGAAGCAGAGGAACAGGGATTCGCTTTTTCGGTTGACAATCTAAGTATCCCGGATAGTTTGGCTATTACGGTACAGAAGAATCGTTTTACGGCGGCTCAGGTATTGGGAGTAGCGGTTATGAGCCGAGGTAAATTATATAATTTCTGTATGCTGACGGTCAAGAGGAATCAGCCCTTCTCTTTTCGACTGGATAAGAAGAATTTACCGGTGGGTGTGTCTCAACTGGTCTTGTTTGATAAAGCCGGACAGGTTTTGGCTGACCGGTTGGTTTTTGTTGGAAAGCCGGATACCTTGTCGTTGGCTGTTCGGACGGATAAAGAACAGTATCTTCCGTATGATTCAATAGGTATTTCTTTCGAAGTGAATGATCCGCAAGGACAGCCGGCACAAACGCTCTTGTCGGTGTCGGTCCGGGATGGCCGGGAAGAAGTGGAAAGCAGGCATTCGATGTTGACGGATCTGTTGCTGATGTCGGAAATCAAAGGGTATGTACGCCGTCCTTCCTGGTATTTTGAGTCGGATGATACGTTGCATCGTCGGGCTTTGGATGAATTGTTGATGGTGCAAGGCTGGAGGCGTTATGAATGGAAGCATTGGGCCGGTGTGGAACCTTTTGAACTGAAGTATCTGCCGGAGCAGGGAATCGAACTGCACGGCCAGGTAGTTTCAATGGTTCGTAGTAAGCCGCGTCCGGATGTGCAAGTAACTTCTTTTCTGACGAAGCGAGGCGAGGAAGACAATCCGACGGATCAGAATACATCCTGCTTCGATGTTTTTACTACGGATAGTTCAGGACGGTTTTCTTTTATTTCTCAGGTGGAAGGAAAATGGAATCTGATTCTATCTGTTTCCGAAAAGGGGAAGAAGAAAGATCATCGGATTGTTCTGGACCGGGTGTTTCATCCGGAGCCTCGGAGATATCCAATGGCAGAATTGCAGGTGCATATTTCAGGCGATGAAAAGGTCTCTTTGCCCGATACACAGCTGAATGATACGGTATTTATGCAAGAAAACATGGAGCAATTATTCAAGGCGTATGAAGATTCTCTGCGAAAACTGGGAATGGACGAAAAGATTCATCGGATCGATGAAGTGGTGGTTAAGGCCAAGAAACTAGATAAAGCTGCCGAAGTTTATAAAACCCGGACCAAGTCGATCGCTTATTATGATGTCGCTTCCGAAATGGACGATATTCAGGACCGTAATGGTTTTATCGGCGATGATATTCATGAACTGATGATTAATATGAATTCTGAGTTCTATCGGGAGCATAGTCCAGGCGGGCAGGAATATCTTTTTTATAAAGGGCGGATGGTCCTTTTTGCGATCAATTACGAACGTACCTACCACAATGAAATGGATTATAATAAGTACCGCTTACTTCCTTTAGAGGCGATTAAATCCGTTTATATCAGTGAAGACTTTGGAACGATCTGCCGGTATGCCGATCCGCGTTTTACACCGATTAATATCGATAAATTATATCGGTGTGTTGTCTTGATCGAAACTTATCCGGAAGATCAGATCTCTGTGAAAGGTGGAAAAGGCGTACGCAAAACCTGGCTGGAAGGATATAGTGAAGTGAAAGACTTCTATCAGCCCGATTATCGCGTATTGCCGAAAGAAAATGATTATCGTCGTACCCTTTATTGGAATCCGGCATTGTCAACGGATGAACAGGGAAAGGCTTATATTCGTTTTTACAACAACAGTCGTTGTAAATATCCCCGGATTACGGTTGAAACTCTGACGGAAGATGGAAAAATCGGAGTTTTCCGGCAGTGATTATTTGATACGGTTACCATGTATTTTCGCTTCCTTTCTTGCCTGCCGATTTTACTTTGCTGCTATTTGCAAAAGACTATGTCCTTAACAAAGACTTTTGATTGACGTTTTCTGCAAATCCTCTATCACTCTATCACTACGAAGGTTGTAGCTATTAATATTCAAGCGTTAGAGGAGTGATACAGGACGTTTTCCTCTATCACTCCTTTATCACTCCTCTATCACTTCTGAAACATTGTTCCCCATCCCTGCAACTCACTCGATCATTTTATTCAAAAAAAGCTGTAAAATAGGTAAAACCGGTTGGTTTTCATTGTCCGGCATGGTACTTTAGTTGCCGAACACCCCCATGTTGCCCCCTTTTACACCCGGGTGTAGAGGGCCGGTACATCCGGGTGTAAAGGATGGCAGCATGGGGGTGTTTACGGAATGATGTGCTTGTCTTTGTTAAAAAAAGAGATAGCTTTTGTGGAATGAAGAACCGTATTCCGCCAATTTAATACCTGTTATATTCGTTTTTACATTTATTTATTCGATTATTTTATATGCTTTTTCAAAAGTAATAGAAGACAATATGTTGGTTCTCAATTGTATGATAAAAACGACATGCCTCAGAAGTGATAGAGGAGTGATAGAAGAAAACGTCCTGTATCACTGCCTCTGACACTTGAATATTAATAGCTACAACCTTCGTAGTGATAGAGTGATAGAGGATTTGCAGAAAACTTGGTTCTTCGTCACTTTCGGGGCAGGTCATGTGTTAAAGCTAGTTTATGCATAGCAAGGTAATGCTTGCCCTGTTGAACATTTCAGATCTCAAAGGTCAGTTCATCTACATGTACATGCTTGAGGATACTTTTTTGCTGTGGTTCCGAATTTTGGTGCAGCTGCCCTGATAAAATTTAGCTCTTATATGCTTATCTATATTATTTTTGTACTTTTGCATCTTAAAATAGCGGACTTCTTTTGTCTGTGCCGAACATAGATATAATTATAACGAAACAATATGGAAATTGCAAGTAAGTACAACCCCGCAGAAGTAGAGGGTAAGTGGTATCAGTATTGGTTGGATAACGGCTTTTTCAAGTCGAAACCCGATGGTCGTGAGCCGTATACGATTGTTATTCCGCCCCCAAACGTCACAGGCGTGCTTCATATGGGACACATGCTTAACAATACCATTCAGGATATTCTGATCCGTCGTGCCCGTATGCAGGGGAAGAACGCTTGTTGGGTGCCGGGAACGGACCATGCTTCCATTGCAACCGAAGCGAAAGTCGTGAATCGCCTTGCACAGCAGGGAATTAAGAAGACTGACCTGACGCGTGAAGATTTCTTGAAACATGCTTGGGAATGGAAGGAAGAACACGGAGGCATCATCCTTAAGCAGTTGCGTAAGCTGGGGGCGTCCTGTGATTGGGACCGTACGGCTTTCACGATGGACGAATTGCGTTCCGAAAGTGTGATCAAGGTTTTTGTCGATCTCTATAATAAAGGACTGATATATCGTGGTGTCCGTATGGTGAACTGGGATCCGAAAGCGCTGACTGCCCTGTCCGACGAAGAGGTTATATATAAGGAAGAGCACAGCAAACTGTATTACCTCCGCTACAAGGTGGAAGGTGATCCGGAAGGCCGTTATGCGATTGTCGCAACAACCCGTCCCGAAACAATCATGGGGGATACGGCCATGTGTATCAATCCGAACGACCCGAAGAACACTTGGTTGAAAGGGAAGAAAGTGATTGTTCCGTTGGTAAACCGTGTGATTCCTGTGATCGAGGACGATTATGTGGATATCGAGTTCGGTACAGGTTGTCTGAAGGTAACTCCGGCACACGATGTGAACGACTATATGTTGGGCGAAAAATATAATTTGCCTTCTATCGATATATTCAATGATAACGGTACGATCAGCGAGGCTGGCGGTTTGTATGTCGGTATGGACCGTTTCGATGTTCGTAAGCAGATCGAAAAAGACCTGGAGGCTGCCGGCTTGATGGAAAAGGTGGAAGCTTATGAAAATAAAGTCGGTTTCTCCGAACGCACCAATGTGCCTATCGAACCGAAGTTGTCTATGCAATGGTTCTTGAAGATGGAACACCTCGCACAGATCGCTTTGGAACCGGTGATGAAGGACGACATCAAGTTCTATCCTCCGAAGTTTAAGAATACCTATCGTCATTGGATGGAAAACATCAAGGACTGGTGTATCAGCCGTCAGTTGTGGTGGGGACACCGTATTCCGGCTTATTTCCTGCCCGAAGGGGGGTATGTTGTAGCCGAAACGGCAGAGAAAGCTTTAGAAATAGCAAAAGAAAAGACAGGTAACGCTTCTTTGACGATGGCTGATCTACGTCAGGACGAGGATGTGCTGGATACCTGGTTCTCTTCCTGGTTATGGCCGATCTCTCTGTTTAATGGTATCAACGATCCGGACAACCAGGAGATTAACTACTACTATCCGACGAGCGACTTGGTGACAGGACCGGATATTATTTTCTTCTGGGTAGCCCGTATGATTATGGCCGGTTACGAATATCGGGGTAAGATGCCGTTCAAGAATGTTTATTTTACCGGTATCGTACGTGACAAACTGGGTCGTAAGATGTCCAAGTCATTGGGAAATTCTCCCGACCCGCTGCAGCTTATCGAGCAATACGGTGCTGACGGTGTGCGTATGGGATTGATGATGGCGGCGCCTGCCGGAAACGACATTCCTTTTGACGATGCGTTGTGCGAGCAGGGACGTAATTTTAACAATAAGATATGGAATGCTTTCCGTCTGATTAAAGGATGGACGGTTGATTCAACTATCGAACAGCCCGAAGCGGCAGCCACAGCTGTCAAATGGTTTAAGATGCAACTGGACAAGACGATCGCTGAAATGGACGATCTGTTCGGCAAATACCGCTTGAGTGAAGCAATGATGGCTGTTTACAAACTCTTTTGGGATGAGTTCTCTTCTTGGTACTTAGAAATGGTTAAGCCGGGTTATCAACAGCCTGTTGATAAGTCAACTTACTTATCGACACTTGGCTTCTTCGATGCCCTGCTTCGCCTGCTTCATCCGTTTATGCCCTTTATTACAGAGGAGTTGTGGCAAGCGTTGGAGCCGCGTAAGGAAGGCGAGAGCTTGATGGTCGCACTGATACCGGAGGTTGCTCCTGTTGATAACTTATATCTGGAAGATTTCGAAATTGCAAAAGAAATTGTGGGTGGAGTGCGTACGATACGTCTTCAGAAAAATATACCGAATAAGGAAGCATTGGAATTGCAGGTATTGGGTGAACACAACGATCACTTCAACGCCGTAATTGCCAAAATGTGTAATTTGTCGTCTATCATCCGTACGGAAGAAAAAACGGCCGGTTCTGCTTCCTTCCTGGTGCGTACGACGGAATATGCTGTCCCATTGGGTAATATGATCAACGTGGAGGAGGAACTGGCTAAGCTTCAGGATGAACTGAAATACCAGCAAGGCTTCCTGGCTTCTGTCATGAAAAAGTTAAGCAACGAAAGTTTTGTAAGCAAGGCTCCGGCCAAAGTCATTGAAATGGAACGTAAGAAACAGGCCGATGCAGAAAGTAAAATCAAGTCTATCGAAGAAAGCATCGCGGCTTTGAAGAAGTAGGTTTCAGAAATATAACCAGATGAAGTATTTCTTCTGGTTGGCCTTATGTTATTGACGCAAACTACTGTCTTGTTGAATGCAAACAATGAGACAGATAGTTTGCGTTCTGTTTTAATGGCTCTTCCTGCCGGAGAAAAGATGGAGGAAGCGGTTGGGGGAGTTGACTTTGCGACGATATGAATTAATTATTGCAAAGTATTCTATTTTCTTTCCAAATGTTATCGTGCACACTAAAAAAAGATTATATTTGCTGTCATAATATACAAGCACATAATTTTAATTTAATATCATGGAGAAATCAAGAAGATCTTTTTTTAAGAAAGGGCTGGCAGGAGCTATCCTGTTGGGTACGGCAAGCGTAGCAAAGGCCGGATTGCCCGATCCCGTGAAGCCTAAGGCAGCTAAGGCCGTAAATCCTTTTCATTTGGGTATGGCCGGGTATACATTTGTAAACTTTGACTTGGAAACTACGTTAAAAACTTTGCAGCGTCTGGATATTCATTATCTTTGTATCAAGGATTTTCACCTGCCGTTGGATAGCAATGACGATCAAATCAAGGCTTTCCATGACAAATGCGCTTCTTATGGTGTGACTGGATATGCTGTCGGTCCTATCTATATGAAGAGCGAGGCTGAAATAGATCGTGGTTTTGAATATGCGAAACGAGTAGGCGTGAAAACGATTGTCGGCGTACCGAATTACGAACTTTTGCCCTATGTGGACAAGAAAGTGAAAGAGTACGACTTCAATTATGCGATCCATTTGCACGGACCCGATATCAAGACTTATCCGGATGCAACGGACGTTTGGGAACATACGAAAGATTTGGACCCGCGTATCGGTATGTGTCTGGATGTTGGTCACGATCTGCGTAACGGTTGCGATCCTGTTGCCGACTTGAAGAAATATCATACCCGTGTGTTCGATATGCACATTAAAGATGTGACGGATTCTTCAAAGGCTGGACGCGGCATTGAGATCGGGCGCGGAAAGATCGATTTCCCCGCATTGATTCGTATGATGCGCGAGGTGAACTATACAGGAATGTGCAGTCTTGAGTTCGAAAAGGACATGAAAGATCCTTTCCTCGGTATCGCAGAGTCTATCGGCTATTTCAAGGCCGTTAGTGATATGGCATGATAAGAATTATGATTTATGATTTGTGATTTATGATTTATGAAGCACAAGTTGTGAAGCATAATTCATAAATTATAAATCATAAATGTAAAGATGAGAACAACGTTGTATCTATTGATGGCCTGCCTGTTTTCGGCGTGCAACACCATTGAATATATTGGAATAGAAACTTATAATCCGGCCGAGATTACTTTCCCGAAGAATGTCGACAAGGTTTTGATTGTTAATAACGCCGTTCCCCAGCCCGACGATGTCGGCTATACCTATAATTTATATGGAACTGTGCAGGACACGGCCCGTGCCCATGCGGATAGTGCTTTGTATGATGCCTGCCATTCCTTAGGCAAATCGATTGTGGATGTCTCTTTCTTCAATGATGTTCTTCTCTATCATGATGGCACTCGTCAGGATACAAAATATTTGGTGGATGAAAAGTTGACACCCGAAACGGTGAAAGAATTGTGCCGGGAGACAGGGACGGATGCTGTTATTTCGCTCGATCGCCTGTTGTTCCGGATGGAAAAGGATGTTGTCGCTTTTGCCGAAGGCTTTGTCGTGGGAGGAGTCGATATCGAGATTACTGGGGTCGTCCGTGGTTATCTTCCCGGACGGGATAATCCGTTGGCTACTGTTTACGTGCAGGATAGTGTTTTCTGGTCTGAAAGTGCGGATAATATGGAGTTGTTGAAACTTTATTTACCGTCGCCGGATGAAGCTTTACGGGCTGCTGGGCAGTATATTGGTAGGAAGGTTACTCCGAACTTTGTTCCTCATTGGGATAATGAAAGCCGTTGGTTCTATAAAGGTGAAGGGGCGCGTTGGAAAGAAGCGACCGCCTATGCCTTGTCTGACAAATGGGAGGAAGCGGCTTCACGTTGGAAGCATGTGTATGAAAATTCTTCACGTTGGAAAGAGCGGGCAAAGGCTGCATCGAACTTGGCTTTGTTTTATGAAATGAAGACTCAGTTGAAGGATGCCTATGACTGGGCTGCTAAATCTTACGAGATTTTTAATAATAAAAAGGGCGAAGATTATAATTACACGAAAATGCAACGGCTGTATGTAGAGGCTCTTGGCAAGCGTATCCGTTCAGATCAGAAACTAAATAAGCAATTTGGAGAATAATAATCTTATATTCTCTGAATTATTATTACTTTTGGCAGACGTTTCGAATAAAGAATAAATAACTAAGATATGAGTGCAAATAATGCAAAGGTTCAGGCTGTCATAGAAACGACTTTCAATTCGGCCATCAATAAGCTTGCTGCGAATGAAGCTGGCAACTGTTACAGCGATTTATATGTGCAGGTAGATGCTGAAAGTGGTGAATTGCTTATTTATGATGAAGAGGATGTGCTGGTTGAGAAGACAATCATTTTCGATTGGGTGAATACGGCATGTGATGATGATCAATTTACTCAACAGGTTGCTGCAACTTTGAAAGCTGTGCTTGCCGTTCTGGTTACAAAAAAAGTTTTTGATAACCCTTGTTTTCTGAAACCGTTCTCGGTAAGCCTGACTGACGAGGATTTCTCTGTCATTGAGGAACTTCTGTTCTTGGACGATGAAAATCTTCGTTTGGATGATCCTCTTTTAAAAGATTTGGATGCAGATTTGGATGATTTTTTAGCAAAACTTCTTTCAGATGTCAAATAAACATATTATATTTGCGCCCGCATTCAGGAAGTAAATGTTGCCGAAATAGCTCAGCTGGTAGAGCAACGCATTCGTAATGCGTAGGTCGCCGGTTCAAGTCCGGCTTTCGGCTCACAAAATCAAGCAGTTATCTTTTTAGGTAACTGCTTTTTTTATGGTGTTTTCTGTGGTTTTCGTGGTTTGTTTAAACCGATGTTTAAACCAGCGTTTAAACCATGAGTACAACAGTCAATGTCGTATGTTACAAATCTAAAGTGTTGAAAAACAATGAATCACCTTTGATGATTCGTGTTTGTAAGGATCGAAAAATGAAATATCAAAGTCTTGGTATTTCCATATTGCCTAAATATTGGGACTTTAAAGCCAACAAACCAACTTCTAAATGTCCAAATAAGGAGTATATAGAAAGGTTAATAGCAGAGAAAGTAAAAGTCTATACAGATAAGGTTATAGAGTTCAAATCACAGGAAAAAGAATTTACTGCAACGTCTTTAATGGAGAAGGTGAACAAACCAGTAAAGCGTAAAACTGTACAAGAGGTCTTTAACCAGTATATTCAAGAACTTGAATCAGCAAATCGTTTACGTTATGCGGATATGTATAAATGTACTATGCACTCTCTTATAAAATTCAACAAGCATTTGGATATTTCTTTTTCTGATATGAATACAATTTGGTTAAAGCGTTATGGACAGTCTTAAAGAGATCAGGTGTCAATACCTTTTTTATCTGTGAGGCTTTAGGGCGCAGTTCAGAGAGAGTAACCCAAGCCGTAAAAATAACTATTGATAAAATGTTTTCTGACATTTAAAATTCTCTATACATTATTGTATATATTCCTTATGATCCGAAACCTTTGGTCTTCTGCTACTTTGCTCGGAATCTGTCTGTTCTAAAAGAGTAACTGGTCCGGAACATGCCATAAACTATTTCGGAAGTCATAGTAAACTAATTCAAAACATACTGCATATTATTTATATGTAGTTACTATCTATCGCGAATATGTAGTAACTACTAATTGATGATAGATAGTACTACGTATAAGCAACAGGTAGTAACTACCAATAGATACTTTACTATATGTTCTGATTTAGTTCTTGGGGTGTTTTGACTTAGTTGATGGCATGAAATGGGTTAGTCGGTCGCTTGCCTGAGAGATGTTCCAGGTAGTGCCGGTAAGGTATCATGTATAACTTTGGCTGTTTACGTTTCTGATATTCTTTGTTTTTTCCTTCGAATCTTTACTATCTTTGCAGGCAATTTATCTTACACAGACAAAATAAATGAATGAGACCATATTAAACGGTTTATTAAATCTATTTGCTATTTTCGCTTCCTCCGTGCGGATTGAAAGGGAGCAGGCAAGTCGTGCCGTTCATTCTTATCTCTCCAGCCACTTCGGGGTACGTTCCCATAAAGAGTATATTGAACTTTACAACGCATTGCGCGATATGTATGACGATTCGCTCTTTGTACTGGACAAAGAGCAGATTGTTCGGAATATATGCGAACAGATGAAAGTAAAGTTGAGAGCCGAAGAACAATTGCTTTTGCTGATCCGTTTCGTGGAGTTTGCCTATACGAACAGCGAGGAGGCGGATCAACATCTGGCTCTGTTCCGCCTGGTAGCTGATATTTTTTCGATCCCTCAGGAAGAATTTGATGATGCGCTTGCCTTTATCACAGGGCAAACTTCTTTGTCTTTGCTGACGATCAGCGGAGAGGAGGAGGCGGAGGTCAACCATATCACGCGGAAAGGGATGGAAGGGGTCATCCGTGTGCTCTATATCCGTCGCTTCGACAAGCATATTTTCACCTATCATGGGAACGGGCAGGTATTTATGAATGATATTCCGCTTTCGTCGGATATGTTTTATGCCTGGCAACATAGCAGTGTGCTGAAAGGGCCTTTGTTCCTGCCGGTCTATTACAGTAACCTGCTTGCTGTTTTTAATAAAAACGAACACAAGGAGGTCATTCATCTGGCCGGACGTGATATTGATTTTACATTTAAGAACAGCCATAACGGGTTGCATAACTTCTCTTTCAATCTCGAATCCGGACAGCTTGTTGCCATTATGGGCGGGAGCGGGGTCGGGAAGTCGACATTGTTGGGAATCATGAACGGTAATATTCGTCCCGATAAGGGAATGATCACCGTGAATGGCCATCCGCTCGACTCTCCGGATGCACGCCAATTGATCGGTTTTGTTCCTCAGGATGATTTGCTGATAGAGGAGTTGACCGTTTATCAGAACCTTTTGTATACGGCACGACTCTGTTTCGCGCGTTTGACGGACGAGGAGATTGGGCAACGTGTGGAAAAGGTTTTGAAGGAGTTGGACTTGGAAGAGATAAAGGGGCTCGAAGTCGGTTCCCCTATTCGTAAGACGATTAGTGGAGGTCAGCGAAAGCGTTTGAATATCGCCCTCGAACTGATACGTGAGCCGGCTATCCTGTATCTTGACGAGCCGACATCGGGATTGTCGTCTTCCGATTCCGAAAAAGTAATCATGCTCCTGAAGGAACAGACTCACCGGGGTAAATTGGTGGTGGTGAACATACATCAGCCTTCGTCCGAAATCTATAAGTTGTTTGACTGCCTGTGGCTACTTGACCGAGGAGGCTATCCGATCTATGACGGGAACCCGATAGAGGCAATCACCTATTTCAAGCAGGCGGCCAAGTATACTGATCCGGATATCAGCGTGTGCAGTGTCTGTGGTAATGTGAATCCCGAATTGATTTTGAATATCATTGACTCTAAGAAGATCGACGACTCTGGAAACCAAACGAATATCCGAAAGTTCACACCGGAGGAATGGCATGCCGAATATCTTGCTTCCCGTCCCGCTTTTTCGCCTGTCGAGGAGGAAGCATTACCGAAGAACCAGCAGAAGAAACCTTCCTGGTTCAAACAATTCCTGATCTTCCTGGAAAGAAATATACGTACGAAGCTGACGAATAAGCAATATCTGGCTATCACGCTATTGGAAGCCCCTTTGCTTGCGCTGATCGTCGCCCTTCTGACCCGCTATATGGACGGGGATGAATATACGTTGCTTGCCAACAAGAATTTCGTGTCTTATATCTTCATGTCAGTCATTGTTGTCTCCTTTATGGGATTGAGCATCAGTGCCGAGGAGATTGTAAAGGACCGGACGATCCTGAAGCGCGAACATTTCCTTCGGTTGAGCCGGAGCAGCTATCTGACATCCAAGATGGTGTATCTATTGGCTGTGTCGGGGCTGCAATCGCTTTTGTTCATCGGGGTGGGGAATACCATTATCGGAGTGGGAAGCGAGATGTTCGGCACGTGGTGGAGTATTCTGTGGGCAACGTCGTTCCTGGCGAATCTGACCGGGCTGATCCTTTCGCAGACGATGAGCTCGGTTGTTGCGATCTATATCACGATCCCGCTTCTGTTGATCCCACAGATATTGCTTTGCGGCTTGGTCATCAAGTTTGACGATCTCAATACACGGGCTTCGGATGAGAACATCGTGCCGTTGATCGGCGAGGTGATCCCTTCGCGCTGGGCTTTTGAAGCGTTGATGGTGGAGCAGTTCTGCGACAACGCTTATAACCGTCCTTATTTCCCGATTGAGAAAGAAAAGTATCTGGCGCAATATTACGAGAACGTTCATTTACCGGAGGTGCGCAGCTTGGTAGAACAGATTGCGCTAAAAGATGATCCCGATAAGCGGAAAACGGTCGAGAACGAGCTGGCCGTATTGAGCCGTGCAGCCCGTATCGCTCCCCGCATGGAGGGAGAGGGATATCTGGCATATCTGGACAAAGTGGATGCCGCTTTGCACGAACGGGCGCACAACTTCACTGCCTATCTCGATCAAATCCAGCAGGAACGCGGCCGGAAAGAAGGGACCGGGCAACTGATGAAGATGAAGAAAGCCCATCATAATATGGCAATAGAAGACCTGGTTATGGGGACTGGAGGACGTCATCTATATAAGGAAGCGAACCATCGTATCTACCCAGCGATCGGGCAAGTTTATGTGGAGCCTGACAACCGTTTCGGACGTGCCGCTTTCTACAGCCATGAAAAAAATTGGGCCGGATATCATATTTCTACTTATAAATTTAATTTATTGGTTATAGGTTTCTTTGCATTATTGTCGATTATCGCTATATTCGCAGAGTTTCCGGGACGTTTCTTGAAACGGAACGAATTTTAAGACTCGAAATAATAAATTATTAAATTATACAATATGAAAAAGAGTGTATTAAGCATGCTCGCCGTAGCAGCATTAGTGTTTGGAATGACTTCCTGCAACGGAGCCAAGAAAACAAGCGAAGAAGCTGAAAAGACTGAAGAAGCTGCTGTTATAGCAGGTAAGGCTCCGAAAGATCTGTTGACTGAGGAGTTGAAACAAGAGACAATTCAATTGTTGAAGGATATGCCGGATTCTGATATTCCTTATCGTCTTTCTACAGGTGAAGTAAAAGTAAATGTGGGTGATATCAAGTATATGATGCCGGTTGGCAAGGCTGCTGAATTGAGCACACCGACACAGAAAGCCCGTGCATTGGGTATGTATATGGCTGATTATAACGTATTGAAAGCGATCGGTAAGCCGACAGCCGAAGTGGAAGGCGTAATAGCCAAGTTGGCTACAGACCTGAATGTGTCGTTTGTTTTGGATATCCTGAAAGAACAGGCTCCGAAAGATGCAACTAAAGAACAATTGCAGGCTTTCTTGAACGCACAGGAAGACAAGATCATCGAAAAGATGGCTGCTGAAAACAAAGTAGATGCCGAAGTTGAAATGTTAGGTGCTGCTTCTGCCGAATATGCTTGTTTAATTGCCAATCCGACATTGGTTGTAGAAGGTGATGCTACTTCTGCCGGTCTTTCAACAAATATGGAAAAACGTGTCAGCATGTTGGAAGAGGTGGTTGCCGATTTGGCTGCTTACTATCCTGATTTGAAACAGTTAGGCGAAACGATTGCTCCGCTGAAAGAAAAAGTCGCTTCTATCCAGAGCGCTCGTGCTGCTAATGCCGAGATCATGGGAATCCGCGATGCTTTGCTGAAGTAAGCAAGATTTCTATACATAAAAAAGATAAGTATCCCGGCTTCCTATTGGAGGCTGGGATATTTATTTTTTGGGGGAATCCATTTTCATGAGTTGGTAACTCGTGCGTTTAATTTGGTCAATTCATTTTCGTCACCCTTTG
This sequence comes from Parabacteroides sp. MSK.9.14, assembly GCF_019041495.1. Lineage (NCBI taxonomy): Bacteria > Pseudomonadati > Bacteroidota > Bacteroidia > Bacteroidales > Tannerellaceae > Parabacteroides > Parabacteroides sp. MSK.9.14. Next base: position 54,941 of record NZ_JAHPXO010000010.1, read on the forward strand.
TAACTGATCGAAAGCAATGTAATATCGTCCGATTGGACAGCACCGACGACAAATTCGCCAACCGTCTCGGTTATCTTTTCCACAACCTCTTTCGGGTTCTTTCCGGCAAGTGTCCGGCAGTTTTCGAGCAGCCGTTGTTCGCTGTATAATTCATGCTTCGTATTCATCGCTTCTGTTACTCCATCGGTATAGAGAAAGAGATTGTCGCCGGGTGACATCTTCAGTTCCTTTTCGTGATAACTGGCATCGTTGATCGCCCCCAATATCATGTCGCCAGTGGACGGTACTTTGGAAACGGAACCGTCTTTTTTCATCAGGATAGGCGGGTTGTGCCCTGCATTACTGTAGGTGACGGTGCCTGTATGGATATTCAGGATACCGTAGAATACGGTCACGAACATGTCGTTTACGCTTTCTTGGCAGAGAATGTTGTTGGAACGTTGCATACACATGGAAGCCGAGTTTTCGGTCAGTGCGATGGCACGTATCACAGTCCGGCTGATAGCCATGAAGATTGCGGCGGGAACACCTTTGCCCGACACATCGGCAATGACGAAGCCCAAGCGGTCCTGGTCGATGCGGAAGAAATCATAAAAATCCCCTCCTACATATTTGGCTGCGTTCATATAGGCATACAAGTCGAACGATTTCAACTCCGGAAACGGAGGGAATGTCTTGGGCAGGATTGTTTGCTGGATTTCCTGGGCGACATGCAGGTCGTTCTGGATGGATTCCAATTGTGTGTGTTCCCTTTGTGCCTGCTTGATGAAAGCGATCTGCTCGGCTGCCTTTTCAATGGTTCGTTCGAGGTCTTCGAGATTGATTGGCTTGGTCGTGAAGTCGAAGGCTCCCTGATTCATGGCACTACGAATATTCTCCATATCGCCGTAGGCCGATACCATAATGCATTTTAGCGCAGGGTTACGCATCTCGTTAATCTTTGTGAGTAACGTAAGTCCGTCCATTTCCGGCATGTTGATATCGCTCAGGATCACGTCGAAGTCCGGCATGGCAAGCAGCATTTGGAGTGCTTCCAGTCCGTTGTGGGCGAAATGGAATTCGTATTCACCTTTCTTTATTTTGCGCCGGAAATATTGAGTCAGCAATATTTCCAGGTCAAGTTCGTCGTCTACACTTAATATTTTTATAGCCATAGTAGCGTTGTTTCTCTGATTATTTAATCGGAATGGTGATTGTGAAACGGGTGAATTCGTTCGGCTCCGATTCCATCTCGATCGTTCCGTTATGTTTTTGTTCGATGATCGACTTGGTGATAGAGAGGCCGAGACCGGTTCCTTCTCCGACCGGTTTGGTGGTGAAGAACGGCGTATAAAGTTTCTCTTTGACCTCCTTCGTGATTCCCGGGCCGTTGTCTTCGATAACCAACCGTACCCGGTCGCTGTCTTTTGCCAGTCTTACCTTGATGGTCGGACTATAAGGATTTTCAGCGACACCTTTGGATTTGCTGAAGACAGCATAACAGGCGTTGTTCATCAGGTTGAGAACAGCGCGGCTGAAGTCCTGCGGGATTACTTTGACCAACGGGAGTGTATTGTCGTATTCTTCTATGATGGTAACATTGAAGCTCTTGTTATTGGCGCGGACAGCATGGTAGGAAAGCCATACATATTCTTTTGTCAGCTGGCAGAGGTCGGTCGCTATATATTCATCGTCTTTGCCGCGGGAATAGAGCAGGATGCCTCGGACGATACTTGATGCCCGGTTGCCGTTTTCCTCGATCTTGCACATGTTGCTTTTGAGGTCGTCCATGATTTCCCTAATCTCCTCGTCCACCTCGGCAGAGAGCTTGCTTTCCAGTTCGTCCAATACGTCTTCCATATCTTGCAGCAACTTACATGATAGTTTGCTGAAGTTGATCACGAAGTTGAGCGGGTTCTGTATCTCATGTGCGATACCTGCGCTCAACAGTCCGAGTGAAGCCATCTTTTCCTGTTGGCTGATCTGTTTTCTCAGACGTTCTAACTCTTTCATACTGTCCTCATTCATTGTTGTTGCTTTTTTGATAAATAGGAATCGTAATCATAAACTCGGTAAAGTTATCCTTTTCACTTTTTACGATGATGGACCCTTGGTGGTTCAGGATGACTTCACGACAGAGGTACAAACCGACACCCGCAGCCTCGGCAGTGGGCTTCGTGGTGAAGAACGGTTCGAATATCTTGGCTTTGATGTTGTCCTCGATGCCGATGCCGTTATCGCGGATGCTGAGAAAAATTGTCCCGTTCAGTCTCTTTTCTACGTGTATGTTGATGATTGGCGTGAAGTCCTTTTTCTGTAACTTTTTCAGCAATGCGTAAAGGCTGTTCTTGAGTAGGTTGAGCATCACTTTGTTCATCTGCTCAATGTTGATCTCTGCGGTCGTGGGTTCTGCCGGACAGTCGAGTTCTATCTGTATCTGCTTATTCTCAATGTCTTCTTTGAACTGCTTGCGGATCACGTCTACGTTCACTTTGCAGAGGTTGCAGATGTCCGTTGGAGTGACGTCGCCGTGACGGTCTTTTAACAATTCTTCCATTGCTTTGACGATCCGGACAGTGTTGCAGCCGTGTTCGTTTATCTTCTGCAAGTTGCTGTTGATCATATCGAGAATCTCGATGCTGTCGGCGTAGTTCTCTTTTGACATGATCGCCTGCTGGTCCGTAATGTTTTCTTTCAAGTCTTTGATCAGATTGGCGGAAAGGCCGGCAAAGTTGTTGATGTAGTTGATCGGGTTCAGGATGCGGTCGACCAACCCTTGCGTCAATTGTCCGACAGTAGCCAGTTTTTCCTTGCGGACCAGTTCGTCCTGTGCTTTCGCCAGAGCGTCGAGGGCGTCGGATAGTTTCTTGGATTCATTCAGCACTTGGTCGCGCTGGATACGGAGTTCGATTGTTCGCTCTTCTACCACTTTGGCGAGATACTCTTTCTGTTTCAGTTGTTTGCGCAGTTTCGATTTGTAGATATACAGGATGATTTGAATAACGATCAGGCAGGTGATCCATCCTCCCCAGTCGTAATACATCGACAGGATAATCAAGATCCAGTCGGCCAATACGAGCTTCTCTATGATTTGCAGCTTTACTTTGAGCGCTGCTATATCTCTAATGTCGAAGTCTGCCATATCAACAAATGTCTTTTGCCATTGTGAGTATATTTTTCCCGGCTGAACGACTATAGCTGACTTCCGTCATCAGTTGCTTGACCAGATAAATTCCGAGGCCGCCTGTCGGGCGTTCTTCCAATGAGAGAGTAAGGTCCGGCTCCTGTCTTTCGAGAGGGTTGAAACTGATGCCGGTATCGGTTATGACGATTGTCAGCCGTTTGTTCTCGTAGCTCATGTCGATACGGATGTCCTGGTCTTTTTTGTCGGGATAGGCATACTGGATGACGTTGGTCACGGCTTCTTCGAGTGCCAGTTTGATTTGCATCGACTGTAGTTCTCCCAGTTCATAAGTACCGGCTTGCTGGTCCAGAAACGCGTATAGACGGGTTAGCTGTTTCAGCTCATTCTTTATATGTAGCGTATTTGTCATCTGCCGGAATAAAGATACTTGTTATTCGATCGTGAGGATGTGAGAGAATCCGGTGATATTCAGGATTTCCATAATCTCATTCTGAATATTCTTCAGCCGGAAAGAGCCTCCTTTGTTCTTCATCCCTTTTTGCAGTGTAAGGAGCAGGCGGAGTCCGGCACTGCTGATGTAGGTCAGTTCCGCACCGTCGAGCACTACCGTTTGCGCTTCCCCCTGCAGGATGGGAGCGATCTCTTTTTCAAGATCGACGGAGGTTAACGTATCCAATTGTCCGGAAAGATTGATGACTGTTTCTTTCCCGTTTTCTATTGTTATCTTCATAATCTGTTCCTATTCTGATTTTTCGTTCAAGCAAAAGTATAGATAATCCATTACGTGAGCAAGTTATTGTATAAAAAAGGTTGTGCCTGTATTTGACACAACCCCTTTTGGTTTAAATCTTCGGTAACTCCCAAGGTGTCCTGTATTCCTTGCATAAATATTTGTCTGCTTCTGCGTCATGGAAACTCTTTCCGTCCCAAGTCAGTTTCTTGCCGGTACGGTAGGCGATGTTGCCTAATTGGGAGAACTTGGCGATATGGGCGCCGATTTCGATACTGGCATTACAGTTGCGGTTGCGCGATTTGATACATTCCAGATGGTTCTTGACATGCAGGTTCAAACCGCCTTCACCATATGCTTTCTTCAATGGAACCGCTTCCATGCGGGCTTTGCCGCTTACCTTTTCGGGGATTACTTCCCAGCCACTGCGATCGACAACCAGTGTTCCGTTTTCTCCGACAAATCCCAGGCCGTGATTGCGCCCGTAAGCTCCGTCGTCGATACCGATTGCATGATCCCACATGACGGTGAAGTCATCGAATGTATAAATTGTTTGAAGCAAGTCCGGTGTTTCGCAGGCGTCATCCGGATATCCGAATTTGCCTCCCGAAGCCATGATAGAGTTGGGGGCTGTAACGTTCATTCCATATAGTGCATAGTCGAGTAGATGCACACCCCAATCAGTCATCAGTCCGCCGGCATAATCCCAAAACCAGCGGAAGGTGAAATGGAAACGGTTACGGTTGAACGGACGTTTGGGAGCCGGACCCAGCCACATGTCATAGTCGATTCCTGCGGGAACGGGTTCGTCCGGTTTGACCGGGATGGAAGGACACCAACCTTGATACGAGAACACGCGGACGGTACGTATCTTGCCTAATTGCCCGCTGTGTACGAATGCCATGGCATCCTGCCAGTGCGGATCACTGCGTTGCCATTGTCCTACCTGTACAACCCGGTTGTATTTCTCGGCGGCGCGAACCATAATGTTACATTCTTCAATGCTGTTGCCTAACGGCTTTTCGCAATAAACATCCTTACCGGCTTCACAGGCGGCTACCATCTGCAGGCAGTGCCAATGGTCGGGTGTACCGACAATGACAACGTCGATATCTTTGTTATCGATCAGTTTCCGCCAGTCTTTATATAGGTTTTTAACTTTCTTGCCTGTGATTTTTTGAGTTTCAGCCGCGCGACTGTTGAGAACTTCGTCGTCGATGTCGCATAATGCGATACACTCGACTTCCGGATTCCGGAGGAAGGCTTGTAGGTCTGAAAATCCCATTCCTTTACAGCCAATTAGTCCGACGCGTATTTTGTCGTTCGCTCCTACACTTCCAGGAGTCGCGTTGATAAAGAATGGACTCATGGAAAGTCCGGCTCCTAATAAGGTCGCTTGCCGGATAAAATCTCTGCGTGTTGTCATGGTCTTATGAATTAGATATTATAAGTTGTTGAGCCAAATGTATAAATAATAGGTGAGCGATACAATAAAAACTGTGATAAAAATATAAATACGGTGGCTTTTTGGGAAAAGGAGCGTATTTTTGTATCCGGTTTGCTTTTTAAGGAAAACCTATTATTTGTAAAACAGACATAAGATGATTAGAGTAACTTATTTTATTGTATGCCTTTTGCTGGGAATTACGCTGGTTTCGTGTATTCGTGACGAAGCGTTGAATGCAGAAGCGGATATATTGACTTGTACAGTGCCGGGAGATATCTTGAAACGTGATCCAATTATAGAAAATAATAAGGTAGTATTGATGGTAACGGCCGATGCCGATTTGACACATCAGGCACCTGAATTTACATTGACTCCCGGTGCAACCATTTCTCCGGCCAGCGGGACCGAACGTGACTTTACGACTCCGCAATTTTATACGGTAACTTCTGAAGATGGAAATTGGAAGAAAGAATATCAAGTTACTTATATTATTGCCGGAATTAGCTCGGAATATCATTTTGAGAATGTAAAGGATTACAAGAGTTCGCTTTTGAAATATGTTTATAATATTTTCTATGAGAATGATTCTGAGGGAAAATGGGTAATGGATTGGGCCAGTGGAAATACCGGTTTTGCTTTGACTGGTGCAGGTACGGAAGATCCGGCATCATTTCCGACTTCTTCTTATGCGGAAGGAAAAATGGGCAAATGCGTAAAGTTGGAAACAAAGTCGACAGGGGATTTCGGTTCGAAGTTGGGTATGCCTATTGCTGCCGGTAATCTTTTTATGGGTACGTTTAGTGTAGGGAACGCATTGACCGACCCATTGAAAGCAACAATGTTCGGAGTTCCGTTCGAGCATATACCGACCTACTTGAAGGGGTATTATAAGTATAAGGCAGGTGAAGTTTATAAAGATGAGAATGGAAATATTGTAAAAGATAAAAAGGATACGTGGGATATTTATGCAATCTTTTACGAGACAGATGAAAAGACAAAAACATTGGATGCAACGAACCGTTTTGATCATCCTAATTTGATATCCATAGCTCGCATTGATGAGAAAGACCGGAAGGAAACGGATGAGTGGACGGAGTTTTATTTGCCATTTGTGACAAAGACTGGAAAAACTGTAGATAAAGATAAACTGAAAGCTGGTAAATATAATGTGGCTATTGTCTTTTCTTCCAGTATTGAAGGGGATTATTTCAGAGGTGCTGTCGGCAGTACATTGCATATCGATGAAGTGGAACTGATTCATGCAGCAGATTAAAAAAGATTATTGTGATGAGAAAGAATATTGTATCAATTTGTGTACTGGCCTTGCTGCTGGTAACGTTTTCGGTTTTTGGACAAGAAGACCGGAATAAGGGAATTATCAATTCTGCATTGATCGGTTTGGAGTATGAGGTAAAAGCCGGCTTTAACATAGGGGGAACGGCTCCGATACCATTGCCCGTTGAGATTCGTGATATAACGGGGTATAATCCTACTATGGCTGTTGCGATAGAGGGGAATGTGACAAAGTGGTTCGATCAAGAAAAAAAATGGGGAATGAGAATCGGTATTCGTTTGGATAGCAAAGGGATGAAAACGAATGCCAATGTGAAAAATTATGGAATGGAAATCATCGGTGAAGGGGGTGAACGCATAAAAGGAAATTGGACTGGATATGTGAAGACTAATGTAAAGAATACATATCTGTCTTTTCCGGTTTTGGCTACTCATCAGTTTAATCGTCGCTTCAGTATGAATCTGGGACCGTATTTTGCCTATATGTTGGAGGGTGATTTTTCCGGAAACGTGTATGATGGTTATTTGCGCGAAGGTGATCCTACCGGTAATAAGGTCGTTTTTGCCGATGGAAAAAATGCCCCTTATGACTTCTCGAAAAACCTTCGCCGCTTCCAATGGGGTGCGCAGTTAGGTGCCGAATGGCGTGCTTTTAAGCATTTGAATGTCTATGCAGACCTGACTTGGGGATTGAATGATATCTTTCAGAAAGATTTCGATACAATTACTTTCGCCATGTATCCGATTTACCTGAACGTCGGTTTCGGCTACGCTTTCTGATACAAACGTATTTTGATATATCGTTATGGCTTTCCTGATTCATAATTATGAAATGGAAAGCCATAATTTTTTTAATAAACGACATCTTTTCTATAGGGCAATCACACCAAAAGAACCCTTTTTTCTACCTTCTTTCCTCTATTGTCATTTTGATACCTTAATCAGGAAATTTGCTATCAAATAGAATGTTAAAAAATATTACCCGCAAGAATGATTTCCAAAAGAGGCCCTATTCATTCAAATTAGATGGGATAGATGTGTTGTTTTGATATTTAATACCTATATTTGTCCGAATAATTTTTTAGTCCAATATATTTTGAATTACCATGAAAGAAAACACTAAGAAGGGTGTAACCCGTCGAGAGTTTCTCGGCCTTTCCGCTCTTGGATTGGCAAGTTTGACTATCCTGCCCAGCTGGGCTGTAAATGGGGTGCGTATCGCACCGAGTGATCGTGTCGTTTTAGGGTTTGTCGGATTAGGGCAACAAGGTTTATCCGATTTTAAGAGTTTCTCTACTTGTCCTGGGGTGCAGGTCGCTGCCTGTTGTGACGTGGATTCCTTGAAACGTGAACGTTTCAAACGTCGTGTCGAGGCTTGGCAGAAGTCTCTGAATGTAGCTCCCCGTTGCGATATGTATGAATTTTATGAAGATGTGCTGGACCGTAAGGATATCGACGTGATTGAAGTGGCAACACCTGACCACTGGCATGCATTGGTTGCTATCCATGCTTGTCAGAGCGGTAAGGATGTTTATTGCCAGAAGCCGTTGGCTTATACGATTACGGAAGGTCTGGCTGTTGCTCGTGCCGTACGCGATAATAATCGGGTTTTTCAGATCGGTAGCCAGCAGCGTTCGAGTAAGGAGTTTCAGGATGCGATTGCGTTGGTTCGTGCCGGTAAGATCGGCCATATCGAAAAGATATACGCCCGTGTCGGCGAACCCCCCAAGCCATTGGACTTGCCGGAAATGGATGTCCCCGGTAATCTGAATTTCAATCAGTGGATGGGACCGTTGAACGATCCGAAGATTCATTATCATCCTGATCTTTGTCCTCCTATCTCTCTTGAACCCGAACAGAACGAGAAGTTGTGGGGGGCATGGCGCTGGTATCAGGAAACCGGAAACGGATATACAGCCGATTGGGGGGCTCATATGTTCGATATTGCACAGGCGGCCATCGGTATGGACGGCTCCGGTCCAGTAGAGTTTATCCCGAAAGGATATGAAGGCACAGAATATGCGACGATGAAATATGCTAATGGTATCGTGATGACCGAACAACCTTATCGTGAAGATAATGCCAACGCGCAAGGTATCAAGTTTATCGGCGATAAGGGGTGGTTGAAAGTCGCTCGCGGTTATATCGAATGTTCCGATCCTTCCTTGTTGCCGAAAGAGGAAAAGAAAGTCGGGAAGGGAGAATATGAAGTAAGCTCTCCGCATATGCAGAACTTTATCGATTGCGTTCGTTCACGCCGGAATCCGATTGCTCCGGTTGAAGTCGGTTGTAGTACGAATACGCTTTGCTGCTTGCAAAACATTGCCCGTGAACTGGGACGTCCTGTTCATTGGGATCCGGCAACGTTGAGCTTTAATGGCGATAGGGAAGCCGAATCACATCGTTTGTACTGGTACGAATACAGAAATCCGTACAAATTGCCGTATTATGACAAATAAGAAAGGTAAGAGGTAAAGGAAAGTCCCGGAATAAAGTTTCGGGACTTTTTTATATATTTTTTAGTCCGGATAGTGATTATTCCGTTCGCTCTGTTTAATTTTGCCAAATCCAGACAAAAAACATAATGTATCATGAAAACTAATCAACTATTTCTTTTGACAGGTTTGGTAGCCGTAACTCTTCCTGCCTGTGTCCAAAAGGACAAAAAAGGGGTGTCGGAGAAGCCTATGAATATTCTCTATATCATGTGCGATGATCATTCTTATCAGACAGTTAGTGCTTACGATCATCGTTTTATCGAAACTCCGAATATCGACCGGATTGCTAATGAAGGCGTACGGTTTACGAACAGTTTCGTCGCCAACTCTTTAAGCGGTCCCAGTCGTGCCTGTTTGCTGACGGGCAAGCATAGCCATAAGAATGGCTTTACCGACAATACGAAACGTTTTGACGGCAGCCAGCAGACATTCCCGAAGTTGTTGCAACAAGCCGGCTATCAGACTGCAGTTGTAGGGAAATGGCATCTGACATCCGATCCTACCGGTTTCGATTACTGGAATATCTTGATCGGACAGGGGGATTATTATAATCCGTACTTTATCGATAACGGAGAGAAAAAGCAGATCGAAGGCTATGCTACGAACATCACGACGGATTTAGCTTTGGACTGGCTGGATAACAAACGTGATAAGAATAAACCTTTCTGTCTCTTGCTCCACCACAAAGCGCCCCATCGTACCTGGATGCCGGATACCTGTGATTTGGATTTGTATGAAGATGTCGTTTACCCGGTTCCCGAAACATTTTATGACAAATATGAAGGGCGTATTGCCGCATCCGAACAGGAAATGAATATTATCAAGGATATGGATCTCGTCTATGACTTGAAGATGGCAGATAAGGAAAATGAGATCCATACGACTACCGGCCTTGAAGAAAATGGCCGTAATTTATATAACCGGATGACTCCGGCTCAAAAGGCAGCTTGGGACAAACATTATGATCCTATTATTAAGAAATTCAAGGAACAGAAGTTGACGGGGAAGGCGTTGGCTGAATGGAAATACCAACAGTACATGCACGATTATATGCGTGTGATCCATTCCGTAGACCGTAATGTGGGGCGTGTGTTGGATTATATGGAGAAAAGCGGTTTATTGGAAAATACTATTATCGTTTATACTTCCGACCAGGGATTCTATATGGGTGAACATGGCTGGTTCGACAAACGTTTCATGTATGAAGAATCTTTCCGTACACCGATGTTGGTTCGTTTTCCCGGCGGTGTTAAAGGCGACATCCCCGAAATGGTCCAGAATATCGACCATGCAGCGACTTTCCTTCAAGTGGCGGGCGTCCCTGTTCCCGAAGATATCCAGGGTGATTCTTATTTGCCTTTGTTGAAAGGTGAAAAGCCGAAAGATTGGCGTACTTCTTTATATTATCATTTTTACGAGTATCCGGCGGAACACGCAGTAAAACGTCATTATGGTGTTCGTACCGACCGCTATAAATTAATCCATTTCTATAATGATATCGATGTGTGGGAACTTTATGATCTGCAAAACGATCCGATGGAAATGCATAATATCTATAATGAACCGGGCAATGAAGCCTTGATCGACAGTCTGAAAACCGAACTGAATAAATTGCAGGAACAGTACGACGATCCGATTGAAACGGAGTTGGCAACTGCGAAGAAATAAGATAGAAATAACAAAAAAGGCATTCAGAAATGAATGCCTTTTTTGTTATTTACCATAAGGTTGTGGAGCATATCGGACTCGAACCGATCACCTTCAGACTGCCAGTCTGACGCTCTAGCCAGATGAGCTAATGCCCCGTATGACTTATTTTCAAGCGCAAATATAGGGCTTTTCCTGATATAACCACTATCTTTGCCATAGATTTTTTATAAAAAATAAGATGATTGTTTATAATACAACGTTCCATATAGAAAAAGATATTCTGGATGAAAGTTTGGATTATCTGAAAAAACAGTATATCCCGAAAGCCGTGGAGAGCGGTTTCCTACAGCGGCCATGCCTGCGACGTGTGATGCAGGCTGAAGAAGGAGAAGGCATCAGTTTCTCCGTCCAGTTTCATGTTAAGAATGTCGATACGTTGAATTTCTGGTTGCAGAATGAAGGAAATAACCTTCACCGCGCATTGGTTGCTCGTTTCGGTCATAAGATTGCCGGCTTTAGTACTTTACTGGAAGAGATAGATTGGGAGAAATGACGAAAGACCGTGTCATATTGGGCATTGATCCTGGGACGATTGTGATGGGTTACGGAGTGCTGACGATTGAAGGAAACAAACCCAAACTGGAAGCTATGGGGATACTCCAATTGAATAAATACGAGGATCATTATTTGCGGCTCCGTAAGATTTTTGAGCGGGTCTTGGGACTTATCGATCAGTATCATCCGGACGAACTGGCCATTGAAGCTCCGTTTTTCGGGAAGAACGTACAGAGTATGTTGAAATTGGGGCGTGCACAGGGAGTCGCTATGGCTGCCGCACTTGAACGGGATATCCCGATATTTGAATATGCCCCGCTAAAGATCAAGATGTCCATTACCGGAAATGGGAATGCTGCAAAAGAACAAGTGGCCGGGATGTTACAGCGCTACCTGCATATTCCGGAAGCATCCATGTTGCCGCAATTGGATGCGACAGATGGATTGGCAGCTGCCGTTTGCCATTATTTCCAGACGAATAATCCGATACAGGAAAAGAAATATACCGGATGGAAGGACTTTATCGCGAAGAATCCGGGTAAAGTTCATTGATACAAAAAAGGATGCCTGCAATTACAGGCATCCCCCTTCTCATAGACACACTTCTCTATGTATATTGAATACACATCGATCTATACGATACCTTGCGCCATCATTGCTTTGGCCACTTTCATGAAGCCTGCAATGTTCGCACCTTTCACATAGTTGATATATTGATCCTCTGTTCCATGTTCGACACATTGTTGGTGGATAGCGCTCATGATCTGATGCAATTTGTCATCGACTTCGGCAGCTGTCCACGAAATATGCATGGCGTTCTGAGTCATTTCCAGGCCGGAAGTGGCGACACCGCCAGCGTTGACAGCCTTGCCCGGTGCAAAAAGTTGTTTATGCTCGATGAACAGGTCGACAGCTTCAGCTGTACATCCCATGTTGGATACTTCGGCTACGCATGATGTCTTGTTCTCGATCAGCTTGCGTGCATCGTCTGCGTCCAGTTCGTTCTGGGTGGCACAAGGCAGTGCGATATCCACTTTCTGTTCCCAGGGTTTCTTGCCGGGATAGAAGGTCGAACCGGGGAATTCTTCGGCGTAAGGAGCTACAATATCATTACCTGAGTTACGCAGTTCCAGCATATAATCGATCTTTTTTTCGGAAATGCCGTCCGGATCATAGATATAGCCGTCCGGGCCGGAGATCGTGACGACTTTTGCACCCAGTTCGGTAGCCTTTGTGGCAGCTCCCCAAGCGACGTTTCCGAAACCGGAGATAGCAACAGTCTTACCTTTAATATCTATACCATGAGTTTCCAACATTTGGTGAACGAAGTAGAGGGCACCGAAACCGGTTGCTTCGGGACGGAGGATAGAGCCGCCGAATTCCATACCTTTACCTGTGAACGTACCGGTGTTTTCGCGAGCCAGTTTCTTATACATGCCATACATATAACCGACTTCACGTCCTCCTACGCCGATGTCACCCGCCGGAACATCGCGGTCCGGTCCGAGGTTACGCCATAATTCGAGGATGAATGCCTGGCAGAAACGCATGATCTCCGCATCACTTTTTCCGCGAGGAGCAAAGTCGGATCCTCCTTTACCACCGCCCATCGGCAATGTTGTCAAAGCGTTTTTGAAAGTCTGTTCGAATCCTAAGAACTTCAGGATGGACAGGTTGACAGAAGGATGGAAGCGGATGCCGCCCTTGTACGGGCCGATCGCGTTGTTGAATTGCACACGATATCCCAAGTTGACTTGTATTTCCCCTTTGTCGTCTACCCAGGGCACACGGAAGGTGAAAATACGTTCCGGTTCAACCAATCGTTCGATGATTTTAGCTTTCTCGAATTCGGGATGCTGGTTGTACACTTCTTCAATTGAAAGAAGAACTTCTTTTACTGCTTGCAAATACTCCTTTTCGCCCGGATGTTTTGCTTCCAGTGCTGATAAGATTACTTCTGTCTTCATAGTATATAATTTCTTTTTAAGATAACATTCTGTTTGCAAATATAGGGAATAGCCTGGGTTGACAAAATGTTTTGCTTACTTTTTGATAGTTCTTTTTATGTTTTTGAACAATGTTCTTTAAGTGAAAATCCGGATTCCTACGGATGGGATTCCGGTTTCACTTTGTGCCAGGAAATGTGTGGTGCTGTTGGCACAGCCGTTTCCTTGCTGTGAAACGTTTGTGCCATATAGGTGAAATGCTTGTGCCATGCTAAGGAAACGTCTGTGCCATGCTGAGGGAACGGATGTGCCACTTGCTCAAATCTTGTCACATGCTTTCGGTTGATTGTTTTTTTCCTTACATTTGAGGCCGTTAATTCTATCGAATCATTATGAGCGGAATACCGGACTTTAAGAACCTTGTGTTTAAAGACACATCATTCGCCAATCTAATGAATAAGCGTATATATAATGTATTGCTTATCGCTACTAAATACGATGCCTTCATGCTGGAGGACGATGGGCGGGTGGACGAGCAGATATTCAACGAATATACGTCACTAAGCCTTCGTTACCCGCCTCGTTTCACACAGGTGACGACAGAGGAGGAGGCACTGACTGAGTTGAAAGACCGTAACTTCGAACTGATCATCTGCATGCCGAATATGGATAACCGCGATATCTTTGCGGCGGCGACGGAGATCAAGATTCATTACCCCAATATACCGATCGTAGTCCTCACCCCATTCTCGAAAGAGGTATCCAAGCGGATTGCCAATGAAGATTTGAGTGCGATCGACTATGTGTTCAGCTGGTTGGGAAATGCGGAGCTGTTGCTCGCCATAATCAAGCTGATCGAGGACAAGATGAATGCGCCGGACGATACGGCCAGTGTCGGTGTGCAGATTATCTTGTTGGTGGAAGATTCCGTCCGTTTCTATTCTTCGGCTTTGCCGCATCTGTATAAATTTGTATTGGAACAGAGCCAGATGTTTGCTAAAGAGGCGTTGAACGACCATCAGCGTACACTTCGTATGCGTGGGCGTCCCAAGATCAAGTTGGCGCGTACCTATGAGGAGGCTGTCCGCATCTTCAACCAGTACCGCGATAATATGCTGGGGATCATCTCGGACATGAGCTTCATGCACGACGGAGTGAAAGATCCTTACGCCGGATACAAGTTCGGGCAGTATGTGCGGAAGACCGGCCTGATCATCCCTTTTGTCTTGGAATCGTCGGAGGCAAGCAACAAAGTGTATGCGAAAGAACTGGGAGCTTCCTTTATCGACAAAAATTCCAAGAGTTATCCGCAGGATCTGAGGAAGAAGATCATGCAGCGTTTTGGTTTCGGCGATTTCGTCATCCTGAATCCACAGACGAAGGAGGAGATCATGCGCATCAAGGACTTGAAGGATTTGCAAAAGAAGGTCTTTCAGATACCGGACGATTCGCTGGTTTATCATCTGAGTCGTAACCATTTTTCCCGCTTCTTCTATTCCCGTGCCATGTTTCCGCCGGCAGAGGTGTTGAAGCGTGTGGATGTGAGCGACTACAAGGATATGGATGAGGCGCGCAAGTTGATTTTCGACTTGATCGTGCAGTACCGTCGGATGAAGAATTCCGGTGTTGTTGCAGTCTATCAGAAGGAGCGCTTCGACGAATATAGTAACTTTGCCCGTATAGGCGACGGTTCGCTGGGAGGAAAGGGCAGGGGCCTGGCGTTTATTGGGGCGATGGTAAAGCGTTATCCCAAGTTGGAACACGATCACTTTGCTGTGACCATTCCGAAGACGGTCGTGATCTGTACAGACATCTTCGACGAATTTATGGAGACAAACGAACTGTATCCGGTCGTACTGAGTGAAGTGGATGACGAAACGATCCTGAAATATTTCCTGCGTGCCAGCCTTCCCGCCCGTCTGATTGAAGACCTGATGGCGTTTTTCGATGTTGTCAAAAGTCCGATTGCCGTCCGTTCGTCTAGTCTTCTGGAAGATTCCCATTATCAACCGTTCGCTGGGATTTATTCTACTTACATGGTACCCAAGCTGGAAGATAAATATGATATGCTCCGTACGTTAAGCGACGCGATCAAAGCAGTCTACGCTTCTGTCTTTTATCGTGACAGCAAGGCATATATGACGGCGACATCGAACCTTATCGACCAGGAAAAGATGGCGATCGTTCTACAGGAAGTAGTAGGGAACCGGTATAATGACCGTTTCTATCCTACTATCTCTGGTGTCGCACGTTCGTTGAATTTCTACCCGATTGGAAATGAAAAGGCGGAAGACGGAATTGCCAATATTGCTTTGGGGCTTGGAAAATATATCGTAGACGGAGGGCAGACTTTACGTTTCTCTCCTCGTCATCCGCACAATATTTTGCAGATGAGTACGATGGACTTTGCGCTCCGTGAGACTCAAACTCGTTTTTATGCACTTGACTTGAAGAATCTGGCAGATCAGTTTTCTGTGGATGATTCGTTTAATTTGCTTCGTCTAAATCTGAAAGACGCGGATGCGGACGGTTCTCTGAAGTTTATTGTTTCGACATACGATCCTTATGATCAGGTTATTCGTGACGGTTACTATCCTGGCGGGCGTAAGATATTGTCTTTTGTGAATGTTCTTCAACATGAGGTTTTTCCGTTGGCCGATACGCTCGATCAGATACTGCATGTCGGACAGGATGAGATGGGGCGGCCTATCGAGATTGAGTTTGCGGTAAATATAGATCCGCAGAATCCCGGTTTCGCTACATTCTATCTGTTGCAAGTTCGCCCGATCGTGGATAACAAGGAGGTAATGGAAGAAGACCTGACGCTTGTGGAACAAGAGGATACAATACTTACATCGACAAGCGTTTTGGGACATGGCATTGTGACGGATGTGCAGGATATTATATATGTAAAGACCGGTGCTTTCTGTTCCTCCAACAACCAGTCGATAGCCTATGATATCGAGAAGATGAACCGCCAGTTCACAGGAGAAGAAAAGAATTATGTTTTGGTTGGTCCTGGTCGTTGGGGAAGTAGTGACTCCTGGCTGGGCATTCCGGTGAAATGGCCTCATATCAGCAATGCACGTGTTATAGTGGAATGCGGGCTGGAGAATTATCGTGTCGATCCGAGCCAGGGAACGCATTTTTTCCAAAATCTGACTTCGTTTGGTGTCGGTTACTTTACGATCAACCCGTTTAAGGGTGATGGCTGGTTTGATGAGGGATATCTGAATTCCTTACCAGCGGTGGAGGAAACCGAATACCTTCGCCATGTCCGTTTCGATAAACCGGTCGTAATCAAGATGGACGGCAAGAAGAGTTTGGGAGTGGTGTTGAAACCAGAAAAGTAAAATGATAAATAAAGAGAACGTAAATGTGTTAAAACTCCTTTGTCATGATCTTTTAGGCACGGATTACATAGATAAATTTATTTTTTTCATGTAATCCATGCCTAAGTTATATCTATTGTATTTCTACACACCTTCGTCTTGGTTTCAAAACATAGGTGTTTTGAGGAAGAAACATGCATGATTCGTTTTCAAAACACCTATGTTTTGAAAACGGTCGGATTATGTCCTGATTTAGTCTTTCTTTTTGATGAAATCCGAAGGATAGTTTACCGTGTTGATCACCTCCTCGTCTTTTTGGCGAATCCAGGTTCTGAAATTGGTTGATCCTTCAGTCATCTCGATTACGCGGGCACCGTTGCTCAGGTTGTTGTACACCGTGTCGCCACCGGTGTAACGGCCGTAGGCAAGCAGGATGCCTTTCCAGAAAACAGCATAGTCGTCATCATGATCGTGTCCGACAAATACACCTAAGATATCCCCCATTTCCTTCATCGAGGCAAACATGCCGGAGTTCAGTTGCGGAGCGCAGGCTTTTTCTTTTCGGGTTCCGACCAGAATGGCCGTTTCATCTGATGCGGCCTGGTTGTATTCCGGCAGGGCGATGTGGAAGAATGCCAGCGAGGGCAGGGGAGTGCCGCCGTTTTGCTTTGTGTATTTCGCGCTGTTTTCGCGGTACCATCGGATCTGGTCAAACTTGATGTAATCATAGCCGCCTATTCCCTTGATCTGTGAATATGAGTGAGAGTCCATACAATACAGGATGGCTGCGTCTTTCTTTCCATCGGACGATTTCAAGGGAAGAATAAAGTTGGTCACTCCTGTGACTCCTGCCACGGAATCGGTCAGGTTGTAAGGTATTGTCTGTATGATATCGAATAGCTGAGTACGGGTAAGTCCCTGTTCGTCATCGTGATTGCCGAATGTCACTCCGAAGGGTATTTGGCGGTTGGCCGCTAAGTTCAGGATTGTGCGCATCCCTTCCTCTGCCGGTTGACCGTAGATGACATCACCTGTGAATAGCACTAAGTCCGGTTTTTCCGCATCCAGTACTTCGTTGATGCGTTCGAGAGAAACGGCTGACTTGGGATTCCCGTGAATGTAATGTACGTCCGTGAACTGTACGATTTTGAACTTGCCGTCTTTATTGAATTTCAAGACGGGTTTCTGTGTGTAGCCTGGTTGCAGGCATCCGAGCACAAGTGAAAGAATAATAAGAAGTTGTTTCATCTTTAGATGGTTTTTGTTTATGAATGGTTTATTCGATCGTGATGTCGAATTGATCGTATGAATCTGTTCTCCAAGCCTTTTCGGATGTCAGGGGAGAAAGTGCGAACAGGGGGGAGAATGTTTTGATCTTAATCGTCTTTCCATCCGGCATAAACTCCATGATGCGGAGCCAGCAGTCTCCCCCGTTGCCATGCCATTGACCGTCGGCGGTCTGGGCGTTGAACATCATTTGGGCTACATTCTTGCCTGTGCTGTTTTTGTCAGTCCTGAAGCTGACATTGCCCTTGTAGTCTGCTATCTCGCATTCATGTCCGCATATCACCATGCAGATGTTGGAGGAAGGATAGACCAGTTTCTGCCAGATGGCTTCTCCGTAATTGGCGGGTGATATTTTGTAGCTTTCCTTGATGTGACGTTTGGCTTCCGGTGACATATAGGAGTGTGTCAGCAGGATCACTTTATGATTTTTGTATTTGGCTTTACCGGCAACTTTGGCCGCCCATTCGATCGCCTCGTCACGCGGAGCAAATTCGAGTGATATGACCAATAGTTTTCCCCATGTGTCTGTCTCGAACTCATAAGCTGCATTTTCAAGAGTCGGAATACCTTGATAGTTCAGGCCTGTCTCGACCAATGACTTTTTCCAGCAGCTATTCCGCTCGGAAGGGAAATAATCAGGAAGGTGGCAGAGGCGGTTTTCTGCTTTCTCATATCCGTAATCGTGATTCCCGGTACAAACGACATAAGATATTTTGTCGTCGAGCCGTTCAAATGCCCTGGATGCGGCCTGCCATTGTTCTTCGCTTGTCTGATTTCCGTTTATGCCGTCCGGAATCCGTATCTCGTTCTGTTCAACCAAATCACCGGTACACAGAACTCCTTTGATATTCAAAGGTTCGATGCTGTTGGCAATCCAAGCTGTCTGTAGCTCGAATAGCGGTTGGTTAGCATCGAACTTGTTATAACTCTGCGGATCAGGCAGCAGGATCATGGAAAAAGAATGCTTGTCGGATAGTTGAGGCCGGACAGGGTAGATCTGGGCGGATATACAAAAAATATTGAGATGAATAATCGTTAAGATAAAAAAAAGTTTTTTGTTCATGATATATATATATAAATTAAAAATGAGACACCGAATATAATGAATGTTTTTATATTCGGTGCTCTCTTCTATATGAATAAATTATTTCAGAAGCCACATAATACTGTTGACATCGTCAACTCCTCCCCATTGGCGATCCAAAGCTTTATACAATGATTCTTTGTTGTAGTTGGTTTCAGATTCTGGATACATGTAACGCATTGGAATTTTATCTTTTGCATTATTTAGGTTTGTTTCTGGATTGATTGGGAATTCCGGGTATCCGTTTCTGCGATATTCGTAGTAATCATCTGTGGCTATATGGAAGTATCTGGCCAGAAAAGCTTGCATCCAGATTTGCTTCAGACGATCTGTTACAGACCCGTTTGTGTTATAGGCTACATATTCGCCTTTCAGGTATGATGTAATATAATCATCTGTAATCTCTACTCCGTTGTTGTATTCAGCAGGGACAGTGGTACGGACAAACAGGAAAGAAGCTCGAATGCCTTCCTCATAATATTGTTTTGCAGAGCCGGTGATCCATCCTCTTTCAACCGCTTCTGCGAGAAGGAAATTCATATCTGCATATCCTAAACGGATGCAAGGTACTCCGACATAACTCAAACGGTATACGTCATTGGGACGGGAGTGCATACGTTTTGCGATTTTTTCTTTTTCAATGTCGTATACGCC
Source organism: Parabacteroides sp. MSK.9.14 (assembly GCF_019041495.1). Lineage (NCBI taxonomy): Bacteria > Pseudomonadati > Bacteroidota > Bacteroidia > Bacteroidales > Tannerellaceae > Parabacteroides > Parabacteroides sp. MSK.9.14. Next base: position 74,541 of record NZ_JAHPXO010000010.1, read on the forward strand.
AGCGGCATCCACTGCAGGATAGGCATTCCAGTCATTTGGCTTTAAAAGTTTTTCTCCTGCTGGCAGGTATAATTCGTTTGTCAACCCTTCTGCTGGAGCCAGATAATAAAATAATCGGTAATCTTTGAATCTTTTTAAAGGATCAATTAATGTGTGTGTGCCGGCATAATAGTCGATACTACGAGTTCCCGTTACGTGATAGGGATTTTTTTGACCATCTTTGTCAGAGTAGATGACCTGTAGGTTATCTTCATTGCTTTTAAATAGATTATTTTCTGAAACAACTTTGGAGAACGTTTCTTTTATTTGCAACTCCTGTGTATCGTCTGCCCGTTTGGATAGAGACATTAGGACTTTTAAACGTAAAACATTTGTCGCTTTTCTCCATTTTTTCGGATCTCCCTGGTAGAAAGGATCTCCGGAAAAAGCTTGTTTGGATTTTGCAAAATATTCGTCGGCAAGAGCAAGGTCTTCAAGAATGCCTTTAAATACGTCTTTTTGTTCATCATATTGGGGATAACGATGTTCTTCGATGTTCAGAGCTTCCGAATAAGGGATATCTCCCATATCCATCGTTGTACGATAGAAATACCAGCCTTTCAGAAAATAATATAAACCTGTATGAGCATCCAAATCATCTTCAGAGGATAGTTCAACCATTTTCCAGGCATTTGTTAAAGTTTGGATGTTATCAAAACTGCCTTTTCCAAAACGGTTATATTGTCCATCGTCGATTTGTTCTCCCCAAAACATCCGTTTGACCAGAAATTCATTTCTCCAGTTACTTGCCGATTTGGTCATGTCAAGAATGACTTTGGAGGCAAGCATGGAAGCGTTTACTTTAGTTGTTGTATCCGGATTGGTGTTCAGATCGTCAAAAGTAGATGTGCATCCTGATAATGAAAATATTCCTATCAGAAAGCAAGCGATTGCTTTATATTTCAGTTCCATAATTGAATTGTTTTATCAGATTAGAAATTAACTTTTAAATTGAATCCCATATAGCGTTGGGATGGGGAATTTAAGCTTTCTGTACCAGAAGAGTCTCCTCCTTTATCTGGGTCTGCATATTTGTATTCTTTAGCCCAAAGGAACAGATTTTGACCGGTGAAACCAATAGAAGCACTTTTCATTTTCATCTTTTGGCACAATGTGGATGGCAGATCATATGTGAGTGAAAGATTTCGGAGCTTGAAGAACGTTTCTTTCAGTATATTCTGGCGACATGCATTGTGATGTGAATCATGATATTTACTGATATAAGATTCATATGAGACAACAACATCATTAGGAGCAAACACGCGTGTATCTTCTATGATATTGCCATCTGGATCGCGAGTTACACTTCCTGAAACAACTTTTACCCCTTGTCCGATATAGGTTTTATTTCCGTTTACGACTTCTTCATAACGCCATTGTGTATCAGTGTCAATGACAGCTCCTGTATTCCATAACATTTGATGAGTTTTAGAGTAAGATAAACCGCCGACACGACCATCAAGCGTAAAGCTGAGTGTGAAGTTTTTGTATTTGAATGTGTTTGTGATACCCCAAACTAAATCAGGAGTAGTATTTCCGATCTTTGTTTGAAAGTTTTGTTTAACTGGCATACCTCCATTATGAATGATATTTCCTTCTGGATCACGTTCCCAATCGTAAACGGCAAGCCAATCCCAGCTAGCTCCTTCTTTGACCCATGGTTTTTTAGTCGAATAATCTGGGTCTATCGTTTTGTAGGTATATTGGTCGTGTGACCAGTTTGTTAGGATGTCCCAACTAAAATCTTTGGTCTGAATAGGTGTTCCTCCAATGGTAATTTCGAATCCGGAGCGAAGACGCGTTTCTTTAAAATTGGTTTGAATACTATTGAAGCCAGTTGCGCTGCTGACTCCTCCTTCGATAATAAAATCGGATTCCATTTTACGATAATAAGAAAAGTCAAGGAATAAACGGTTCTTAAACATGTTAGTGGCTGTTCCGACTTCCCATACTTCCGATTTCTTTGGACGTACTTGTCCACCGATCTTACTGGATGGATAAGACGCTGTTGAAAGTCCGTCCCATACATTTGTACTGACAGAATATACGTTGTTATTGGCATATATCTTGGCATCCTCTTTGGCTGTTGTCCATGAAGCCCGAACTTTTAGGAAATCCCACCAAGTTGGTAATTTGACAATCTCGGATAAAACAATACTTCCTGAAACGGATGGATAGAAGTAAGAACGCTGGTCAGAAGAAAGGGTCGAAGACCAATCATTCCTTCCGGTTACGTCCAGAAAATAAGTGCTTGCCCATGAAAGGGATGCTTTGCCGTAGACGCTATTAACTCGTTTTTGTTGTAGTTCGCTGGTTGCTTCGATTGGATCGATAGAGGCATTTAAGGAGTAGAATTCTGGAATAGAAAGCCCTCCTTTTGTTTTACTACTCATAAAGTCATAGCGTGTATAATAAATGTTTCCACCGCCTAGCAGATTCATGTTGAACTTACCCCAAGTTTTATCTGCCATTAACATAGCGTCTGTGTTTATGCTCATATCCGTACCACGGCTTACTCCAAAGAATCCTTTTTTATCCCAGGCCTGATTAGCAGAGATCGGATTTTTCCATTCATTCCGTTTTGTATACACATCGACCCCTGAACGAACCATTGCTTTTAACCAGGGAGTGATCTCATAGCTTGCATTCAAAGCGGCATTGACAACATCGATGTCGTAAGCGTCTGTAATTTCATAAGCCTTGAACCATGGATTGTCATACCAACTGTCATCATACCAGTTCTGTTGCATACCTTCTTTTCCTTTTACCCAGTAATTGCGATAATCGCGTACGTCATATTCGGAACCTCCCCAGATTACCATGTCGTATATGTAGCTACCGCTATATCCGGATCCGTGGTCATTGGTGGAAACGCGTTTATTGTAGGCTGCCGAAGCGTCCATTTTAAAGTTTTTCCAAGTCATTTCTCCTCCGACAGAGAATGTGATTTTGTTCAAATTCTGATTGGGGTATTGTCCTTTATTGTATACTTCTGTGATGGAGGCTCGGAATGAACCGTATTTACCTTTTTGAGAAATGTTGACATTATTGTTTGTAACCATGCTGAATTGCAGGAAGTTTTTGAAGTTATCTTTTCCTTTTGATACCAATTCCTGTTCACGCCATTCATAATTGAACGGATCCCAAAGAATAGCAGTGCGTCCTATATCCAGTTTATCTCCCCAGACATAGTCATTGTTGTATTTACCTCCGAAACCACGGCTATAAGAATGTTGAGTTTCAGGGAATGCGAGGTATCCGGAAAAAAACATTGTATTACTATTGATATTGATGTTCAAGCCTTCTTCATTGGCCCCCTTTTTCGTAGTTATCATTATGGCTCCACTTGTTCCGCGAGCACCATACAATGCAGAGGCTGTTGCACCTTTTAATACATCGATAGATTCAATGTCGTCGGATGCAATTTCGTCTAACGTGATGTTTCCATAGGGAACACCGTCTACAATGATTAGTGGAGTTTCTCCACGTAGTTTGATTTTAGGTGTTTCATTGAATTCCGTACTATTTTGAATATTCAAACCAGCCACTTTTCCCGTTAAGGATGTTGTCACATCTACTGTTTTTGCTAAAGGCAGATTATCTCCTTTCACTTTTTGAACAGCATATCCCAGAGCTTTTTCTTCTCGTTTGATTCCTAAGGCTGTAACAACAACTTCATCTAATTTGCGTGAATCTTCGAGTAGGGTAATATTGAATATTTCTTTATGTCCGACGGCAATATTTTTGGTTACGTATCCGATAAAGGAAATGACCAATGTCGCATTATCTGGTACTTCTAAACTGAATTTTCCATCGATATCGGAAATTGTTCCGTTCGTTGTCCCTCTTTGAATGACATTGGCGCCGGGAACAGGTTCGCCTTTTCCATCGGTGACAACTCCGGTGATCTTTCTGCTTTTCTGTTGGGCAACTAGTACCTCTTTGGGGGAGAGAATAATACTTTTATCTAAAACTTTATAGCTGATATTGGTTCCGGAGAACAATTGTTCCAATACATTAAAAACATTTTTTTGTTTACTTTTTATACTAACGATACGTGAGGTATTAACTTGTTTGTTATTGTAGAAGAAATGAAAGTCTGATTGTTTTTCAATTTCATCCAGTACCTCCTGTACAGATTTGTTGTTCACATCTATGTTTAAAAGAACATTTTGACTGTAGCTATCGGACGCGTAGGCTAATCCGACACAGATAAATAACATTATTACGGATAGTTTCATACATAATGGTATTTTCTTCAGGAGCATGAACCTAACATTCATCTTCCTGAAATGTTGGAAGCAAAAATAATTTGTCATAGATTTGTAAATGATTTAGAGTTATAAAAAAGTTGCTTATACTTGTCGCCAAACAAGTTTGCGATGGATTTTCATACGGGGAAATACGCCAATATTTTCCCGTATGTTTTGTTTTCAAGGGGGATTATTTTCTTTCATGAGATTTGATAAATAAGGTTACACTTAATATAATTCAACGATCGTTTTTTCTTTAATATTTCCTTCTTGCCCAGTTTGAGGGTCTATGAAGCGATATTGAATACCGGAAGCCAAACGGAAATGTTCGAGGATTAGTTGTAAGTGCTGTCCATCGAAAGGTCCTGTGAAGGAGTTGTTATATAACTTGTCGTTTTTTACGATGAACTCGACATTGAAACGTTTGCTTAACACTTTCAATGCTTCGTTAAATGGTGTGTTCCGGAATACGACCAAGCCGTCTTTCCAGGAAGTTTGTGTCGGAATATATGGTTTGTCGACTTTAACTTTTTTAGTATATTGGTTATAAGTGAATTCTTCATTCGGTTTCATTAAAAATGATTTATGCTTCTGATTATCGTCTAAAAATGAAAGTCGAATGGAGCCAGATACCAAGGTGGTCCTTACGCTGCTGTCGGCTGCATAGGCTTCCATATTGAATTCGGTACCGAGTACTTCTGCTTTGATATCAAATGGGGTGCTGACAGTGAAACGTTTACTTTTGTCTTTATGGACGGAAAAGTAGGCTTCACCGTTCAGCACAACATCACGTGTGTTACCTGTAAAACGCGTCGGGTGCTTCAGATAGGAACGTGAGTTTAACCATACTTTTGTTCCGTCCGGTAAATTGACTGCAGCGACCATTCCTGGATTAGTTCTGATTTCTATATATTCGATCGGATCTTTTTTTAATGCGAAATATATAGTGGAAATGATAAGCGGAAGGATGAGGATTGCCGCAATACGTTGTATCCAGGCGGATAGAGAAATTTTCCGGTGGGAATGTATCTTGCTTTTTACTTTTTTCAGGGCTGTACCTGAATCTGTTTGCCGGATACAAGTCAATGTCTCAGTTGCCAGGCATATAGATTGTATGTCCCGGGCTATTTTTTTGTTTTCTTCTGATGCAGAGATCCAATCTTCTACTTCTTGTTGCAGAGGTATGGAGAGGGTTCCGGTGAAATAACCCAAAAGTATCGATTCGTTTATTTGTTTATGTTTGTCCATAATTGTCCTTTTATAAATATGACTGACGAAAAATGAAATCTCCTAAATGAAAAGTGATTTTTTTTCATGTATTTGTAATTGTTCGTTGGATTAGAAAATATTATATTTGCAAATAAGTATAAATATTTCCGATTAAAACTTATAGAACAGTGATTTGTATGTCTTGTAATATTTCTGATATAGTGGCAGACGAAACTCTTTTTCAGGAAATCCAAAGGGGAGATGAAAAAGCGTTCGATGTCCTTTTTTTGAAGTATTACCCTTCCTTGTGTGCTTATGCCCAACGGTTTGTCGAGTATGACGACGGGCAGGAAATTGTACAGGATGTGATGGTTTGGCTGTGGGAGAATCGGGAGATGCATACGTTTGAGATCTCTCCGAAGAGCTATCTGTTTAAAGCTGTGAAGAACCGTTGTTTGACGTTGATCAGCCGAAATGAAATAAAACAGAAGATTATTAATACATTGTACGACAATCAACAATTAGAATATGAAGATCCTGATTTTTATATCGTGGAGGAACTGAGTCGTAAGATAGAAGAGGCGTTGCAACGGCTTCCCGACAGTTACCGGGAAGCATTCGAGTTAAATCGTTTCCAGCATATGACGTATGGTGAAATAGCGACGTGTCTGGAAGTTTCTTCCAAGACAGTCGATTATCGTATTCAGCAGGCATTGAAGTTGCTTCGTGTAGAGTTAAAGGATTATTTACCGATATTACTTGCCATTCTTTAAAACAATTGTTGTATAGAACAAACTTTTTTGTGATTCCAGTTCATTAGAAAATTGGACAATAACCTCTGCCTTCCCGTATTTTCTATTTCGATTAAGATATCAGATCGTTTTAGTTTGATATTTTGATACTGCTTTTTTCTGTTTTGCTGATAAACGAAAATGTGATATAGGCAGAAAATGAAAGTATGTTGTTTGGGGAGAGATAGAAAGGGGAGAAACGCTTACATTTGAGAAAAGCTTAACCCCTTGAGAATTGCTTGTGGCAAAAGAGATTGGTGGAGGTTCTGGATATTTGATAAGAAATTCAGGGCTTTATGGGCATGAGGACGGTCGTCATAGGAATGGAGACCGTCCTCGTTGCCGTGAGGTGCCGAGATCTTTATATATGAAGACGGTCGTCGGGCCAATGAAAACCGTCTTTGTTGGAAAAACTGTGCACCTTGCGGCAGGAAGTTCTTTTAGAAAGATAAAAAGCCGGATTGCGAAGCGATTTACGAAAGAAGCATATCTTTGTTAAATAAACGATATTATACAATAAGTGTTTTCATCCATTTTTCGGCCACCTGCAATGTTTCTGGTTTGCCGACATCTATCAGATGAAGGTCTTCGTCAGCGTAGGCGTGGATGTTGGCCTTGGCGCAGATGGAGAGGTAGAAGTTGATGATCGAAAACTTACCGGTCCATTCTTCCATCCAGTCGAATATTTTAGGAGACAGTACATGTATCCCGCTGAAGGCATATTCGTTATATTGGTTCGGATCGAAATCGGGGTAGAACGACTTTACTTCGCCCGTCTCGCGGTTGCGCCAACCACATAGCTTATTTTCCTTATTGAAAAGCAGATAGCGGGAGGTGTTGCGTTTGCTGACTAATAATGTCGCCAACGGATTTGTCTCTACATGATGATTGTAAAGCGCACGGAGGTCGATGTCGGACAGGATGTCGACATTGTGTATCAGAAACGGCTCATTGCCTTGTAAAAAGGCGGCGGCGTGTTTGATTCCCCCACCGGTATCGAGCAGATAATCCCGCTCGTCGGAGATATGGATCTGGATACCGAAATTATTGTTGGCTGCCAGGAAGTTGATGATCTGGTCTCCCAAATGATGAACGTTGATGGCTATCTGGTGAAAGCCGGCATCTTTCAATTTGAGGATTACATGTTCGAGCATAGGTTTCCCATTGATAGGAAGTAATGCTTTTGGAGTACTGTCGGTCAGCGGTTTGAGGCGTGTTCCCAAACCGGCAGCGAAAATCATAGCTTTCATAATATTGAGTTAAAGAGTTGTTCAATGTTTTGTTCCCTGTGTACGAGGTCTACCCGGACACCGAACTTAGAATGAATATGTTCCGCCATATGCTGGGCGGAGTAGACCGAACGGTGCTGGCCCCCCGTGCAACCGAAACAGATCATCAGATTGGTAAATCCTCGGTCCATGTAACGTTTGACAGAAGCATCCACAATTTCATAAGCATGATCTAGGAAACGAGTGATCTCTCCGTCTTCTTCGAGGAAACGGATCACCGGTTCGTCCAATCCGGTAAAATGATTGTAACGTTCGTATTTACCAGGGTTATTGATGGCGCGGCAGTCAAAGACAAATCCGCCGCCATTGCCACTCGGATCGTTGGGAATTCCTTTTTTATAGGCAAAACTGACGATCTTGACTTTGAGCGTATGCTTCTGGATGTCGTCATAGAACTGAGACAGGTTTGTCAGCTCCCGTAGTACGGTACATAAATAGGGATACTCCGGATAATCTTCTTTCAAAAGTTGCCGGAGGTTGTCGATAGCGAAGGGGACACTTTGGATAAAATGCGGTTTCTTTTCGAAATATCCCCGGAAACCGTAGGCTCCCAAGACCTGTAAAGTCCTGAAAAGAACGAAATGGCGTAATTGCCGGAAGAAATGCTTTTCGTCTATGTCCATATACCCGCGTAGTGCTTGCAGATAGTCGGCTATCAATTCCTGTCTCAACTCAGCGGGATATTTGGCTTTCGCCTGCCAGAGGAAAGAGGCGACATCATAGTAGATCGGGCCTTTGCGTCCTCCTTGGAAATCAATGAACCAGGGTTCGCCATTTTTTACCATCACGTTGCGCGACTGGAAATCCCGGTACATGAATGTCGGTGTATGGTCTTGCAGAAGGACATCGCTCATTTTCTGGAAATCATCTTCCAAAAGGTTTTCCTGGAATTCCATTCCGGTAGCTTTCAAGAAACAGTATTTGAAATAGTTCAGGTCCCAAAGGATCGAACGCCTATTGAATTCGGGTAGAGGATAGCATTGGCTGAAGTCGAACCCCTCCGCACCTTTAAACTGCAGAGTCGGCAGAAGTGTGATCGTCTTGTGCAGCAAAGACTTTTCCGTCTCGTCGAAGAAACAACTTTTCCGTCCTTTCTCAATTGCTTGAAAGAGCAAGGTGTCGCCTAGGTCTTCCTGGAGATAGAACGATTTATCAACCGACCAGCAATAAACCTGGGGAACGGGCAATCTCTTTTCCCGGAAATGCGCGGCCATATAAATAAAGGCATTGTTTTCCTCTATGGAAGTTCCGCTAACTCCGATCAGGGAAACGGAACCTGACAATCTGAAATACCGGCGGTTAGAGCCGGAAGAGGATAGTTCGGTTATATCAGTTGCCGGTGAACCGGTATGTGTCTGGTAAAGTTGTTTTAATTCTTCAGTAATCATGTTTTTCTATTTTCGGCACTAAAGTAGCAAACAATTGACAATTGGCAATTGAGAATTGACAATTTTGTTGGGAAATAAGAGAGGCGGACGTACCGTTTTACCGGAACGCCCGCCTTCTTTATGACCATTAATCTCTAATTGTCTCTCTTTTTAATTGCCAATTGATTAAAGAATGCCTTGTGCCATCATCGCTTTGGCTACCTTCATGAAGCCCGCAACGTTTGCACCTTTCACGTAGTTTGTGTAGCCGTCGGCTTGTTTGCCGTATTTTACGCATTGTTCGTGGATATTCTGCATGATGCTTTTCAGTTTGGCATCAACCTCTTCACTGCTCCAGCTCAGTTTCTGAGCGTTCTGCGTCATTTCCAGACCGGAAACAGATACACCGCCGGCATTGGCTGCCTTACCCGGAGCGTACAGGATCTTAGCTTCCAGGAATGCGTCGATAGCTTCAGGAGTAGAAGGCATGTTGGCTCCTTCCGATACGGCGATACAACCGTTGGCGAGCAATGTCTTGGCATCTTCTCCGTTCAGTTCGTTCTGAGTCGCACTCGGCATTGCAATGTCGCATTTTTCTCCCCAAGGACGAGCACCTGCCACATACTTGCAACCATATTGTTCTGCATATTCACGGATACGGCCGCGATAGAGGTTCTTCAGTTCCATGATGTAATCCAGCTTAGCACGGTCGATACCGTCCGGATCGTAGATGTAACCGTCCGAGTCGGACATCGTCACGACTTTAGCGCCGAGGCTGATCAGTTTTTCAACGGTATATTGGGCTACGTTACCTGAACCTGAAACGCAAACGGTCTTTCCCTTGATGTCGATTCCCCTTGTATTCAGCATTTCCAGCAGGAAGTAAACATTTCCGTAACCGGTAGCTTCGGGACGGATCAGTGAACCGCCGAATTCGCGTCCTTTACCGGTGAATGTTCCCGTGTTTTCCTGAGCCAGTTTTTTATACATTCCGTACATATAGCCGACTTCGCGTCCGCCAACACCTATATCACCTGCGGGAACATCCGTGTCCGGGCCGATATGACGCCATAATTCCAATACGAAAGCCTGGCAGAAACGCATGATTTCAGCATTTGACTTACCGCGCGGGCTGAAGTCGGAACCTCCTTTTCCACCACCCATCGGCAGGGTTGTCAGCGAGTTCTTGAAAGTCTGTTCGAAAGCCAGGAACTTAAGGATCGACTGGTTTACAGAAGCGTGAAAACGGATACCACCTTTGTACGGGCCGATCGCATTGTTATGCTGGATACGGTATCCCATGTTGGTTTGGATCTGTCCCTTATCATCCATCCAGGTTACGCGGAAGGAGAAAATACGATCGGGAATACAAAGACGTTCGATCAGGTTGCTCTTTTCGAATTCGGGATGTTCGTTGTAAACCTCTTCGATTGTTCCTAATACTTCTGAAACTGCCTGATGATATTCCGGTTCATTCGGAAATCTTCTCTTTAAGTTGTCTAAAACTTCACTTGCCTTCATAAGACTGATTTTATTTAGAATGTTATATTTGTAATATCAATTTGTTAACCGGTAGCCGTTTTTTTAATGACCTCGCAAAGGTAAGCTAAAATTTTACACAAACAAATATTTGAAAGAAAAAATGCATTAAAAATATCATTTCGGTATTTTAATCGGGTAAAAGTAACTAAATGTCACTCGTCTCTTCGCCTTCTGCTCTTATAGATAGGGACGAACACAATGATAGCTGACGCAACCAAGGCAAAAACGATGTCGAAGGTTATCTTTTCGCTGTATGCAAGCATCATGTAGCAAAGGATACCCCACAAAAGAGTGATACATACGGCTTGACTATTTGTAATCTTTCTGCGTGCCATAGTTTACAATTGTTTAGTTGGATGAAACAAGCGAGCCGAAGTAAATGACCAAGGCCAGGAATACGGCTACAAGGATAAAAAGAACGATGATCTGTTTTTCGAGGGGCAGATGTCGGAGGAACGGAACGTGGCGTACCCAACCGGAAACGGCTTGGAGCTGCTCGTCCTCTTCGTCTTCTTTCGGAAATTCGTATCCGTTTGCTTCCAGAATCTCCTTTGCACGGGGAACTTCGCTTTCAAGCAGTTCGATGCGGATGCCGCCCACATTGACCGGGTATTGGATCCGGCTCGTATATTCGTTTCTCAGGTAACAGTTGACCCCTTCCGATTTCAGGAGGGATTCGATCATCTGTGCTGCTTCCGGTTCATAGAAACGGGCTATTTCGACTATTTTATCTTCCATATTAATATGTTGTTAATGTAAATGATGATTTACCCGTTTATTAATTTATCCGCAATTTCTGTAGCCTGGCGGATACGGTCGGCCATGCCGATGCCGCCTTTGATGTTTCCGGCCAGCGTAAGGCCGGGGTAGCGCGCTTGCAGTTCGTCGATCGTTTCGAAACGGGAGCCGCTGCTCTGTTCATATTGCGGAATGGCATGTTCGTGACGGAAGATACGGATCATATCGGGTTCTGTCTCTTCCGGGAATTTCAGCATGGTGTGGAGCTCGCGCCTGATGAGTGCTTTCAGCTCCTCTTCCGGCCAGGTCGTCAGGTCGGCATGCTTTACGCCTCCGATAAAGAACGAGAAGAGAGCACCCTCTTCCGGAGCCCGTCCGGTAAAACAAGCGGAGGGGAAAAGAATTCCGAGTACGTCTTTTTTCTCACAGGAAGGAACCAGACCTCCAAACGCATCGAAGCGTAATGCACCGGTGTCGCGGAACCCGACGCTGGCCTGTACGACCGGTGCATAATGCAGGTTACTGATCCGCTCCATCTTTTCTTTCGGGACGAAAGGCAACAGGGCGGGCAATGTATAAGCACCGGTGGTTGTGATTATCCGTTCCGCAATAATGGTCTGTTCGCCGTCGGCTGTCGAATAGGTAACCATCCATTTGTCTGCACAAGGGCGGACCGTGACGTCGGCGGCCGAAAGTGTGATGCGGGCCGGACCGATTGCCTCGGCCATCGCACCGGTCAGTTTGTCCAATCCTCCGGCGGCTGAAAATACTTTCTTGCTGGCGAGACGGTCGCGATCTGTTTTCGGCTGCTTGGCTTTCGCGATGGTTCCGCGGATGAAGCTCCCGTATTGCTGTTCCAAGTTGCAGAGCTTCGGGAGCGCATAACGAGTGACGAGTTTCATCGGATCGCCGGCGTAGACACCGGACAGAAACGGGTCTACCGCATAGTGCAGGAACGATTTACCCAGGCGGCGGGCAGCTAACTCGCCGACAGATTCATCCGGGTTATTGCCTTTTGCCCGAAACGGCTCTCCGAGGATACGGAACTTGTCGCCAAGCGTGAACAGAGGAGTCGTGACCGCACTGAACAGTCCGGACGGGAGAGCCCGGAACCGGTTCCCTTTCCAGATCAGCCGGCGCTTGGATTCTTCGCGGGCAGTCTCCAGTGCACAGGCAGGGGAGAGGGCTTCGAATAGTTCGGCGACTTCGGGATAGGAGACTACACCTGTATTGGGGCCGCTTTCGTAGACAAAATCCTTTTCGCGGAACGTATGGATTTGTCCTCCGACGCGATCAGCCTTTTCGAGGATATGAATGTCTTTTCCGGCGCGGGTCAACCAGAAGCCGGTTGTCAATCCGGTCAGTCCGGCGCCGATAATCAAAATATCTGTCTGTTGGGGTTCCATTGCGTTATACCGGTTTAGAAAATGATTTATTTGTTCCGAGCATCAGCTTGTCCAGCGAAGCCGCTACGTTTCGGACGAAAAGCCTGCCTTCAGGTGTCATCCTGATTTGATTTTCGTCAAACTCGACCAATCCGTCCTCTGCAAATTCGCGTAGACAGGCTTCGTCATAGGCGGTTGCCTGCTTGATGGAGCGGGCGGGGACGGAAAGCTGTTCCGACAGTTCGTTCCAGTCGATCCGGTAGTTGCACATTAACATTTCGATTGCCTCCCGTGTGATCTGTTCCTCCCGGCTCAGGAGATATCCTTTGGCGACAGGCAAGATGCCGGCTTCGACTTTCTCGATATACTCCATGATGTCTTTTGTGTTCTGGGCGTAAGCCGTTCCGAGCTGGCTGATCCCTGTCACGCCGAAAGCATAGACCTGACCGGTTGTGCGGCGCGTGCAATATCCCTGGAAATTACGATGTAGTTGTCCGTTCAGCAAAGCTGTGTATAACTCGTCGTCTTTGCGGACGAAATGATCCAGCCCGATCGGCTGGTAGTCCGCTTCGCATAAGATTTTGCGGGCCGCTTCGAACATCCGGCTCTTCTCGTCGCCCGAAGGCAGTCCGGTTTTTTCCAATACCTTCTGCCGGGGGAAAGCCCAGGGCACATGCGCATACGAAAAGGTGACGAGCCGGTCCGGTTTCAGGGAAACGGCTTTTTCGATCGTTTCGGCAAAACTCGCTTCCGTCTGGTGGGGCAAGCCGTAGAGGAAATCCATGTTGATGCGTACTCCGCATGAGCGCAGGATCGTTACGATTTCTTCCGGTTGCAGCAGCGGGGCTTGCCTGTGTACGGTTTGCAGGACTTGTTTGTTGAAGTCTTGGATGCCGATGCTAAACCGGTTGAATCCCGCGGTTGCCAGTTTCTCCCAATCCTGCCCTGTCATCCAGCCAGGATGACATTCGATTGCTTTTTCCGGATTTTCAATCAATTCGAACGTATCTGAAACATGTGCGTTCAACTCTTTCAGCTCAAGAGCCGGAAGAAATGTCGGGGTTCCTCCGCCGTAATGGATCTGCGAGACTTTACGTTTCTTGTCGAGTAAAGGCAGTATCAGGTCGATCTCTTTATGTAATGCGGCTACATATCGATCTATGATTTCAGGCTTGGGAGCGGCGTAAGAATTGCATCCGCAATAATGGCAGAGACGTTGGCAGAAAGGAATATGAAAATAGAAGGAAACCGATTCCGGCTGCTGGCGGTTGGATTCACGGATGGCATCCGCATAATCCCGGCTTGTGAACCCGTCATGAAAATAGTTTGCCGGCGGATAGCTGGTGTACCGGGGAACCGGCACATTGTATTTATCTAAAAGTTCTTGTTTCATATCGTATTTTTATCTTTTCTGAAAACCGTTACTATATAAATGAGGGATATCAGGGCGATGCTTGCCTCGAAGAAGAAGAGTCCGTGATAACCCGTATGATCTGCAATTCTTCCACTCAGGATGGCCATCAACATGCCGCTGAGATGCGTGATGACCGTCTGGATCGTGAAATCCGTCCCTTCGCGCCCGGGGCGTACACTGTCCATTGCTGTCGTATAGACCACGATCGTCGCCATCCCGTAGCTGCCCCACAGAAGGAAAATCCCGCCGTAGAGCATGGGCGTCGTCGGATGCACGTAGGAGAGTCCGAGGAAGTAAAGTGTCGCCATCAAGACAAACACCGCGAACAGGATGCGCGCGCGGAAACGGCCGATCCGCCGTACGATCATCCCTCCGGCAAACGAGGAGAGGAACCCGACGAATGTCCCCGCGACTCCGCTCATCACCCCGATCTCCTTCATGTCGTAGCCCAGGTCGACCAGCCAGGGTTTCAGCATGGCGAGCGTACCGATCAGGCCGGAATAGTAAAGAAAGAGGAAACCGATCTGTTTCCAGATGCTCCGGCGGGCGAAGAAATAGATCACATCTGCCTTTTTGGCCCGTTCGTGCGCTTCCTTCGGCTGGATGCGGATGCCTTTGTTGAAAAAGAGTGGCAGAAGGGCGGCGATGACGAACAGCGCGACGCAAGGCAGCAGACCGTTCCAGCCGATTTGCTTGAAGAGCAGGAGCAAGACACCGCCCCCGATCATCGAACCTCCGAAACTTCCCATCGACTGCATGCTGTTTGCAAGGCTTTTATCTTTCCGGCTGAAAGCGAGTACCGCCAACGCGTCGGTCGCGATATCCTGCGTGGCGGAGGCGACGAAGGATATGATGATCAAGGTGACGATCGTATAGAAGTCCGTATGGAAATCAAGGAAAGCGACGGCGAAGATCAGGCCGGCGTAGATCAGTTCGGAAGAAAAAATCCACCGTTTATAGTCGCCCGTCGTCACGGCATGGCGGTCTACCATCGGCGACCAGAGGAATTTCAGGATCCAGGGCAGCTTGATCAGCTGGAGAAGCCCGATGGCCGAGAGTGAAAAGTCCTCCTGCCGCATCATGACGGGGATGACGGTGGAAAAGAAACTCATCGGGATCGTCTGCGCAATGTAGAGGCAGAAGAAGGTCGCGAGGTTGTATGTTTTATCTTTCTGTATCATAATATCGTTATATAATCATCCGGCTTCCGGACGAGACTTTAAGAGTTTTCAAAGTGTCGTCCGAAATTCGGCTGGGACTTTTGGAGTTTTCAAAGTGTCGTCCGAAATTCGGCCGGGACTTTTGGAGTTTTCAAAGTGTCATCCGAAATTCGGCCGGGACTTTAAGAGTTTTCAAAGTGTTGTCCGAAGTTCGGTCGGGGACTTTAAGAACTTTTAAAGTGTCGCCCGAACTTCTGCCGAGACTTTTAAAAACTCAATTGTATATTCCCGCCGATCGTGAACGGCCTTCCTTTTTGTGCCAGGCCCTTTCCGCCTGTCTCGAAATAGAAAGCCGAATAGTCTGCACCGGTCATATTTTTCGCCCAGATCGCAAAGGTAATAAAATCTTTTGTGGCAGATACTTTTGCATTCAACAGTCCGTAATAAGGTTGCGAAACCTTGTTGTCTTCTTTCCACAGGATGCGTCCCGTCCCGGTGTAGTTCGCGCTGACCGTGAAGCGGTCGATGTGACGGCAAGGGTTCGGGATCGTATAATCGGCTCCGACAGCGAAAGTGTGGCGCGGGACCATCGGCAGGAAATTCCCGCTGTAGTCGATGCCTCGCCGTTCGTCCTTGTAATCTTTGAAGGTGGCATGTGTGAAGCCGTAGTTCACCTGCACCATCAGCCCGTTGACCGGATTCCCTTGCAGACTGACCTCGACGCCTTTGCTCTCGCTACGCCCGGCGTTGCGCAGGAATTGCCCGTTCTGGGTGGCGAGCATCTGGTAAATCTGTTGGTTTTTCCAGTCGATCCAGAAAAAGCAGAACTCGGCGTTCAGGCGGTTGTCGAGGAACGGGTGTTTGGCTCCAAACTCGTAGTTCCAACTGGTTTCGGGGCGGAACGTGCGGTCTTCCTCACGGTCGAAAGAGGTGTTGAAGCCGCCTGTCTTATATCCCTTCGTCACGGTGGCATAGAGCATGCCGGTGGAGGGAAACATATATTGCAGGGCGATCTTCGGCGTGACCTGGCTGAACTTGAGCCGGCTGTCGAAGGCGTCCATCTGTTCGCTGCCGCCGTCCGTTTCTTTGTAGAAAAGGAAATCGTTGGAGGTATGCTCATAATCGTAGCGGATACCGAAAGTCAGTGACAGGCCGCGCGTCAGCAGGTCGTCGATTGTGGATTGGTGGTAGAAGGCGACACCATAGGCCGGCGTGTCGTACAGCTTGCGTGTCGCATAGTCTTTGGTGAAATAATCGAGTGTCACGGTGTTGTCGATCCCCTGCCAGAAACCGAAGGCGCCGAACAGCCATTTGTAACGTCCGGGAGTTGTCGATTTGATGTTCAGTTCTTCGGAAAACATTTTCTGCTTCATATCCTGACGCGCGAAATAGATGCTTCGGGGAGAGAAATCCTGGTCGATGCCTTGATGGTCCGAGAGATATTGGAAGGCGGTCCGGCTGTTGATGCTGTAGCCCGTCCCCTGGTAATCTGCCGAGAAGCCGGTCGTCGAAAGCGTCCGTTTGTAGAAACTGTAATCGTTGTAGTCGACTTCGCCCGGTTTATGCGTGACCGAATCGCAGACGGCGTAGGGATAGCCGCCTTGGACTGAACGGTCGAACGAACTCATTAGCCCGAAAGAAAGGTTCTTCTGAGGCTTCCATTCCAGGCGGATGCGGGCGGAGCCGGACTTCATGTCGTCCGCTTCCTTGTCTGTAAACAGGTTGGTGAAGTAGCCGTCGCTGTTCCGGTAATCACCGGAGATGGCATATCCGAACTTTTCTCCGATCTTTTTATAATGAGAGAGGGCATAATCGCGGTAACCGTAGCTACCGTTGGAAAGCCAGACATTTGTCCCCTCGTATTTCAAGGGCGATTTCGTATAGACGTTGATGATGCCGCCCATCGTGTTACGACCGTAGAGCGTCCCTTGCGGACCGCGCAGCACCTCGATCCTGTCCACCTCGTTGAAATCGAAATCGAAAGCCGATTTTTCGAAATAGGGGATACCGTCCACATAAAGCCCGATCGAGGGAGCGTTGATTTTCGATCCGATCCCGCGGATATAGACCGGCGAGGTCAGTTTCGATCCGTAGTCCGGCATAAAGAGGTTCGGGATAAAGGAACTGAACTCTTTGATCCCCGTGATGTTCCGGTTCTGGATCGCCGTCCCCGTCACGGCCGATGCCGACAGGGGTTCCAGCCGGAGGTCGCGCTGTTGCTTGAACGACTGCACGACCACTTCGTTCAGTTCAACATTGCGGATCTTCGCCGTATCTTTTTCTATCTCTTCCCCTCTTGCCGTATAGGCGAGGCAGAGCAGTATCGGGAGGTAGTATAATAGTTTCATGTCTTAAAATGTAACGGTGATTTCGCCGCCGATCTGGAACGGTTTGCCTTTCTGGATGAACGACTGGTTGAACGATTCGAAATAGAACGCCTGGTAGTCCGTGTTCGTGATGTTACGGCTCCACAGGTTGAGGTTGACGATTCCCTTGCGGATGCCCACTTTGGCATTGACGAGGCCGTAGAACGGCTGGCTGATGTCGTTCTTCTCCGTCCAGAAGATCTTGCCTGCTCCGGTGAACTGGGCGGATACGATGAACTGGTCAATCATCTTCCGGTGGAGTAGTTTCGTGTATTGCAATCCCAGGCTGACGGTGTGGCGTGGCGTGTAAGGAATGAAATTATCCTTGCAGTCCGTTTTCACGATCTGGCTGTTCTCGTCCTTGTCCGTGAAGATGTAATCGCGGAAAGTGGCACGGGTAAAACCGTAGTTGAGGTCTGCGGTGAGTCCGTCCGTGATACGGCTGCGCAGGCTCAGTTCCACGCCATAGCTGTTCGCCTTTCCTCCGTTGGTGATCATGCGCCCGCTGCCGTTCTCGGCAAAGCTGGTGAGTTGGAGGTCGCGGATGTCCATGTAGAAGAAGGTCAGTTCCGCACTCAGCCTGCCCCGGACCAGTTCGCTGCGGATGCCTGCTTCGTAGTTCCAGCTGTGTTCCGGTTTGTAGGAAGCGATGTCTTTCACTTCGCCCGGCTGTTCGGCCTTGTCGGGAGCAAACTTCGACATCAGGTCGTATTTGGCTTGGGCCTGGACCAGATCGCCGAACATCTGCACGTTATATCCTCCTGTCTTGTATCCTTTGGCGACCGAGAGATACGTGAATGTTTCGGGTGTGCACTGGTAACGGAGCGAAACCTTCGGCAATACTTGCAGGAAATCCTGTGAGATGTTGCCGTCCATAGTCGTCGTGACCGGTAGCGTCATTTTCATCGGGCCCATTTCCACACCGATCTTCATGCTGTCTACTGCTGAATGATAGTCCAGGTTCGCTTTCTCGTAATCCAGGCGGATACCGGCGGTGATGGAAAGCCCTTCGACAAAGAGGTTATTGTAGGTCGATTGGTGGAAAGCCGCGAAGCCGTAGGTCGGCGTGTCGAAGTTTCCGGGGAAATAAATCTGGTTCAGTTCGTCCCCCTGGACAGTAAGCTTCGGTGCTTTTGGGTTATTCGCCAGTATGTCGTCGAACGCTTTCTGCAAAATGCCCGTCAGCCCGTCTTTCTTGAAGACGACCGGACCGTCGGTGTTCAGGCTGTTATAAAAACCGTAGGCGCCGAAGCTCCATTGGTAATTGCTTTTTGTATTGGATTTGATCGCCAGTTCTTCGCTCCAGGCATATTGTTTCTGCTTTTGGTGAAGGGTGAAAACAGACTGTTCCGTATAGTCCTGGTCCATCTTCATGTCGTCTTTCAGATATTGGTAGGCCGTGGTGGAAGAGAGGATAAAACGGTCTGTTTTCCATTCCAGATACAGGCTGTTGTTCAGCGTGCGGCGCCAGTAGGAACTCGGATCGTTGATGCGGATCGGCTGCACAGTCCCGGTCTGCGGGTCGTACTGCCCGTAGGGGAAGGCTTTTTGCGTTACATAGTCATAGTTGAATGTATATTGCGCCTTCAGATGGTCCGTAATATACCCCTCTAATTTGAATCGGCCGCCTGCCGATTCCTCCTTATCGGCCTTTGTGCCGTTATATTCGTTGATGAAAAAGCCGTCGTTACGGTCGTAATACCCGTTTAACGAGATCCCGATGTTTTCTCCGATCTTGCTGTATTGGGACACTTTGGCTTTGGCCGCCCCGTAATTGCCCATCGACATCGTGACTTTTGTCCCCTGGTAATCGAAGGGGGAGAGGGTGTAGATATTGACGATGCCCCCCATTGCGTTACGTCCGTAAAGGGTTCCCTGCGGTCCCCGTAAAACTTCGATGCGTTGGATATCGTTCAGCTCGAAATCGAAAGCGCTTTTATCCAGATAGGGGACATTGTCGACATATAATCCGATGGATTGCCCGCTGCTACGCGCTCCGATTCCGCGTATATAAATGGCCGAAGTCATTTTCGAACCGTAGTCCGGCATATAAAGGTTGGGGACGAAAGCGCTGATATCCTTGAGAGCATCTATCTGCCTGGTTGCTATCGCTTGGGGCGAGAGGATGGAAACGGCTCCCGGAAGCGTGCGGAGATCGTTCGTCTCCTTTGTGGAAGAAGTGACGATCACCTCACCTATATTATAGGTCTTGATCGTGTCGTTCACATTTTCATTCACCCGTTCGGCTTTAATCGGTTGCAAACACGTAAGCGCGCCTGCGACAAGGACATACAGATAGCGTTGATTCATCGTATTAATTGTAAACTATTAGTATTTTACGGTTGCAAAGGAACGGTAAAGATGAATGGGAATCAATCACTACATGTAGTGATTTTAAAGTTCGATGTCGTCGCCTGAAATAATGCCGTTCATGATGGCATAGAAGGTAAGTCCCGATACTGTTTTGATGCCGAGCTTGGTCGTGATGTTCTTGCGGTGGCTGAGGACTGTGTTCAGGCTGATGTTCAGCTTGTCTGCAATTTCTTTGTTGGTGCTGCCTTTGACGATTAATTGGAGGACGTCCGTTTCGCGGGTGGACAGTTCCTTGTTGTTGTCGCTGGAAATACTGTTGTTTTCTCCGGTAAAAAGTTGTTCCAACTGCTCGATGATGACTTCCTGCGAGGCCTTGATCGTGATATGGCTGGTTGCCGATAGTCCCCCTTCACCTTCGGTTTCGTCGATCAGGACCATCGTCTTGCTCCGGCGGGGAAGGAAAAAGTCTGCATAAAGGACAAATAAAGCGGCATTTGTAAAGTAGTAGTCGAACGTATCGTTGCCGGAAGTCGAAAATGCCTCGAAAGTAGGGTAGTGGCTGATCTCTACCGGTGGAAAATAGTCGGTCAGCATGCTTTGCAGGCCGATGCTTTGTAGCGTGTCGGATAATATGATTGCTATTTGCTTGTTGCGATGCATCCGGCTGTTTGTTAAATACACAACTTTTCCATAGCCGAAACCATCGGTGTCAATATCCGGTAGCGGATGCGGTTGTGTTGTTTGATATCTTTTTCCAAACTGCTGATGGCAAATATGACGGCGTAGCATAAGTTCTCATTATAGTCGCCGGAAAGATGCTTGACCATGATGCTTTTCAGATCCGCCAACAAGGCCTCTATCGGATCTTCCAATCGCTGTTCCGTTCCGAGGTGCAATGCTTCGACCTGCCCGGAAGATGGATAATCTTTCAGTTTTTCGCTTAATGACAGGCAATAGGGGAACCAGACCCGGTCGTCCTTTTCGATCCGTGAGGTCAGCTCTTCTTTGAAGGATGAGAAAAACTTTCCGATCAGGTTGAGCGTGTTGTTTCCCGGCGTACTCATCGATATGAATGAACCGAGATGCCTTTCTATATTCGGGATTTGATAGCGTTGGTAATACTGGTTGGTTTTAGTCAGATAATCGATAATCTGTGAAGTATGGAAAGTTTGTAGCTTCTTTTCCGGGAAGTATTCCTCGTTGAGAAACGTGTTGATTACCGTCAAGAGGAAGTCGGTATCCAGCCGGTATTCTTCACAAATCGCCTTTACCGATTTGTCGCCTAAGCCCAGGCGGATTCCAAAACGGTTAATGACAGGAATGAGTGAGGGGTGCTCTTCCACCACCTCACTCATTTGCATATTAGGATATACTAATGGCATATTTTATGCTTCTTCCCATTGTTTTCGTAATAGTTCCACTGCGGCAGGGACCAAAACGTTCCGGTCTCCCTGGCATCCGCATTCGAAACTTACATATTTGTCGTAATCCAACATCTTCAGGCCCTTGAAGCCGTTAACGTAGTTATCTGCTTCTCCGTCTTCACCCGGCATGCTGCGGCGTTTACGGCTGGCAACGTGCACGTGTTGCAGATATTCGCCTGCAGAAAGGAAAGCTCCCATGTCGGAAGTCTCTTCCCAAGTCATGTGCCAGAAGTCACCCATACAGCGTACACCCGGATTGTTGATGTCGCGGCAGATGGAAGCTGCATCCGCTACCTGACGAAGATAGAATGCTTCTTTCCTGTTGAGCGGTTCAAAGATAACTGTAGTCCCGTGCTCTTTTGCAAAGTTACCCATTTCATTGAATTGTTCGCATAAGAAATCCCGCGTTTCCTGCGTATGAGGCATAGCCGGTTTTTGACCGTTGAAAGCCGGGACGATGATCACACCCGTAGAACCCAGTTCGCCTGCAGGAGCAATGATCTCTTTCATCGTGTCCATGCACTGCTTGCGGATAGCCGGATCTGTCGAGAGGATGAACCCCTGGAAACCAGCACAGATGGCGCTCACTTTGATGTTGCGTCCGTTTAGTGCTTCCTTGATCTCTTTTACACGATCTTTCAGGCCACGTCCGCCCGGTTCGAAACCAACGACACCTAACTTTTCCATCAAGTCAAATTTCTCGTTGAGATTAGCTCCCGGTGCAATCCCTTCCTGAAAGGATATCTTCAACTCGGCTTTGCTGTTTGGACATGATCCCTTTTCTGCCGGACAACCTTCTGTAGAAGCAGCCTTGCCGCCACAGGCAGCAAAAGCTGAACTACCGGCTGCAACAGCCGCGCCTGCCAGAGTTGCTCTTAAAAAGTTTCTTCTGTTCAGTGCCATATTTTATTTTTTCTTTTCATCACGAGGTTTTCCTGGAACCGGAACTGTAAATCCACTCATATCCATCTTGCCTAAGTTCAGGTCTTTCGGAGTATAATCCAGAGGAGAAGCAGTCATTGCATCCCATGTCGTTTCTGCACCGGTGTATGCTGATTCACGTCCCATGATAGCAGCCATGTTGGCAACAGCTGTTTCTGAAGCCTGTTCGATAGGTTTGCCGCCACGGATGCAGTTTACCCAGTTTACATGTTCCAATACATATGGATTTGTCTGTGTATGTGCGTTCTTTTCTGCTTCACCATCGTATTTCCAGATGACGTTACCTGCATTGTCCTTGATTTCCATTTCAGCACTGTTCCAAGAACCTTTTGTTCCTTGGATAAATTCGCTGACGTTAGTGGCACAACCGTCAATCTGGCGGCACATACTATGCAAGTGGATGCCGTTTTCCATTGTGAAATCGATGCTGAAGTTATCATACTGGTCGCCCGTGATACGGCGTTGGCGAGAACCGAAACCGACAGCTTTAACCGGTTTCAAGCCGCTGAACCATGTGAATACATCGATGTTGTGCACATGCTGTTCCACGATATGGTCTCCGGATAACCATTTCCAGTTTACCCAGTCCTTGATCATGTATTCGCAATCGTTCCAGTCTTTCTGACGTTCGCGGAACCACAACATGCTCTGATTCCAGTAAACTACACCACCCGTAATTTCACCGATAGCACCTTCCATGATCTTCTTGTAAGATTCGACATAGTTGCGCTGGTGATGACGCTGTGTACCTGTTACGACACATAGATTCTTTGCCTGAGCCTGTTTGGCGGTTGCCATAATCGTACGATAGCCTACCGGGTCGACACAAATCGGTTTTTCCAGGAAACAATGTTTGCCTTTTTCAACCGCATATTGGAAATGTACCGGACGGAATACGGGAGGAGTTGCAATAATGACAACATCGACACCGCTATCGATCAATTGTTTGTATGCATCCAGACCAACGAAACGTTTGTCTTCAGGAATATTACATCCTTTTTCTTTCAGCTTGTCGGCCAAAGCGTCTACACGTTCTTTGAATGTATCGGCAACGGCAACGACTGTCACGCCGTTTGCAGCATCCAAGAAGTTTTCTGCTGCACCGGAACCGCGTCCGCCACAACCGATAACACCGGCTTTCAGTTCTTTTCCGTCAGTAGCCTTATCGGGCAATTCCGGAATATAATAAGTTCCAGGTTCTTTCAGAGGTTTGTTTGCAGCTGCACTTTCGCCGCCGCCTGCACATGAGGTTAATACACTTGCACTACCTGTGCCGATTGCACCCAGTGCTCCGGCCATAGCTGTACTTTTTAAAAACGATCTTCTGCTAATACTGTTTTCTTTCTTCATGATATAGTAATTTTTAGGTATCAATTAAACATCTGTTATTTCGCTCCAATTGCCGGGTCCGGTTCGCAAACCACACGGAAACCGATACCGCGGATATCCGAATACCACCAGATACTCTTCGGTTGTTGCGGATCAGTCTTCAACCAGGCATCATGCTTTGTATAATCGCGGGCTGCAGAACGAACGTCTGCCGCATCGGAAGTGTAGTTACCGCCGCGTACAACCCATTCTTCTCCTTCTGTGATTAACGGGTTGGTCACGTTATCGCCCCCTTTGCTGTAAGCCTTCGGATCATATTTGTCGGCACAATATTCCATTACATTACCCAACATATTCTTCAAACCGAACGGGTTCGCTTTCACTTCGCCCGGCTCTTGAGTTCTGTTTTTGCTGTTCTTCGCGTAAATCACGAATGAACTGATGCTGTCTGTTTTTGCATCGAAGAACTTACGCCAGAATCCCTGGTCTGAAAAATCTTTCGGGTTCCCGGTGAAGAAATAAGGAGTTTCCGTTCCTCCACGGGCTGCATATTCCCATTCTGCCTCGGTCGGCAGGCGGTATTTTTTCCCTGTTTGTTTGGACAGCCACTGGCAGAATGTTTCTGCAGCATAGTGTGTCATCGTGATAGCCGGACGGTCACCTGCGCCCCATCCCTGGTCGGGGAATCCGAACGGAGGAGTCGGGCCGGAAATGGCATCGACATCCGGATTGCTGTTATTTGCATATACGGTTTCGGGCGGAGTACGTCCTTCGCTCATGGTTTGTCCGTAGAATGCCCAATACTGATCCCACGTCACTTCTACTTCAGCCATAAAGAACGGACTGACCGTAACGTTTCGAACCGGAGCTTCATCTGCCTTATGGAACGGTTCTTTATCGGTGCTACCCATTTTGAATGTACCGCCCGGAATGGCGACCATTTTGAATGCAACGGCCGTACCCGGAATTTGTTCCGTATAATCGGTAAAAGATGTGACAGGTGTCGCCGTCTTGAAATAAAGGCTGGTATCAACAGTAGCCGTGGCGGCTCCGGGAATACCTGTTAATTTGCCGTGTTTATAATCCGGATTATAGTGTCCGGCGTCGAGGTGGCAGCTGATACACTGTAAATCCAGTTTCTTTTCGTTTTCGTCATAATAAAGGTGAGCAGTAATGCCGTCCTGGTTAATCCCTTCCGGGAACAAGTTCTGATGGCATTCCTTGCAGGATTCGTTCGGAATATATTTGACGGCATGTTCCAGTTCCGACTTGGTGTTCCAGTCGAAATCCGCACTGTCTTTTGTCATGAAGGACCATACGTCTTTCAATCCCAATTTGGCTTTAGCCGTATAATGATTCCAGGTGTCGCTTTGAGGCGGAAGGTGACAAGCCACGCAATGTGTTTTAACGCCGCTTCCGTTATTTACGTGTTTGGAGAGCTTCCAGCTGTCTTCCGCATGCGGATGGACATGGCACATCATACAAGATTCATCGGAAGAGAAATAGACGGATGTTTTATATACGGCAACCATAATGCCTGCCCCGAGAAGTAATCCGACCAAAAGAATGAAGGTTTTTCCTTTGAAAAATCTCCCTTTTTCGGAAGGATAGCGATTAGAATTGTTGTTAGTAGCCATTTGTTTTTATGGTAAACGATTTTACAATTAGTCCTGAATTAGATTTAAAAATCGGCAATAAAAGTAGTCTTTTTCTACATAAAATAAAAGTTTGCACCCACTATTTAACGAAATATGCATAGTGATTATGCTTTTTTACCAATTTTTGTAAAAATAGGAACTTGTCCCCGCTTCTTGAATGGAAATGCGGGGACAGCTCCCTTCATTTATTGCTGTTTATAAATTAGATTGAATCGGTTTCATGATGAAAGAGAATTCATAATCTCCGTAATGGATACGGTATTGTTCCAGTGGAAGCGCTCCCCAACTGTTGACGCAACCCAATCCCATTTGTACCTTGTCAATACACATATTGGTGTAGTTTGCCTGAGGTACAAGTTCGGAGTGTCTCTGGTCTTTCTGTACTCCGTCGTCAAGTGATTCGATCGAATAATTCAAGGCTGAAGCCGAGAACGGAGCTTCCGAAATGAACATGAGTCCGTTGCCGCCTTTGTTGGTCTGTTTCCACCAACGGATATCCGTTTTGGTTCCTGTTTCCTGCGGGCGGATATAAGAGTAGAACTGTTCGTCTACAGTCTGTCTGTAATTACCCAGGTCGGTGACGTTGTTACGGTCGGAATAGTTCTCGATCGGACCTCTGCCGTAATAGTTGATCTGATCCAAGCATTTAGGCATCTGCATCTGCATGCCGAAGCGGAACATATCGGAAACTTCAGCCGATTTGTCGGCTACCATTTTCTGTGTGACTTTCACTGCGCCTTCGTTGTTGATCGTATAAGTCAGATACAATTTGGCTTTTACTGCATCCATCGTGTATTCGGCATTGACAGTAGCCATGTCGTTTTCGATTTTGTTTGTCAGAGAAACCAGTTTCAATCCCGGTTCTTTCCAGGCGGCATATTTGTTTTGCAGGTTGGCTCCCATATCGTTGTCGGTCGGAGCACGCCAGAAGTTCGGAGTCAGTTTTCCGTCTTCTTTCAGCATCGTCATGCCATTTACATCGTATCTGCACAAGAAACCGTCATGCTTATCGAAGTCCATGCGGAAATTCTCTCCTTCGACGATCAGATAATTGATGTCATTATCTTTAATGGTCGGAATGACAGTCTCAATGTTCACTTGGTGTACATTCTGCAAATCCAGTTTCGGAGCATTGTACGGGCGGATCGTCAACTGGTTTTTGGCTACCGTATAACCGGCAGGCAGCAATGTTTCCGCTTTTTTCAACTTAAAGGCCACATTCAGCAAGAGTTCTTTGCATTTACAAATGCCCTCTGTGCTATAATTCAGTTTTATGGACTTGGTCTGTTGCGGAGCTACTTCCAGGTCTTTGACCATGCCTGTCTGAACCACTTCGCCGTTAGCCAGCAATTCCCATTCTGCATAGTAACCGTCTAGGTTACGGAAGAAGTTTTCGTTGTATACGTTTACGACACCGTTAGCCAAGTCGGACGGAGTCACCCAGATGGACTGGTAGATATGCCCGACTTCGTGCATATGCGGATTCGGTTTGCGGTCCGGGCTTATCAAGCCGTTGTCCATAAAGTTGTTGTCGGAAGCGTCATATTTGTTCCAGTCGCCGCCATAAGCATAGAAAGGAACGCCGTCTTTTGTTTTCCAACGCAAAGACTGATCAACGAAATCCCAGATAAAGCCACCTTGGTATTTCGGATATTTGCGGATCAGATCCCAATATTCTTTGAATCCCCCTTGAGAGTTGCCCATCGCGTGCGCATATTCGCATTGGATAAGCGGTTTGTCGATGTCTCCCTTGCAATATTCTTCACTACCTTTATAGTCGCGGTACATCGGGCAATAGATATCGGTGAATTCGCTTGTCCGTGCCTGTTCGTATTGCACGGCACGTGATTTGTCTTCGTTCTTGATCCAGGTATAACAAGCTTCGAAGTTTGGACCCATGCCGGCCTCGTTGCCTAATGACCAGAAAATGATGGATGGGTGATTATAACCACGCTGGACGTTGCGCTGGTTGCGTTCCATATGTGCTTTGGCGAACAGCGGGTTTTTAGCCAACGTCTTGTCACCGTATCCCATACCGTGCGATTCTACATTTGCTTCAGCAACGACATAAATACCATATTTGTCGCAGAGGTCATACCATAAATTGTTGTCTGGATAATGACAAGTACGTACGGCATTGATGTTGTATTCCTTCATGACCTTGATGTCCTGGATCATGCGCTCCGGCGATACGACGTAACCTCCGTCCGGATCCATTTCGTGCCGGTCGGCTCCCTTGAACAAGACTGGTTGTCCGTTTACCAATATCTGGGCGTTTTTCAATTCGATCTTGCGGAAACCGACTTTCACCGGAATAACCTCAGTCGTGTTGCTGCCGTTTTTCAAAGTTGCGATCAGTGTGTAGAGAACCGGAGTTTCGGCAGTCCATTTCTCAGGATTGCTTATTGCCATGTCGGTGGAAACTTTGCCCGAACCTTTGACCGACGAAGTAGCGACTTCTTTGCCGGCCTTATCTAACAGTTTCAGGTCGACTGTCCCGCTGCCTTTCAGGTTCAGGGAAACATTTAAAGTACCGTCTTTATATTGTGCATCCAAATCCGGAGTCACGCGGATGTCCTGAATGTATTTCGGAGTGCGGGCATAGAGGTAGCAGTCGCGGCCTACTCCGGAGAGGCGGAGGAAATCCTGGTCTTCCAGATAAGTCCCGTCGCACCAGCGGAACACCTGGAATGCGATCAGGTTTTTCCCTGGTTTCAGGTATTTGGTCAGATTGAATTCGGCTTCAAGTTTGCTGTCTTCACTGTAGCCGACGAATTGTCCGTTCACCCAAAGATACATGTTTGATGTGACAGAACCGAAATGAGCGAATATCTCTTTTCCTTTCCAGTCTGCCGGAACCATGATCTCTTTACGGTAAGAACCTACGTGGTTGTTTTCCGTAGGAACTTCAGGCGGGTTGTTCTTGAACTGGCTTCTCCAAGGATACCCGACATTCACATAGATCGGGTCGCCATAACCGTTCAGTTCCCACAAGCCGGGTACTTTCAGATTATCCCATCCCTTGTCGTTGAAGTTCACCTGGTAAAAATCTGTCGGGCGCATATCTGCATTTTTTACCCAGAAGAATTTCCAGTTACCGTTCAAGGTCATAAAATTCCCGGATGATTCCTTACATCCTTTCAATGCACTGTTTTCGTCTTCGTATGCGAAATAGTTGGTGTGCATGGGAGCTCTGTTGATCTCGTTTACGTTAGGATCTCTCCACTCGTTTTTTTGAGCGAAAGCTGCCGTCCCGAGCAGGGACAGGCAGCAAGCAAGTACGTTTAGTTTCATAAGATGTTATTTATTTACGGTTTTTCAGGATTTCAATCAATCCATTTTTGCCATTTTACATTGTCGTTATATCCGGCTTCCACCATTGTTTCAATGAATTGCATACCTCTTACGCCATCGTATACGGTCGGGAAATCCAAGCAGTCTCCACTGGGTGTTTCTCCGTTTTTGATAGCTCTGACGGTAAGTGAGAAATTGCGGTAGATATTGGCAAAAGCTTCGATAAAACCTTCCGGGTGTCCTGCCGGAGTTCGGGTATTCCACAGGGCTTCGGGGGTCAGGTAACCGTTGTTGCCGATATCCAATATTTCAGTCGGACGATCTCTCCATCTCAATGTCAGCGTGTTCGGCTCCATCTGGCGCCATTCCAGTCCGCCTTTTTCACCATAAATACGGATGCGGATATTATTGGCTTCGCCAGTTCCGATCTGTGTTGCGGTCAAGACGCCTGTCACATCGTTTTCGTAGCGAAGGAATGCCGCCCCGTCGTCATCGATCGGACGTCCGGGAACGAATGCCTTCAGGTCGGCACATAGTTCTTTGACTTTCAGTCCGGTAATATATTCGCTCAAATGCCAGGCATGTGTTCCGATATCCCCTATGCAACCGGCTTTGCCGGAACGTTTCGGGTCCGTGCGCCATCCGGCATTGTTGCCACCTAGCAATTCGATACGTTCGGAAAGCCATCCTTGCGTATATTCTACATAGACGCGGCGCAATTTTCCGAGTTCGCCTTTCGCGATACGGGCTTTCGCCTCTTTTACTGCCGGATAGGCCGAGTATACATGTGTCAGAGCCAGCACTAATCCGGTCTCTTCCACTTTTTTCTGTAGTTGTTTGGCCTCTTCGAGTGAGAACGTCATCGGTTTATCCACGACCACATGGAACCCTCTTTCAAGAGCCATCATAGCTGGTTCGAAATGCCAACGGTTGGGAGTCACGATCGTGACAAAATCCATCCTTTCTCCTTCCGGTAAGGTCATTTCGTGTTCGAACATTTCTTGGTAAGTGCTGTAAATCCGGTCTTCCGGCAAAAAGTACGATAAACCGGAGCTTTTGGATATCTCAGGGTCTACGCTGAAACATCCGCAAACTAATTCGATCTGATTGTCCATAAAGGCTGCGCGACGGTGGATCGCCCCGATGAAGGCGTCACTACCTCCTCCAACCATTCCCATTCTTAATTTTCTGTTCTTCATGATATTATTAAATTAGCAATTCGGTGAATTGAGATATTGCCCAAAGTTACAAAATGTTGTAATAAGTGCAATGTGTTTTGCAATAAATAATTTGTTATGCGAAGTGTATATGTCATATACAAAAAAAACTTGATTCCGAAAATCAATATCACTGTATCACTTTTTATTTTTAACTGACTGTATATTAGTATGATGATATGCAATTGGTGCTTGAAATATCTATCACGCTTATATCACTCATATGTCACCGCTTTTTTATAAGTTAAAAGTCTTTTTAGGACTTGCTTAGTTCAACTACCTGATATATAGTGCCTCTGTTGCTTCTTTTCGAAGGAATGCCGTTTCGCTTCAAAAGACGTCCGAAGTTGGAAATGACGGTTTTTGTGTAGCTGAAATCACGTTGTTTCTGCTTGATCCGCCCTAAAATCTCTATCGACAGAAGAAATTCGCCTACCTCATTCTTTTTCGGGAGTCGGAAATATTGCAGGAACAGTTGTTCTTCGGGCGGTATTTGCTGGAATTGCCGGTTGTTGGCGACTATTTCGGTTTCTTCCTCGTGTGTGAACCAGTAGCGTTCGCCGTTAGCCAATGCTTCCATCGCCTGTGCATACAGCTGCTCGTAGTCGATCGGTTGTATATAATCGATGGTGTCTGTGACTTCGATGCAAATGAAACGTCGGCTACCGGTCGGGTCGGTCAGGATATTGAAGTTGTTGCTTGTCGCGATGAATGTGGCGTAACGTCTTAAATTCCTGTTGGCCGTCTGATAGGGCAGCCGTGTACTGACATTCGCTTTTTGCAGGATATGCTTCAGGTAGCTTTGGTGCGTATCCTTGACGGAATCGAACTCGTCTATGTTTACCAGGGCATAGCGGTGCAAAGCCAACTCCGTATCCCGGCGCTTGCTGAAATCGATGCTGTCTGTGTAGAACTGCCGCAGTTCGGGAGGCAGGATGTTCAGGCAATAAGTCGATTTGCCGCATCCCTGGTCGCCGACCAGTAGGGGAGTAGTGCTGTTGCCATGTTCCCGGTCCAACCCTAACCAGTGCGCTACCATACTGAGGAACCATCTGTGGAAGTGGTCTGCCCATCGGATATTGTTGCAAGGTACGCGTTTGGCAAGCTTCCGGATATGATCTTTGCCATCCCATTTGGGCAGATGTCCGAGATATTCTTCTATCGGGAAAAAAGTGGGTATGTTGTCCGAGTAAACATATCGTTCGATGTCTTTATCCCAGACGTTCAACCCTTCTTTGTGCGCTTCCGTACAGATGGAGTTGCGGACTTCGCGGGTGAAAGGGCTGAATGTGAAACGTAGGAGCGATTTGTCTCGGTATTCCACTTCGCCACTCATCTTGTTGTTTCTGATTTCGTAACGGCGCAGCATGAATTCTTCTAATTGCAAAGTCAGCGACATGATTTCAGGCATGAATGTTTTTCCGGCGAGCGCTTCTTTCAGTGTGTAGACGGATCGGAAAGTCATGCGGATTTCCATCTCTTTGGATCTCAGATCGTTGTAAAGCAGTGTGCATTGTACGGCATCCTCTTCCGGGATACCGGCTTTCAGGCAATTATCGGCTAATAGGGTAAAGACCGGCTTGAGATCCCCGTCTTTTATTTGTCCTGATTTTCGGATGGCGTCTACCATCGCTATGCTGAACAGTGTAGCGATCCGATAGTTGCGTGACATACCGGGCATTAGCC
The DNA here is from genome assembly GCF_019041495.1 of Parabacteroides sp. MSK.9.14. Lineage (NCBI taxonomy): Bacteria > Pseudomonadati > Bacteroidota > Bacteroidia > Bacteroidales > Tannerellaceae > Parabacteroides > Parabacteroides sp. MSK.9.14. Next base: position 105,957 of record NZ_JAHPXO010000010.1, read on the forward strand.
TTTGAAGTGGTTCGGATGGTTCTTCCGGGACGATACGGATCTCTTCCGAATCCGCCATCCGCATCGGTTGCTCGATCCGGATGGCGACGGCATCGGGGTTGTATACCGGCTGCGGATCGTAGCTCATGCGGCATCCGTGCTGTAGGACCGGTTCTTTCAGTGTGATGTTACGTCCTAATTGTGGCTGGTAGTATTTGACTGCCGTCAAGTAGGCTTGCGAGTGGAATCGTTTGACCTGTTCGGGTGAGCGTGGAAGCGTCCCGTCCGGCAGTGTGAACGGGATCACTATTTTCACGCTTTTCCCGCTAAAGCCGACGAATGCCAGTAGCGTTTGCGGCATCATGGCGGCTTGTTGCCGGATTTGTACCGCTTCTTGCAAGTCGGAAAGATGGTTTACTTCGAGCAGCACCAATCCCGAATAGTCGCGCATGGGAGGGGCGGGTTCGCCTGTCTTGCGGAAAGTCCCTCCGAAAACGACCACCGGAAGTTTCTGTATGTAGCTGTTTTGCGTGCCGGGCAGTGTAAACATGGCTTTGTTGCGTGTGGTGCTGACCGGTTTGTTGAGATTCTCTGTTCGTAGGGCAGCCTGCAGTTTTTCCATTTCAACGGAACGCATGACGAGCGTCTCCTTTTCATATCGATATAACGTTACCTTCATCTTTGATTGTTTTTTATCATGAATTTCTACTTGCAAATTATTTCCACCTTTCAAACTTGAGTCTTTTCATGAACTTCTTCATTTCCGGATCAGCCTTGATGCATAGCCGTTTAGCTTTCACGCGATGAGGCGTGCAGTCTTTCGGGTTTTCATATCCTTCACTTCCGGCCGAGAGGAACAATGTTCCTATGCCGTGAAGGTTTATGGTGTACCCCATATCCAGTTGGAACTGGATTTCGCGTCCGATTTCGATTATGGCAGCCAGTATTTCGCCTCTTGAAAGCGTGCACCGGGTAGAGATACATGTAGCCAGTTGTTCGGTCGATACTTGCCCGGATGTTACCGGGACACCATAATAGCGGATTTTTTCTGTTTCTCCGCTTTTGTCCACTTTGGGACGTACTACATAAGCGTGTGACATAAGCTGTATTTTTGATAAAACCAATGAATAAAACTGAGAGAAGTGTCTAATTAACTTTCTTTACACCCGGATTTACATTTCTGAACACCCGGGTGACGGCGGTCTGTACATGGGGGTGTAGGGGTTGGAAACATCCGGATGTATATGACTTTAAGTCCTTACAAAGATAATAAAAATATAGAGGAAATGCAAGAAAATCAATGGTTTTTTAAAAAATAAATGAGACTTGTTTTAATACACAGTCAACCAAAATCAGGACGAGACAAGTGATGGATGGTGATAGGGAAGTGATACATAAAAAAGGGCATGTATCACTTCTTTATCGGTTGATAATTAATATGATATCATGAAAAAGTGATAGAGTGATATTACAAAATATACACAAGAAAAAATAGGGAGGAAGTTTTTTACTTCCTCCCTAGTCTGATTGTTTAGGAGTAGATATTATTCGTAATACGGGTTTTGTATGATTGCCGGATTACGTAAAGTCTCTTCTAACTTGATTGGTGCGAAATACATCTTGTTGTCCCATTTTCGTTTCTCAATATAGTTCAGATTGAGAACTGTCCAGGTGTAATTATAGACTTCTTCGTCATGAACATACGGTAAAGATGCTGTCTTGCCCGGTTTTAAACGGCCGACAATTGATACACCGGTTAATTTCTTGTTTCCGATTTCCGGTGCAATCATCCAGCGACGTATGTCATAATAACGTGAATGTTCATAAGTTAATTCGACACGACGTTCATGGCGCAGGAATTCACGCAGATCACTTTGGTTGAATGTTTGTCCGCGAACAGCCAATGTGGCTTTGGTATCCGGCCGACCGATACGTCCACGGATAGCGTCTATATAAATGACTGCTTCATCCAATTTGTTTAATTCGATACAGGCTTCGGCTGCAATCAGATACATTTCGGCTAAGCGGATGTAAGGCATCGGACAAGTTTGGAAGTTGTGTTCGTTGGCTGCTACAGAACCGTCGATCAATTTCTTTTCCAAATAGCCGGTGTAAGTACCATTCCAGTTTTCGATCTGTCCCATACGGGTATCAACGCCGACCATACCATTGAATTTTTCCTGCTTGATGGGATTGTTATCGTCATCAACTGAATATATGGCATTGACGTTATTGCCGCCTTCACTTAATTCATAATAACCGAATTGCAGGTTACCCAGTGGAGTCGCATCGAACACGGCTCCATCGGAAGCTCTGGGGCGTCCCCACTCTGCACCATCATAACCGATAGTTGCATAGAAACGTGGTTCACGGTTCATATACGGATTTTCGGTGGTTGATTCACCCGGTTTCAATAGCGTATTCGGGATTTTACCTTCTTCTGTTTCGAAAGCCATCACCAAGTCATGTGTCGGAGCTGTTCCGGCCCAGTTGTGATAACCGTTCGGCCCATGCAATAGGGCTACACGGTTACGAACCCAGTTGTCGGCATTCAAATCTTTGTTTACATACTGTTTCGACCAGATAGTCTCTTCGTTGTTCGTGATAATGATGTTATGGAATTTTTCTGCAATTTCCTTGATGGTACCGGCATTACAGTCAATCAAAGAGTAATTGCTGTCATTGATAACATCTTTAGCGGCATCTAATGCTTGTTGATATAATGCTTGACGGTCACCTGTATATTGGTTACACTCTAATTTATTGACGGTACGATCAGCAAACAATGGGCTGGCTACATGCAGTAACAGACGTGCTTTTAATGCTTTAGCTGCTCCTTTGGTAGCACGACCTAAATTGACACCGGTTTGTTGTTCAGGTAATAGGCTGGTAGCTTGTTCGATGTCTTTCAGAATAAAATCCATTACATCCGCAACATTGGCACGTGGTAAATTTAAGGCCGAAGCTTCTTCAATGCTATACACTTTGTCTACGATGGGTACGCCACCGAAACCACGGAGCAACTCAGTGTAGATATATGCCCGAAGGAAATAAGTTTCTCCTTTCAATATATTCAAGTCTACACCGGTCTTTTCAGGAACGTTGTCGATATTTGCCAAAACCAGATTGGCACGATAGATTCCTTTGTATTGCTTGCTCCATTTGAACGGGCAGTCGTCACGGTCGTAAGCGCCCAAGTTGCTCGGTGAGACGGTCGCCTCGTTGATATCGCGGCATCCGTATACGTGCGTAAAGAAAGCATCATCTGTCCAGGCGTCTGGATTTACTTCTTGTGCTATGTCGCATACGTACGAATAGACATCGTTGACAACCGTTTTTGCTAAATCTGCATCCGACCAGACTGTTGCTTCGTCATACTGGTCTTCAGGTGTGAGGTCCATGAAGTCGGAACAAGAACTAAGTGAAAGTGTCAGTCCCGCTGCTGCCGAAAGGCAGATATATTTCAATTTTGTTTTCATAATAATTATCTTTTAAAATGTTGCTTGAACTCCGAAGTTGATGATTTTTCTCAAAGGATAGCCTCCTAAACTGGCGTCACGCTGTTCTGGGTCTGCATCTTTAACACCGTCGATGGTAATCAAGTTGGTCCCGTTGGTGTAAAGACGCAAATTGGAAATGCCCGCTTTTTTCAATCCTTCGAAATTGAATGTATAACCCAATTCAATATTTTTCAGACGTAGGTAGTTGGCATTTCTCATGAAATAGGTATTGTCGTTGTTGATCCAATACTGGTTTTCACGGTCCCATGTACGCGGTCCTTCCGAATACGGATTTTCCGGTGTCCAACGTTTGTCGTAGTCGCTCTTCAAGAAGTTGCCAACTAAGCCTGACCATGTCTCGATATACACTTCAGCCCCGGTTGCTCCCTGCCATAACATCATCAAATCGAAGCCTTTCCACTTGGCTGTCAGGGTCAGACCGGCAACAAAACGAGGTTCCTGGTTCTTCTCTGGACGGATACGATCCAAACCATCTATTTTACCGTCACCATTCATATCTTTAAAACGGATGTCACCCGGAACGGTGTTGTCTGAATATAATAACCCTTTTGCACGTGCTTCATCAATTTCTGCTTGTGTATGGAAAATGCCGTCTGCAACGTAGAGTAACATATTGCGGCTACCTACCGGTCTGCCGGTCGAGAATTGGTATTCGGGCACATTTTGTACTTCATCCCAAAAAGTGATTTCGTTGCGTGCATACGTCATGTTCAGAGATGCTCCGTATTCGACTTCTCCGATCTTATCCTGCCAGCTGACCAATGATTCGAAGCCTCTATTCTTCATTTCTCCCAGGTTTTCACGAGGTAATGTGATACCGGTGATTTCAGGCAGAGAAGCATTACGGGAGATCAGCATGTTGGTTCGTTTGTGATAGAAAACGTCTGTTTCCCAACTCAGGCGATTCTGCAAGAATTTGAAGTCTAAGCCGACATTGTAAGTTGTACCCACTTCCCAAGTGATATTCGGGTTGGGAGTACGGCTCGGATAGAGACGTTTGTTTTCCTGGCCACCGAATACAGTACCGGCATTGTTGAATGCGTAAGTAGTCAGATATTGGATGGAGTGGTCATAGTTGCCATCTCCATCTACCAATGCATCGTTACCTGTCTGAGAAACTGAACCACGCAGTTTGAAGTAATCGATAAAGCGGATATTATCTTTCCACCAATTTTCTTCAGAAGCACGCCAAGCTAAAGAAACGCCGGGGAAGAATCCATAGCGGCTCTCTTTCGGGAAACGGTAAGAACCATCTACACGCCAAACAAATTCGAATAAGTAGCGTTCCAAGTAGTTATAAGAAGCACGTCCGAAATAGTTCAATCGGGTTTCTTTCCAAGAATAACCTCTTGCAGACTGCCCTTCTTCACCCCCTAAACTCAATTCCGGTTTGGAATCGGAGATGAAACCTTGACGGAATGCCCATGTTTCTTCGTATTGCTTTTTCTGTCCTTCCATACCGAAAGTAACACCTATAGTGTGTTGTCCGAATGTACGATTGTAGTCGATTAATCCGTTTAGCATCCAACCGATTTGCTCACTGTGTTTACGTTCCAATTGTGGAGTGTCCAACCATTGTTTGGATGCACTCAATCCTTCGCTCCCTTCAGTTGTTCCATCCCATGTGTACAAGTACACCGGTTTTTTCATCAAACGGCGGTTTTGGAAGTGGATGTCGTAAGAACCGTTTCCGCGTAAAGTTAGACCTTCGATCCAAGGTACTTTTATATTGACTGACAAATTGTTTTGGATGTACTGGTTCTTATAGTGGTCGAAACCTGCCAAGTCAGTGCTGGTTACAGCCGGGTTGTCACCGCGTTCAACTGCAGGTCCCGGTTCGCCTGAAGGCCACCATGCTACCTGGTCGGGACGAGAACGACGGGCTGCACCAAAAATATCACCTGCTCCTTTAGCCGGATATTTAGTGTCCTCCAAGCGGGCTGTTACACCTAATTGGAAATCAACATACTTACTGGTCTTGACATCCAAGTTCGTACGCAGACTGTACTGATCGTATCGATTGGCGGAATTTCTGTACAAACCGTCTTCACCATTAGCTCCGAAGTTTGCGTAATATTTTACTTTTTCTGTACCACCAGATACGCCGATGTCTGCACGATATAGCGGAGAGGCGCCTTTTACGATTTCATCAAACCAGTCGGTGTCTGGATATTTCCACGGATTGGCGTGTGTGCGGAAACCTTCGAGTTGTTCGTCAGAGAAAGAGCCCGGAAGAACTTCGTTCAACATGGTTGCATATTCGTATGAATTAGTCATTTTGGGTAAACGGGTTGGTTGTGAGAAACCTGCACTTGCGTTAAATGAAACAACTGGTTTACCTTCTTTTCCGCGTTTTGTTGTAATTAAAATTACACCGTTCGCTGCACGTGCACCATAGATGGCGGCAGATGCGTCTTTCAATACGGAGATTGATTCAATTTCAGTCGGGTTCAATCGGTTCATACCACCATCACGGTCGGGCACACCATCGATTACAACCAATGGGTCATTACTGCCTAAAGAATTTGTACCACGTATACGAATTGTGGTACCGCCACCACCCGGTTCATCAGCTGTCTGAAAACCGATAACACCTGGCATACGGCCTACCATGCCGTTGGTAAGGTTGGTTGTCGGTGAGGCTTTCAGTTCTTCGCCGGATACACTGGCAACAGAACCGGTTACAGTCACTTTCTTTTGTGTGCCGTAGCCGACTACTACGACTTCTTCCAGTTTTTGAGTGTCTTCTTTTAAAGTTACATTGATCGTTGATTGGTTACTTACTGCAACCTCTTGAGTTTGATAGCCGATGTAAGAAAAGACGATAGTTGATTTGGAGGGAACTTCCAATGTGTAATTGCCGTCAATATCGGTGATTATACCGATTGTTGTCCCTTTTACTGATACGTTGACACCGATTAAGGGCTCACCGGTCGCATCCACAACAGTTCCTTTTATAGTCTTTTGTTGTGCGAATGCCGTTGCTGTAAACATGATGCAAAGCATAAAACAGCCGAGCATCCTGAATAAATGGTTTAAAGAATATCTTTCCATGTGTTTGGATATTAAATGAATATAAGGTTAAAAAACTAATATGGATATTGCTATCCAGCTAAAAAAACGGAATTTAGAGATGATAGATCATAGGCAACATGTATTAGGTGGAACATATATTTTAGATAAAAATTTACACATTTGATTATATCTTTATAGGTTAACAACTCTCTTGATTGATTTAAGAATGAGTTTTGTAAACACAATCCTCGTTAATAGTTTTGAATTGTATCAGCAGCAAAGATATTGCAAAATGTTATATATGCAAAAATAATCGCAATAAAATATTACGATGTATGCTTATTTTCTTCTTAGACAATTGTTAATTTGAAAGTATGAACAGTATATTGGAGAATATAGATACAATTCGAAGAAATAGAGGCTATTCGCAGGAATATCTTGCTATGCAGATTGGTATGAAGCAGGCTGGATTTAGCTTGATCATGTCGGGTGAACGCGAATTGAAATATAATACGCTATTGCAAATTGCAAATGCTTTGCAGATGTCTGTAATAGATGTTATTACATTTCCCGATAAATATGTTATGGCGAAAGGAAATGGAACATCGACCGAAGCTGTTCTGCAAATAAAATTGGACAGCGATAAAAAAGATCAGATATTGAATATTGTGTTTGGGGAACAGATTGCGGAATTGTTGAAATCGAAATGATTTCCTTTTGGCACGGAAGGAGAGGCTCGAACTCCCGACACCTGGTTTTGGAGACCAGTGCTCTACCAACTGAGCTACTTCCGTGTTTGCGGGTGCAAAGGTAAGAGAATATTCTATAATTCCAACTATATGTACGAAAAATAGTTGATGAAACCACTTATTTTCTCGATTCTTTGGTGATTCCCGGAATTTCTTTCCTATCTTTGGTGTAATAGAGTTGTTAATCGGGTATATAATTATACAAACAATCGACAAAGACATGAAAGACGAATTAGACATGAATGCCAACCTTTTGGTTGAGTTCCTTCAGAAGCCATCTGCCGAATTTACAAAGGCGGATATCGTATCGTACATTAAAGAGAAGAATATCCGGATGGTGAACTTTATGTATCCTGCCGGTGACGGGCGCTTGAAAACATTGAATTTTGTTATTAACAATGCTGCATATCTGGATGCAATCCTGACCTGCGGGGAACGTGTGGACGGTTCTAGCCTGTTTTCGTTTATCGAGGCGGGTAGCAGCGACTTGTATGTGATTCCGCGTTTCCGTACGGCGTTTATCGATCCTTTTTCCGAATTGCCGACGTTGAGCATGCTGTGCTCGTTCTTTAATAAGGATGGCGAACCGCTGGAAAGCTCGCCTGAATATACGCTGCACAAGGCAAGCAAGGCGTTTTCGGATGTGACAGGTATGCAGTTCGAGGCGATGGGAGAGCTGGAGTATTATGTGATTGCGGATGAGGAAGATTTGTTCCCGGCAACTGATCAACGCGGATATCATGAATCGGGGCCTTATGCGAAGTTCAACCAGTTCCGTACGCAATGTATGCAATATATCGCACAAGCGGGAGGACAGATAAAATACGGGCATTCGGAAGTTGGTAATTTTACCTTGAATGGTAAAATATATGAACAGAATGAGATTGAATTCCTGCCTACGCGGGTGGAAGATGCCGCCGACCAGTTGATGATTGCCAAATGGGTGATCCGTAATCTGGCATACGAGTACGGGTTGAACATTACGTTTGCTCCGAAGATCACGGCTGGAAAAGCGGGTTCCGGTCTGCATATACATATGCGTATTATGAAGGATGGCAAGAATCAGATGTTGCAGGATGGCGTTTTGTCGGAAACGGCTCGTAAGGCAATTGCCGGCATGATGAAGTTAGCTCCGTCCATTACGGCTTTCGGCAATACGAATCCGACTTCTTATTTCCGTCTGGTTCCTCACCAGGAGGCTCCGACGAATATTTGCTGGGGCGACCGTAACCGCTCTGTTTTAGTGCGTGTTCCGTTGGGGTGGGCTGCCAAGAAGGATATGTGTTCGCTGGCAAACCCGTTGGAGGCAGATAGTCATTATGACACGACGCAGAAGCAGACGGTCGAAATGCGTTCGCCGGACGGATCGGCCGATTTATATCAGTTGTTGGCGGGACTGGCGGTCGCTTGCCGTTACGGGTTTGAAATCCCGGATGCGTTGGATATTGCAGAAAAGACTTATGTGAACGTGAATATTCATCAGGAAGAAAACAAGGCTCGTTTGGAAACATTGGACCAACTGCCGGATAGCTGTGCCGCCTCTGCCAAACGCCTGCAACAGCAGAGGGGGATATTCGAACAGTATAATGTCTTTAGTCCGAGCATGATTGACGGTATCATAAAAAAACTGGAAAGTTATGATGACACGACATTACGTGAAGACCTGAAAAATGATCCGGAAGGAATGCTTGAACTGGTAAACCGGTATTTTCATTGCGGATGATGGTTACTTTAGGATCAAGCCGAAAGTGACTGATTTATATCATCTTTAAATCCTCGAACATCTGTTTATATACTGCGGCCTTTTCCTCTAACGGCTTGGGGTAAGCCCGGGAGGAAGAAGGCATGCGGTAGAGATGGAAAATGCGGCTCGACAGGGTGAAACGGGAGTAGGAGCCGACTTTGGGTTCTTCAACCGGAGGCAGCGTGGCGATAAGCGTGTCCATTGCCTTTTGACCTGTTACGACGATTGCTTCGCATTCTGGTATTTTGGCCAGAACCTCAACCGGGTTCAACGGTGTGACCACTTGCAGGAAGTTGTCGGAAGCATTATTCTTTAAACGGATGATTTCCATAGCCGTATCACCGATTCCGATCCCTTTTTCCCGGCAGAAGGCTTTTGCTTTCTCTTCACTGAAAGCTTTTTTGGTTTCTAAGAAATATTCTTTATCGTTATAGAAAACCAGTCCGAGTATCCGCCACATGTCGTTTTGGATATTCGGATAGTAGAAATTCATCGACCAGCGTGCACGCGGAGGTGGGAAACTGCCCAGCATCAATAATTTCGTGTTTTCCGGGAGGAAGAACCCTAACGGATGTTGCTCTATCGGCTGAGTGGCTGGCGTTTTCATTATTTTACCAGGTTGTTCCATTCGTCCGCTTTGAAACCGACCAAAACTTGATTTTCACTGATCAGCAAAGGGCGCTTGATCAATTTGCCGTCCGAAGCCAGCAAAGCGATCTGTTCCGCTTCGCTCATCGCAGGCAGCTTGTCCTTCAATTTCATCTCCTTATAAACCAGTCCGCTGGTGTTGAAAAAGTTTTTCAAAGGAAGCTTGCTGCGTTTGATCCATTCTGTCAGTTCTTCGACAGAAGGATTGCGATCGATGATATGACGATCCTCGTACGTTATTTTATGCTCATCCAGCCATTTTTTTGCATTTCGGCAGGTGTTGCATTTCGGGTATTCTAAGAACAGGTAGCTCATATAGTCACGGTGTTATTTGTCTTCTTTCTTCTGTCTTTTGGCATCTTCTTTGGCCATCAGCACGACATTGTACACGAAGTCGGTCATCCATTCTTCCGAATAGCCGAGCGTTTCTTTGTATTTCCGTATTCTCCAGGCGACTTTCTGAACACTGACATCTTTCCATTCCGAACGGGTTACAATCTCATGGATGGTCTTTTGTGTCTGCGAATATAACAGTTTCTTCACTAGCATGGAGAAGCGGAATTTCCATTGCATCAGGTTGTCGAGCAGGGAGAACAGGTCGTTGTTGAATCCCTGATACATGATGAAATAGGATTTGATGTCGTTCTGCGTCTTGCAGTTCTTTTTGATGGAGGCATCGATTTCCTTGAAGAAGTTTTCGTTCAGCCCGTATTCTTGCATTAGGATTTTGCGGGAACGGGATTTCTCGGCTATGCCCAACTTGTTGTTCTGAGTCGGGATCTTAAGCATCCGTTTGAACAACGCCATATCGTTCAATATATTGAGGTTGGTGATACCTAACTGCACAGCCATTACCGCCTGGTAATACACGCGGATCAGCGTAACGAACTCCTCTACGGAGCCTTTCGATACGACTTCTGTTTCTTCTTCTTTCTTCTTGAATAGTTTGGAAATGAAATTCATTGTGTATATTTATATTTATTGCCGACAAATATAATAAGAATCTTTTTATATGCCTAATAGTACATTTTGTAGGATGTAAACAGCGGCTCCCGACAGATAGCCGGCCAGTGCGAGCAACGAGATTCTTTTTAGATACCAGATGAAATTGATCCCTTCCAGTCCCATAACGACAACTCCGGCAGCAGAACCGATGATCAGCATGCTGCCACCCACGCCGGCACAATAGGCTAGGAATTGCCAGAACACGCCGTCTTGTACGAAATTGGCTATATAAGCCGGATCAGCAGCCGTAGCGACCATCGCATCCGAGGCAACGGGGTACATTCCGATAGCACCGGCGACGAGCGGAACGTTATCGACGATGGCGGAGAGCGTTCCGATAATCAGGTTGACGGCATATACATTGCCGATCGTATCGTCCAACCAGAGGGAAAAACTGCCTAAAACACCACTGCAACGCAGTGCGTCCACAGCCAGTAAGATACCGAGGAAGAACATCAGAGTAGCTCCGTCTATACGGCTCACTACTTTCGATAAACGGAGTTTCAGGTCCTCGTTGATCGGAGTTTTCCGGTACATCAATTCAGTGAATATCCACAGGATACCGACTCCCATCAAAATCCCCATGAAAGGGGGCAGGTGCGTGATCGTTTTAAACACTGGGACGAACAGCAGACAGAACACGCCAATGCAGAGGATCGCCAGTTTTTCGTTCGCTTTCAATACTTTTAATAGAAGGTTGTCACGGTTTTCCTCAAAAGCGTTGGGAGGCGTAACTTTGCCGTGCAAATAGCGGGATATGATCAATACTGGGACTAATGCCGATACGAGGCTCGGTAAAAAGAGATGCGGGATCGTTGCCGAAGTCGAGATATTTCCCCTTACCCACAGCATGATCGTTGTCACGTCGCCGATGGGCGACCAGGCCCCGCCGCTGTTGGCGGCAATCACGATGATGCTGCCGAAAATCCAGCGCTCCTTATAATTGCCGATCAATTTTCGGATCAGCATGACCATGACGATGGAAGTAGTCAGGTTATCCAGGACTGCTGACATGAAAAAGGTGATCGTAGCAATGACGAACAATAACTTCCGCTTGCTGTTGGTGGTGATGCGGTTGGTGATGAACATAAACCCTCCGTGAGAATCGACGAGTTCTACGGTGATCATCGCCCCGATCAGGAAGATCAAAGTCTCTGCGATCTCACCGATACTATCCAGTATCTGATGGTCGATGACGAAACGGATACACTGGTCTGCATAGGGCAGATCCTTTATGAATGGGAATGCGTCTAAAAAAAGTTTAAATTCTTCGGCTGAAGCGGTCGGAATAAATTGAGGGGCCCCCAATGTATATAAAACCCAAAGGATTGTTCCAGTCAGGAGTGCTGTTCCCGCTTTATTGATTTTTAGCGGATGTTCCAGAGCGATAAGTAAATATCCTATCAGGAACACGATGATCATTGTTGTCAACATAGTGTATCTGTTAAAATTTATCTAAAGCGGCAAAAATAATAATTTATTATAAAAGGGAACATATTTGTTAAGAGGATTGTTTAAAACAGCTTGGCATATATTGTTGAATCGTCTGCCGGATAATCTGGTTTTCCCTTCTGATAATTGGATTTTTCCGCCGTAGTTGTTGTTTGCCGACAATTGTCAGCAGGCAACTGTTTCGGCATGAATATACGAAATAATCCCATCCATCGTGCTTGATCTTTTTGTATCTTTGTCCTGCATTTAAAGCAGATATGAATATATGATAAGTTATTTACAAATAGATAAGTTGACTAAAAGCTTCGGCGATTTGGTTTTATTCGAAGATATCACTTTCGGAATCGCGCAAGGGCAGAAGGTCGGGCTGATAGCTAAGAATGGTACGGGGAAAACGACTTTGCTAAATATTATAGCCGGAAAGGAGGATTATGACAGCGGGGCGGTTGTGTTCCGAAATGATCTGCGGGTTGGCTACCTGGAACAGATGCCGCATTATCCGGACGGCCTGACTGTTTTGCAAGCGTGTTTCTACTCTCCGAACGAGACGGTGCGTTTGATCGCCGAATATGAGCAGGCGATGGCAAGCGGCGATCATTCCAATCTCGAAGATATCCTGCTTAGGATGGATAACTTGAAAGCCTGGGATTATGAACAGCGTACCAAGCAGATTTTGGGACAGCTGAAAATCCATAACTTCGACCAGAAGATGGAAACGCTTTCCGGCGGGCAGTTGAAAAGGGTGGCTTTGGCAAACGTGTTGATCACCGATCCCGAATTGATCATCCTTGACGAGCCAACCAACCACCTGGACTTGGAAATGACCGAATGGCTGGAAGGATATCTTTCTCGCGCGAACATTAGTATTTTGATGGTGACGCACGACCGTTATTTTCTGGATCGTGTCTGTAGTGAGATTATCGAGATAGACCGGAAACAGATTTATCAGTATAAAGGAAATTACAGCTATTATCTGGAAAAACGACAAGAACGAATGGACGCGTTGAATGCCGAGGTGGACCGGGCCAGTAACTTGCTTCGCAAGGAGCTCGACTGGATGCGCCGTCAGCCGCAGGCGCGTGGGACAAAGGCGAAGTACCGGATCGATGCTTTCTACGAGCTTGAAAAGAAAGCCAAACAGCAGCATGAGGCCGGTAATGTCAACTTGGATGTGAAGGCGTCGTATATCGGATCGAAGATTTTCGAGGCGGAACATGTTTCGAAACGTTTCGGCGATCTGAAGATCGTGGAAGATTTTAACTATATATTCGCCCGTTATGAAAAGATGGGGATTGTCGGGAATAACGGAACGGGAAAATCTACTTTCATCAAGATGCTGATGGGGGAAGTGGAGCCTGACAGCGGTCGTTTTGACGTAGGAGAAACGGTCCGGTTCGGTTATTACAGCCAAGACGGCCTCCAGTTCGACGAGCAGATGAAGGTGATCGATGTGGTCCAGAATATCGCGGAATATGTTGACCTCGGTGACGGGAAGAAGATGGGTGTTTCACAGTTCCTGAACTATTTCCTTTTCGCTCCGGAAAAACAGCATAATTACGTTTACAAGCTGAGTGGGGGAGAAAAACGCCGTTTATATCTCTGCACGGTCTTGATGCGTAGCCCGAACTTTCTTGTGCTCGACGAACCGACGAACGACCTGGATATCGTCACGCTGAATGTGTTGGAGGAATATCTGCGGAACTTCAAAGGATGTGCGATCGTCGTGTCGCACGACCGCTATTTTATGGATAAGGTGGTCGATCATCTGTTGGTGTTTCGGGGAAATGCCGATATAAAGGATTTTCCGGGCAACTACACGCAATATCGCGAGTGGAAAGAGGTGCAGGATCAGTTGGAAAAAGAGACTGAAGCTGCACGACAGGCAAGAATGGCCCCCACTGTGGAGAAAACGTCGCGTCTTGAAAAGGTGCAGAAAAAGAAACTGACTTTCAAGGAACGCAAGGAGTTTGAAGCGCTCGAGGTCGAGATTCCTCTGCTTGAAGCCGAAAAAGCAGAGTTGGAAACGGCCATGAGCAGCGGTACGTTGAGCAATGACGAACTGTTGGCTAAATCCGAACGTATCGCAAAAGTGATAGAAGAAATAGATGAAAAAACAATGCGCTGGCTGGAATTGAGTGAACTGGCGTGAATAAAATGAAAGATTGTAAACCCATATTATGGAATCGGAATTTTGTGCAATGTTGCATTTCTTATTTCCTGATGAACTTCTCTTTCTATATGCTGATGCCGACGATGCCGGTCTATCTGGTGGAAGTTTTGGGGATCAGTACGGCAAATGTGGGGATCGCGTTGTCCAGTTATACAATCGGTCTGCTCTGTGTCCGGCCTTTTTCGGGTTTTTTGGTGGATTGCTTTTCGCGTAAGCCTTTATATCTTTTCGCCTTCTTCGTTTTTGCTTTCATGTTCGGCGGGTATCTGATTGCCACGACTATGTTGACTATTATGGCTGTCCGTTTCGTTCAGGGTGGTTTTATGGGGTTGACTTCGGTTGCCGGCAATACGATTGCGATTGATGTGATCCCTTCCTCCCGGCGTGGTGAAGGAATGGGATTTTACGGTCTGACAATCAATTTGGCGATGTCGTTGGCTCCGTTGGCAGCTGTTGCCATCTATGGGAAAGGTGGGTTTAATCTGGTTGTCTTTATTGGTTGGATGGCTGCTTTTATCGGGGTCGGTTCTGTCTGCCTGATCCGCTATCCGAAGCGAGAAAAGGTTCCGCGGCCGCATTTTTCCCTCGACCGTTTTATCCTGGTGAAGGCGTTGCCGGCTGCGCTCGCTTATATCCTGGTTGCAATTCCTTATGGGATGATTACTTCTTTTGTCGTTTTGTACGGAAAGGAAATAGAAGTGGCCAATCCTGGCTATTTCTTTATTTATATGGCGGTAGGAGTGGGGACGTCGCGGCTGGTCTCCGGTAGGCTGGTCGATCATGGGAAGATTCATTGGGTATCGGTCTGTTCTGCGGTCTGCTTGTTGGTGACGTTTACCGTGTTTGCAACTGTCCACCAGTCTTGGGTTTTCTTTGTCTGCGCCTTGATGATCGGTATCGGGTATGGAGTAGGGGTTCCGGCTTTCCAATGCCTCTTTGTCAATGTCGCTCCACATAATATGCGTGGAACGGCGACTTCTACTTATCTGACCTCTTTTGATTTGGGTGTCGGTATCGGGATGCTTTCGGCCGGTTTTATCGCTTCCTGTGCCGGATTGGCTGTGGCCTATGGAGTGGGAGCCGGTTGTTGTCTGGCTTCGCTTGGTGTTTATCTGCGTTGGGTGAGGCCATCGTATGAGAAGCATAAATTATTAGTATAAGTTTATTATGAAGAAAGAGAAAAATATTATCAAAGTACAGCGTTACGAATCGCCCTGCGGCCTGTTGCTACTCGGTTCGTTTGGTGACAAACTTTGTTTATGTGACTGGCAGGTAGAAAAACATCGTGATCATGTAGACCGGAGATTGAAACGGATGCTGTGTTCCGAATTTGAGGTAGGTACATCGGAAGTAATTGAGAAAGCAGCAAGGCAACTCGACGAGTTTTTTGCCGGAAAGCGTAAAGAGTTTGATGTGCCGCTTCTCTTTGTTGGTACGGACTTTCAAAAAACAGTATGGAACGAATTGCTGGAAATACCTTTTGGAAAGACAGTTTCTTATGGTGAAATGGCCCAGCGTATCGGTATGTCCAAAGCAGTCCGTGCGGTTGCCAATGCCAATGGTGCAAACTCCATATCGATATTCGCTCCTTGCCATCGGGTGATCGGTAGTGACCGTTCGTTGACAGGTTACGGCGGCGGGCTTCCGGCTAAAAAGTTCTTGCTTGAATTGGAATCCCAACCCAGACTGGCTTTGTAAATCAAAGGTCGTCCGATTTGTAAGTAGTCATGACGAAATTTCTGATGTTAATATCTGTGCACTATCGATTCGGTTGTTTGATAGGGAGTATGGTGTCTTATTTGTAGTAAATGTTTCATTTGAGCTTCAAAAAGATTTCTTAATTGTTAAATAGTATCCAATTTGCTAATCGTTAACAATATTTGAATATGTTCAAGAACAATATTATAAAACACATTGTTATATTTGCAGTAACGAAAAGATAAAAGGTAAAAAGAAAAGGGGCAAATGGCCCCTGTGTTTAGGTTTAACAATTTAATGTTTAGGTATTATGAGACGTTTAGGTATGGCTGTTGCAGCCGTTTTATTATGTGCAACAATGGGTTTTGCACGCGAGAACCGTAACAATGTGAGTAAAGAACCGTTTGCTATTAACTTTGAAAAATTGAGCAACTATTTGCAGTTGTCCTCTTATCAGGCCAATGAAGTAGCAAATATCAATGAGTATTTTCTGGATATGCAAGGAGAAAGTCTCCGGGCAAGTGAAAAAATGCGTGACAAAAAGATGCGTCAGGCTGTTTATGGAAATTTGAAGTTGATGAAGAAGGTTCTTACACCTGAACAGTATCGCAAATATGTGGTTCTGTTGAATGTGACAAATAATAATAACCGTACTTTGAATTTCTGATAATTCAATCTGGGCTAGGTTATTTTTGATAGCAGGAGAGATTGTATGTTTTATGTGTACAATCTCTTCTTTTTTATATATCTTTGCGCTGTTTTAACAAATAATGAACAATACAAAAAATCGAACAACAACGCAAACATGGAACAACCGTTTAATCTGGTTTCTAATACCACGCTGAAAAAAAATGTAGCAGACTACACTTTGATCGTTATCGGTGCTTTTTTGCAGGCACTTAGTTACAGCTTATTTCTTGCACCTTATAAAATCGTACCGGGAGGGGTATATGGTATATCGATTGTTTTGCACCACGTGACGCAGGGGCTTTTCTCTTTTATGCCCGAAGGATTGCCGATGGGTGCGACTGCTCTTTGTTTTAATGTGCCTTTGTTGCTTTTGGCCATGAAAAAACTCGGTTTGGCGTCAGGGCCGAAAACAATTGTGACTTTTGTCTTGATATCCATTTTTACAGATAGTTTTTCATATCTGTTTGCTAATCAGCCATTAGTTGAGAATGACAGTTTTATTGCTTGCTTTTACGGTGGTGCAATTTTGGGACTTGGAGTGACTTGTGTGTTCCGTGCGCAAAGTACGAGCGCCGGTACGGATGTGTTGGCCCGTGTGATCGCCCTAAATTCAAATTTGAAGGTAAGCAATATGATTATTGTCATAGATTCGACCGTGGTGATGTTGGGGTTACTTGTATTCCAAGATTGGGCGGTGCCTCTGTACTCTTGGTTTGCTATCTTCGTATTCGGAAAGGTGGTGGAAATGTTCCAGACCGAGAATCCAAACCGGGCGGTGTTTATCGTATCGCAGAAAACGCAGGAGGTAAAAGAACTGATTGTAGGAAAGATGGGGATGCGAGGTACTTTCTTGCATGGTCGCGGTATGTATGAAGGAAAGGAAAAAGAGATCATCTTTACCATTGCCGAGCGTAAAGACCTGCCCCGTTTGAAAGATGAAGTGAAGGAAATCGATCCGAATGCCTTTATCTCGACTATGCATGCAAGTAAGGATTCGCCGCGTCCGGGAATGTAAAGAGTTGAAAGTTGAAAGTTATTTTCGCTCTCAACTTTCAACTCTCAACTTTCAACTTTCAACTAAAATGTATACCTTTGTCTCATTCTAAAAACAAACCGTAATAGTAATGCCTAATATTTCACAACGAGGAGTCGATATGCCGGCTTCCCCAATTCGTAAACTTGCCCCGTTGGCTGATGCTGCCAAACAGAGAGGTGTTCATGTCTATCACTTGAATATCGGTCAGCCTGACCTGCCTACCCCGCAAGCGGCATTGGATGCGATCCGGACGATCGATCGATCGGTGTTGGAATACAGCCCTAGTCAGGGATATCGTAGTTATCGTGAAAAATTAGTAGGATATTATAAGAAGTATGATATAAATCTCGTGGCGGATGATATTATCATTACAACAGGTGGTTCGGAAGCCGTATTGTTCGCTTTCCTGAGTTGTCTGAATCCTGGTGATGAGATTATCGTGCCAGAGCCTGCATATGCCAACTATATGGCTTTTGCCATTTCGGCGGGGGCGGTGATCCGTACGGTGACGACAACGATCGAGGAAGGTTTTTCCCTACCAAAAGTGGAGAAGTTCGAAGAGCTGATCAATGAGCGTACTAAAGCGATCCTGATCTGTAACCCTAATAATCCGACCGGGTATTTATATTCCCGCCGTGAAATGAACCAGATACGAGATATTGTAAAGAAATATGATCTTTATCTTTTCTCGGATGAGGTGTACCGTGAGTTCATTTATACAGGTTCGCCTTATATCTCGGCTTGTCATTTGGAAGGGATTGAGCAAAATGTTGTACTGATCGATTCAGTTTCCAAGCGCTATTCGGAGTGTGGTATCCGTATTGGTGCGTTGATCACGAAGAATGCAGAGGTCCGCAATGCCGTTATGAAGTTTTGCCAGGCTCGTCTGAGTCCGCCTCTGATCGGCCAGATTGCTGCTGAGGCTTCTCTGGATGCTTCCGAAGAATATGCCCGTGAGACGTATGATGAATATGTCGAACGGCGTAAATGTTTGATCGACGGCTTAAATCGTATTCCGGGGGTATATTCCCCGATTCCGATGGGAGCTTTCTATACGGTGGCAAAGTTGCCGGTGGATGATGCTGATAAGTTCTGTGCTTGGTGCTTGAGTGACTTCGAATATGAAGGGCAAACGGTCATGATGGCTCCGGCTTCTGGTTTCTATACGACTCCGGGGTTGGGGAAGAATGAAGTCCGTATGGCTTATGTTCTGAAAAAAGAAGATCTGGCGAAGGCACTCGTGGTGCTTCAGAAGGCGCTGGAGGCATATCCGGGAAAAACAGTATAAATGAATTACAATGAACAATTGACAATTAAAACTAGTCAATCCAAAATCCTCAATTCTCAATAGCTTTGAGCCTAGAATATTTTATAGCAAAACGCATCTATTTCAGCAAAGAGGGGGACCGGCAGGCTACTCCTCCTGTTGTTCGTATTGCTATGATTGGAATAGCCTTAGGACTGGCTGTTATGATCCTTTCGGTGGCTATAGTCATTGGTTTTAAGAAGGAAATTCGGAATAAAGTGATCGGTTTCGGCTCACATATCCAAATCACGAACTTTGATAATAATGCTTCTTACGAATCGACTCCAATTGCAGTGAGCGATACGCTCCTGGAGCATCTGAAAACCTTTCCCGGCATTACGCATGTGGAAGGTTTTGCCACGAAGCCGGGAATCTTGAAAACCGACAGTGATTTCCAGGGGATCGTGCTGAAAGGTGTAGGCCGGGACTATGACTGGACTTTCTTTCGTAATAATCTGAAAGAGGGTGAGCTGTTTATCCTTCCTACCGATAAGGTGTCTACGGATGTGTTGCTCTCCCGTTATCTGGCTAATCTGTTGGGGCTGAAAGTTGGAGATTCCTTTTTGACTTATTTTGTGCAGGACGAAGTGCGTGCTCGTAAATTCCGTATAACGGGTATTTATGAGACGGGTTTTGTTGATTATGACAAGTTGTTTGTGATAGCTGATATCCGCCAGATACGCCGCCTGAATGGTTGGGCGCCTGACGAGGTGAGCGGTTTGGAATTGCAAGTGGATGATTATGACCACCTGGACAGGGTTGCTGAAGATTTGTATTTTGATATTGCTGAGAAGCAAGACCGGAATGGTAACACATACTATACCCGCTCCATCAAAGAACTGAATCCGATGATATTCGACTGGCTGGAGGTGCAGGATATTAATGTGGTGGTGATTCTGATACTGATCCTTGCTGTTGCTGGCTTCACCATGATTTCGGGACTGTTGATTATTATCTTGGAGCGGACGAACATGATCGGTATTTTGAAGGCCTTGGGTGAAAATAACACCAGTATCCGTAAGATATTCCTCTATATATCCTTTTTCTTGATTGGCAAAGGGATGATATGGGGCAATGTAATCGGGATCGTACTTTGTCTTGTTCAATCTTATTTCCGTGTCGTAAAGCTTGATCCGTCCGTTTATTATTTGGATGCGGTTCCTATCGACCTGACCGTCTTTTCCATTGTTTTGCTGAACATCGGTACATTGGCCGCTGCTATGTTAATGATGCTTGGGCCTTCCTACCTGATAACCAAAATCCATCCGGCAAAAAGTATTCGATTTGAATAATAATATGCCAATTAGCACATTGGCATATTATTTCATGCCACATTATTTGTAAAATCTTTTTTCCCGTTGAACATCCTGTAAATGTGGATATATATGTCATAGACCGGTTGAGCGATTTCCAACAAAGGAAGCCAGGCGGTTAATGGCTTTTGTTGCAGGAGTAAGGCGGATTTTTTATAAACGAGTGCTTTGACTGTGAAGCGGAGGAATAAGAGTAATCCGGCCAATATCGAGAGCAGCCAGTTTCCTGAAAGCCCGACGATGAAAGTGGCGATTCCCGCAATCCAGAAGAACAGATAACCGATGGTTTCCATTCGGTAAAAAGTTAAGGAACCTCCTTTGTAAAAACGTTTGGTGGCGGCGCGGGAGGTTTTTATCTCTCTCCAGGTTTCGAAATCTCCTACTTTGTTCATCTTGATGATGGAATCGGACGAGAGTTGTACCTGCGTATTGGCGGGATTCGAAACTTCATTGATGAACAGATCGTCTGCTCCGGCGTGAAGGTTGAGGGATCTAGCGTAACCTTTGTGGGCAAAGAACAGTTTCTTACGATAGGATAGGTTCCGGCCGTTTCCCGTGAAAGGATGGTGGGAGAGGGCTGAAGATATCATTTGCAACCCATTTGTCAGGTTGTCATAGGCAATGAGCTTGTGCAGGAACCCTTTTGTATGCCGATACGCACAGAAACCTAAAATAATGTCCGTTTCGGGATTGTAGGAACCGGCCATTGCTTTGATCCATTTCGGACCGATCGGGCGGCAGTCCGCTTCGGTGAAAAGGAGGATGTCATGCCGGGCAGCCTTGATTCCCATAGTGAGCGCAAGTTTTTTATGGCTCAGGTATTGAGTGTCTACAGGCACATATGTGTAATAGAGGTTTTTGTATTCATTTGAAAAAAGTTTCAGAACGTCTTCGCTATTGGCATCGGAACCGTCGTTGACAACAATAATCTCATAATCCGGATAATCCTGGTTCAGCAATATCGGCAGATTATTGCGTAAATCTTCCGGTTCGCCGTGGGCATAGACAATGACGGAGACAGGTTGGGCATCCTTGTCTGCCGTGACACGTTCCGTGCTTTTGGCTGTTGCAGCACGTAAAGGGCGTGAATATGTGATCAGATAATAGAGTATTTGTATGATAAACAACACGCCAGTAATCCCGATTAGGAGTAATTCCAGGTCGGAGAATGTAAGTAAATTTTCGCTCATCGATATTAAATTGTCTTTGCTGATACAAATGTACGGAGGATTTTTGGATATTTATAACAAATACATCACCCGGACTACGGATACCACTTCGAAAGACGGTTTGATAAAATAATGGTCCATGCAAAAGCTTGTATGGAAAAGATTTTTGCATGGACCATTCTATAATGTTGAAATAGGGTTTACATCGTATCCGAGTAATGAGCTGTCGGTAATTTCCGACAGTTATATTGTGAGGCCATTACCTCGCCGTAAGCACCTGCAGAGCGGAGGGCGATCAGGTCGCCACGGTGGGCGCGGTTCAGTTCGACATCTTTACCGAACACGTCGGACGATTCACAGATCGGACCGACAACGTCATAAACTTCAACTTCTTCGTCGCTGGTGATATTCTCCATGCGGTGGTATGCATCGTACATGGCCGGGCGGATCAGTTCGGTGAAGCCGGCATCTAAAATACAGAATTTCTTTGTCTCGCCGACTTTTACATATAGTACTTTAGAAATCAGCGAACCGCATTGTGCGACGATGGAACGTCCCGGCTCGAAATGAACCTGCTGTCCCGGACGAAGTTGCAATAGCTTGTTGAACACGGCAAAATAGTTGTCGAATGCCGGGATAGGCAAATGATTCGGGTGATAATAATCGATACCGAGACCGCCACCGAAGTTCAGATTCTCAACTTTTATTCCACGCGCCTCCAGCTCTTCCTGAATTTCATTGACACGGATTACCAGGCCACGGAAAGCAGCCATATCTGTAATTTGTGAGCCGATATGGCAATGGATGCCGATCAATTTGATATGTTCCAGGCGGCAGACTAAATCTAACACCTGTCCGAGCTGGCTCAAATTGATACCGAATTTGTTTTCCTTCATGCCAGTCGTGATCTTGGCATGTGTATGAGCGTCTACTTCCGGGTTGATACGAAGGGCGATCGAGGCCACTTTGTTTTTGGCGGCAGCCAATTCTTCCAAGATTTCCAGTTCGGCAGCCGATTCTACGTTGAAGCAGAAAATATCGTTGTCTAGTCCTAAATTGATCTCCCAGTCTGCTTTGCCGACACCGGCATAAACGATTTTTCTGGCAGGGAAACCTGCATCGAGTGCCGCCTGTATTTCACCACCACTCACACAGTCGGCTCCCAAGCCATATTCTGCAATAATAGACAAGATGCGGGGATTGGCATTTGCCTTGACTGCATAGTGGACATGATAGCCATACTTTCCGGCTTCCGTTTTTACCGTATTGAGTGTTTCTTTCAACAACGTTATATCGTAAAAATAGAACGGAGTTGCCAGTGATTTGAACTTTTCTGTAGGAAATGTGCCTTTTAATATCATTTTTTTCAAATTTCTTTTGGTAATTAAAAAAGTATATCTATATTTGTAGCACGTAAATTTTTTCATAGTTAAGGTTTTGGTTGGAAAGGGTCATCTGTGAAGACGGCCCTTTCTTTTTTATTTTTCTTATGAAAAAGGATGGCGTATTGATTGATTCGATACGCCATCCTTTTTGTTTATGCTTTATTGTTGAATAAATGATCGCTTAATGCTTGCAATGCCCTTGTTTTGTCGGAGGCTTTAATAAGGAGCGAGACGTTGTAGTTGCTGCCTCCGTACGAGATCATTCGTACCGGGACGTCCTTCATCGCTTGGACAATCCGGGCTTCGAAACCGACATTATCCCATTCCAAGTCACCTACCACACAAACGATAACCATATCTTCGTCTACCGTGACCGTTCCATACTTTTTCAGGTCGTCCACGATCTCTTCCAGATGCTTGCGGTTGTCGATCGTAACGGAAACACCTACTTCGGAAGTCGTTACCATGTCGATAGGCGTCTGGTAGTTTTCGAATATTTCGAATACTTTTCGTAGGAATCCTGTAGCCAACAGCATACGGCCACTCTTGATCTTGATGGAAGTGATATTGTCTTTTGCGGCGACAGCTTTGATTTTCCCTTTTTCCGTCATGTTGGAGATCATGGTGCCCGGAGCTTCCGGCTGCATCGTGTTTAACAAACGAACAGGAATATTGTTCAGCTTGGCCGGCAGGATGCAGGTTGGATGCAGGATCTTGGCACCGAAATAAGCTAGTTCGGCTGCTTCTTCAAAATGCAGATGGCGGACTGGCGATGTCTTTTCAACAATACGCGGATCGTTGTTGTGCATGCCGTCTATGTCTGTCCATATCTGGATTTCTTCTGCACCGATAGCTGCACCGATCAGAGAGGCGCTGTAGTCGCTGCCGCCACGTTGCAAGTTGTCGATCTCGCCGTAAGCATTTCGGCAAATATAGCCTTGTGTTATGAAGAGGTCTGCATCCTTGTGTCCGTCTAATAGCTTGATAAGCTTTTCTTTAATGTACACAGGATCCGGTTCCGCGTTCTTGTCTGTACGCATATAATCCAGTGCCGGAATCAGAACGGAGTTTATGCCGCATTCGTTCAGATAGAGGTTCATCATACCGGTAGAGATCAGTTCGCCTTGGGCCAGGACAACTTTTTCTTCGAACAACGTGAAAAGATCCTTTGTAAACGTGCGGATATGGTCGAAATGATGTTTTATCAGTTCTTTGGCTTTCTGCTTATATTCGTCAGTGCTGTAGAGTTCTTCGATATGGCCATAATATTTCTGAGCCAGTTTATTGATGACCTCGTTTGCTCCGTCAGGGTTTTTCTTGTACAAGTAATCCGAGATTTCAACCAATGAGTTGGTTGTACCGGACATGGCAGACAAGACTACAATGTTACGTTCTCCCGTAATCAGTTTTGCTACATCTTTCATTCTCTGTGCAGATCCCACAGAAGTACCGCCAAACTTTAAAACTTTCATTTTCTTTTACTATATTAATTTGTTCTTCTTCACTTTAAATGCGTGTGCAAAGTTACATAAAAAATTATTCTCCAACATCACTTAGGCAGGCATTCTCACATTTTACTATACGCGCGGGATAGTTATGTACCAGTGTGTAGTTGTGAGTCGTCATGATGACGGCCGTTCCCTTGCGGCAAATGTCGTGTAGCAGCTGTACGATTTGTCCGCTTGTCTCCGGGTCCAGGTTTCCGGTAGGTTCGTCTGCAAGGATCAAAACCGGATCGTTCAGTAATGCGCGGGCGATCACGATACGCTGTTGCTCGCCACCCGAAAGCTCGTGCGGCATCTTATAGCCTTTATCTTGCATCCCGACTTGAAAAAGCACGTTGTTGATGCGCTCGTTTATCTCGCTTTTCTTTTTCCATCCGGTCGCTTTTAGGACGAATTCGAGATTTTTGTGTACCGAACGATCGGTAAGAAGCTGGAAATCTTGAAAGACGATCCCTAATTTCCTGCGCAGGTAAGGAATGTCTTTCCGTCTCATCTTGCAGAGATTATAGTCCAACAACCATGCGTCCCCTTGATTGATGGGAATTTCGCAATACAAGGATTTCAACAGGCTGCTCTTGCCAGAACCGACTTTTCCGATCACATACACGAATTCTCCATTGTGGAGTGTAAAGGATGCCCTGTGAAGGATCACATTCTCTTCACGGCAGATATCTACTTTATCCAGTTTGAGCAGGGTTGTCTCTTCCATTGTTATTATCCTTTATGTCTGCTTTTTAATTCGCGTGCGAGGTCTTCGATGCGAAGTCCTTTGCTTGTCAATAATACGATCAGGTGGTAGATCATGTCGGCTGCTTCGTAAACGAGACGGTCGTCTGTCCCGTTAGTGGCTTCGATAACTGTTTCGACGGCTTCTTCGCCTACCTTCTGTGCCATACGGTTGATGCCTTTTTGAAACAGGGTAGTGGTGTAGGAACCTTCCGGCATTTCCTGGCGGCGCTGTTCGATGAAGTTCTGCAAATATTTAAGGAACATGATGTCTTCCACATTCTTTTCGCCGAAACAAGTATCAGCGCCAGTGTGGCATACGGGACCGGCGGGAATAGCCTTGATCAACAGTGTGTCGTTGTCGCAATCGGCAGCAATGGTGACTACCTGCAGAGTGTTTCCGCTGGTTTCACCTTTCATCCAGATACGGTTTTTCGTACGGCTGAAAAATGTCACTTTACCGGTAGCTTTTGTTTCTTCGTAAGCTTCTTCGTTCATAAAGCCCAACATCAATACCTTGTTTGTGTTGTAGTCCTGAACGATGGCGGGAATCAGGCCGCCCATTTTTTCAAAATCTAATTTCATTTTTTATCTGACTATTATATTGTTCTTAATTCATCCGTATGCAACTTTTTGTTCTTCGGCATTCGTTTCTGGTTTTATAGGCATGGAACTACAGTTTCACTTGCCTGGAACGAGAGTTTCCTTCTATAGGGAACGGTTACTCTCTGCCGTGGCCATCAGAGGCGGACGTTGATCCCTTCTTCGTGGAGATACTGTTTCAGAGCTCCAATGCCGATTTCCCCGAAATGGAATACGCTTGCCGCTAACGCCGCATCCGCCTTCCCTTGGGCGAATGTGTCGCGGAAGTGTTCCATTTTTCCGGCTCCTCCCGACGCGATGACTGGAATGTGCAGGTTGTCGGCCAGCATAGCTAACGCCTCATTGGCGTAACCGTCTTTCACACCGTCGTGTGTCATACTGGTAAACAGGATTTCTCCGGCTCCCAGGCTTTCAGCTTCTGCCGCCCACTGGAAGAGATGTTTTTCCGTCGGAATACGTCCGCCGTTCAAGTAGCATATCCAGTCGCCCATTTCGAAATTGGCGTCGATGGCGACCACACATACCTGGCTGCCGAAGTTCTTGGCAATATCTTCGATCAGTTTCGGATTGCGCAGGGCTGCCGAGTTGATGGAAACCTTATCGGCTCCGGCACTCAACAGGCGGTCCACATCTTTCAGCTCGTTGATGCCGCCGCCAACTGTGAAAGGGATGCTGATATTGGCCGCAACCTTCTTTACCAGTTCCGTAAATGTCTTACGCCCTTCGTGCGAAGCAGTTATATCCAGATATACCAATTCGTCTGCTCCCTCCCGGCTGTATTGTGCACCCAGTTCGACCGGGTCGCCGGCATCGCGGAAGTTTACGAAATTGATTCCCTTAACGGTTTTTCCATCTTTTATGTCCAAACAGGGTACTATTCTCTTGGCAAGCATATATAATCATTATTTTTATCAGGTGAAACGGATCAAGTCTTTCAGCTGTATCTTTCCCTCGTAAATCGCTTTACCGAAGATGACAGCCGGAATACCCGCTTCAGCCAGTTTCTCAATATCTTGTATAGAACTGATACCTCCACTGGCTATCAGATAAAGCAGAGGTATTTGTTCCTGTATCTCTTTATATAATTCGATGGCAGGTCCTTGCAGCATACCGTCGCGGTTGATGTCCGTACAGATTGTCTTCGTGATACCATTGTCGTAATAATCATGGATGAAAGGGATCAGTTCTTTGTCTGTCGTCTCTTCCCATCCGCTTATCGCGATTTTTTTATCTTTGACGTCTGCTCCGAGGATGATTTTTTCCGGACCGAACTTGGTGATCCAGGAAGTGAATATTTCCGGATTCTTCACAGCGATGCTTCCGCCCGTAACCATCTGCGCACCACTTTCGAAAGCAATTTCCAGGTCTCCTTCCTGTTTCAGTCCGCCTCCAAAATCAATTATCAGCGAAGTACGTGTCGCCAACCGTTCCAACATACGATAGTTGATGATCCGCCCTTGTCGCGCTCCGTCTAGGTCTACCACATGCAGACGTCTGATGCCATGATCTTCAAACATCTTGGCTACTTCCAGAGGATCTTCGTTGTACACTTTCTTGGTGTTGTAATCACCCTGGGTGAGGCGTACGCATTTCCCGTCGATCATATCTATTGCCGGAATCAACTCTATCATATTACATTATAGTTTTAAAAAGTTACTTAATATAACCTCGCCGACCGAACCGCTTTTTTCTGGGTGGAACTGGGTCGCATAGAAATTGTCTTTATGCAGGGAAGCACTGAACGGAAGGATATATTCGGTTGTCGCGGCGGTGTATTCGTTTACGGGTACATAATAACTATGTACGAAATAAACAAACTTGTTCTCCAATTGCTTGTTGAACAGCCCGCCTTTAACGTTCGTAATCGTGTTCCATCCCATGTGCGGAACTTTATCCATGTGTTGCTGCGGGATGAAACGTTTTACTTCTGTATCGAAAATGCCTAAACAATTCGCATCTCCTTCTTCCGAATGGCGGCACATCAACTGCATGCCGAGGCAAATTCCTAAAACAGGCTGCTTCAATCCTTTTATAATTGTATCTAAGTTATGCTCTTTCAGGTGCTCCATTGTGGTATGTGCTTCACCGACACCTGGAAAGATTACTTTGTCTGCTTTACATAACAGTTCCGGGTCTGCTGTGATTGTAGCTTCGACTCCCAGTCTTTTCAGTGCGTAACTCACAGAATAAATATTTCCGGCATTGTATTTGATAATGGCGACATCCATTGTTGTTGCTTCCTTTTTTTATGTTGAGCTGCAAAACTAACAAATTATCATGACATATAGATGTCTGCTTTATGAAAAGTTGCAGAATAGATGTTATTTGTGATAAACTGGCTGGTTTATTGTATGGTTTTCTCAAATCCCCGTTGGCCCAGAAATAGTAACTTTGCAGACAAAGGATACTGCAAAATATGGCCTTCATCGGCCAGCTTTACTCTTTTACATATTTTGAAAAACAACTGTCATACTATCACTAATTTCCTTTTATCAATTGAATATCAA
>NZ_JAHPXO010000109.1:0-1572 GCF_019041495.1 Parabacteroides sp. MSK.9.14
TCGGTATAGATGTTTAGCACGTACGTCCTTGAAGTCCTAATCCACTTTGCGGCAATCGAGATGTATTTGAAAATATTGGTGTCCGGTAAAAGTTTGACCGAATCAAAAATACAAGGCTGAATCCCCTCTCGGAGGTCCAGCCTTTTTCGTTACCTTTGTTTCTGCTAAAAAATAAATCAATAACGATGAACAAAGGTAGTCATTTCAACGGACAGCCGGCATATGGTCAGCTGATAAATTTGCTGGACAAGTCAAAAATTCTCCAAATCAGTCAAGAAAAGGGCGGCGAACGGTATGTCAAACACTTTGACGCCTGGCAGCATCTGCTGATAATGTTGTATGCCGTGATCAAACGGTTCGATTCGCTGCGGGAAATCACGGACTCGATGTTCCCTGAAGCGAGAAAGCTTGCCCATCTTGGGATAAGCATGATGCCCCGGCGCAGTACTCTGTCTGACGCAAATGCACGCAGGTCAGAGGGAATCTTTGAGGCAATCTATCGCGACCTGTACAAGACATACCGCAACGAACTTTCATCGGACAGCCGAAACAATCCATCTTCCAGTTGGATAAACCGGCTGCAGATTATCGATTCGACGACAATCAGCCTGTTCTCCAACCTTATCTTCACGGGAGTCGGACGCCATCCGAAGACGGGGAAGAAGAAAGGCGGCATAAAGGTCCACACCAATATCCATGCAAACGAGGGAGTTTCTTCAGATATCAGGTTCACATCTGCCGCCACTAATGACAGTTTCATGCTCAAGCCGTCAAATTACACAAGCGGAGACATCGTTGCCCTGGACAGGGCCTACATCGATTACGCCAAGTTCGAGGAGCTGAGCCGGGCAGGTGTCATATATGTCACCAAGATGAAGAAGAATCTTGTCTATGAGGTTTCTGCTGATACGATATACATGACAGAAAGTGGGTTGATGGCACTTCGGGAACGCCATGTGACATTCACGAAGAAGGTCAAAGATGGCGACGATATAAAGCACCATGCACGCATAGTCACCTACGTCGACCAAAAGAAAAGAGGGGCCAAGCTCATATCCCTCCTCACAAACGACATGGAGATGAGCGCCGAGGATATTGTGGCAATCTACCGGAAACGCTGGGAGATAGAGCTGTTGTTCAAGCAGATAAAGCAGAACTTCCCCCTTCGGTACTTTTACGGCGAAAGCGCCAATGCCATCAAAATCCAGATATGGATAACCCTCATCGCCAACCTTCTACTGATGGTGCTGAAGAAACGCATCAAACGCAGCTGGAGCTTCTCGGGATTGGCAACAATGGTCAGAATCATGTTAATGTATTACGTCAACCTCTACACCTTCCTCGAAGAACCCGACAAAGACTGGTCAAAACTGGTAGCCGAGGCAGAATCGCCACCCAAGGAACTCCTGCTCTTTGGATAGAGGGGCTTACCAGACAAAACAAACACCCGCAATGCCTATCAAGTGACACTGCGGGTAGGCGAATCGTACTACACTAAACTTTAGCGGACAGCAATGATTTGAAAACGAAAGTCTTAATACGACTCGATATGGATAGGCCAAAATCCTTAAC
>NZ_JAHPXO010000110.1:0-1560 GCF_019041495.1 Parabacteroides sp. MSK.9.14
TTCTATTTCAGTAATTTGCACAGTTTTTCATACCTGAGGACAACTCGCTTGATATTAACTTTGTAACGATCAAAAAAGTATGAAAACGAGTATGAGCAGATCGACTTTCAAAATCCTCTTCTACGTGAAGAAGGGCAGCGAGAGAGCCAACGGCTATCTCCCCCTAATGTGCCGTCTTACGGTGGACGGTGAAATCAAGCAGTTCAGTTGTAAACTGGACGTACCTCCGAAACTTTGGGACGTGAAAACGGCACGTGCCACGGGCAAGAGCGCCGAGGCGCAGAAAATCAATGCGGCGGTTGACCGGATACGCGTGGACGTGAACCGCCGTTACCAGGAACTGATGCAGTCCGACGGCTATGTCACCGCCGCCAGGCTGAGGGACGCCTGCCTCGGGCTGGGCGTGAAACGCGAGACGCTGCTGAAGCTCTTCGAGCAGCACAACGAGGAGTTCATCAAGAAAGTGGGACACAGCCGCGTGCAGGGAACATACAACCGCTACCGTACCATATACAGGCACCTTTGCGAGTTCGTCCCGAAAGTGTACCGCCGTGACGACATTCCCCTGAAGGAACTCAACCTGACGTTCATCAACAACTTCGAGTATTTCCTGCGTACGGAGAAGAAATGCCGCACCAATACCGTATGGGGTTACATGATCGGGCTCAAGCACGTCATCTCCATCGCCCGCAACAGCGGTGCGCTTCCCTTCAACCCCTTCGCCGGGTACATCAACTCCCCCGAAAGCGTTGACCGGGGCTACCTAACAGAGCGTGAGATACAGACGCTGATGGAGGCCCCGGTGAAAAGCGGGACCTGCGAACTGGTACGCGACCTCTTCATCTTCTCTGTGTTCACCGGACTGGCATACGCGGACGTGAAGGCGCTGACGACCGACCGGCTCCAGACCTTCTTCGACGGCAACCTCTGGATCATCACCCGCCGGCGCAAGACAAACACCGAGTCCAACATCCGCCTGCTGGACGTTCCCAAGCGCATCATAGAGAAGTACAAGGGGCTGTCCAAGGACGATCATGTATTTCCGGTACCGAGCAACGGCAGATGCAACACCATATTGAAGGAACTTGGCAGGCAGTGCGGTTTCAAGATAAGGCTGACCTATCATGTTGCCCGGCATACGAACGCCACCACCGTGCTGCTCTCGCACGGTGTGCCCATCGAGACCGTAAGCCGTCTTTTGGGGCATACGGATTTGAAAACCACCCAGATATATGCCCGGATAACCAACCAGAAGATCAGCAGCGACATGGAAATCCTGTCCCATAAGCTGGAAAAGATGGAGAAGGAAATATGCGATGCCATCTGAGGAAATGGTATTTATGAAACGGATGATTTTCCCCTTCCTCATCAAAGTTCGTCCGTCCCTGCGGGACTCCGCGTTTTCCCTTCGGTTTCCGGTAGAAAATTTCCGCATGGTGAAATTTTCTACCGGAAAAACGCTCCGAAAGCGCAGGGACGGACGTAAAAGGGATTCAGAAGGCGAAAACTGCGACCGACGTAGTGCATGTGCGACAAGGAAAAGAACTGTCCGGGAGCCCC
>NZ_JAHPXO010000111.1:0-1556 GCF_019041495.1 Parabacteroides sp. MSK.9.14
CATAAAGGAGGCAAGGGATTGATCGTTTGCCCTAAGCGTGTGGTAGTCGAGTTCCTAACACAAGCGGAACAACACTTGCACATGAAAGTAACCTATGTCCGAACTATGGCAGATGTGATGATATGTCCTACCGACATCATGGTAACAAACTACGAACGTGTGCGTGATGGTGAGGATGGAGTGAGAATAGATCCGTCCTATTTTACTGCAACATCATTGGATGAAGCCAGCGTGTTGCGCGGATTCGGCACCAAGACCTATCAGGAGTTTCTACCGTTGTTCTCGGGTGTCCCTTACAGGTTTGTTGCTACGGCTACACCTTCGCCAAACAGATACAAGGAACTTATACATTATGCTGGTTATCTTGGTGTGATGGACACCGGACAGGCTCTTACTCGATTCTTTCAGCGAGACAGCACGAAGGCGAATAACTTGACACTTTATCCGCATAAGGAAAAAGAGTTTTGGTTGTGGGTATCTACATGGGCGTTGTTCCTAACCAAGCCTTCCGACCTCGGTTATCCGGATACTGGCTATGAGTTGCCTGAACTCCGCGTACATGAAGAGATTGTGAATGTGGACAATTCTACGGCTGGAGCTGATCGTGACGGACAGGTGAAAATGTTTCGTGAGGCTGCTCTCGGACTTGCTGACGCGGCAAAAGAACGCCGAGATAACATGCAGGAAAAGATTGCCCGTGTGGTAGAGATAATCAATCGTCCGGAAAACAAGGACGACCATTTCCTTTTATGGCATGACTTGGAAGCTGAACGGCTGGAACTATGCAAAGCGATTCCTGGTTGTAAGGCTGTCTATGGTTCACAAGACGATGAAGAAGCCGACAAGGTAATATCCGACTTCAAAGATGGCCGGCTGAAATACCTTGCAGCTAAACCGGAGATGCTTGGTGAAGGTCTGAACTTCCAGTATCATTGTCATAAAGCAATCATGTTCATTGACTACCGCTTCAACGATAAGTTCCAAGCGATAGCCCGTATATACCGCTTTATGCAGCAGCATCCTGTTGATCTCTATCTGGTCTATGCCGAAAGCGAGGGTGAAATATTTAAGAGCTTCATGCAGAAATGGGCACAACACCGGGAAATGGTCGCAAATATGACTGAAATTGTCCGGCATAACGGTTTGTTCGGTTTGCAGGCCGAGGAAAAGATGATGCGCTGGATGTTCGCCAGTCGGGAAGAAAAATCCGGCAAGTTGTGGAAAGCAATCAATAACGATAATGTATTGGAATGTCAGAAGATGGAAAGTAACTCTGTAGATCTGATCGTAACCAGTATCCCGTTCTCAAATCATTACGAATACACGCCTACATACAATGACTTTGGGCACAATGAAGATAACGATAAGTTCTTTGAACAGATGGATTATCTTACACCAGAGTTAATGCGCATTTTGAAACCGGGTCGGTTGGCCTGCATCCATGTGAAAGATCGTGTTTTGTTCGGCAACGCCACGGGGGACGGTATGCCAACTATTGACCCGTTCAGCGAAATGACTGTATTTCATTACATGAAGCATGGCTTCCGATATATGGG
>NZ_JAHPXO010000112.1:0-1505 GCF_019041495.1 Parabacteroides sp. MSK.9.14
TGGCGGTTGTTGACATCTACTTGAGTCTTCTTACAATTTGCAGCGGAGATAGTTTTGGTTCACCGCATATCATCATGTGTATATGGTCTTTGTCCGTTTCAATGACCTCAATATCAAAATAGGACAAGTTTGATATGTTCTGCATGATTTGCT
The DNA here is from genome assembly GCF_019041495.1 of Parabacteroides sp. MSK.9.14. Lineage (NCBI taxonomy): Bacteria > Pseudomonadati > Bacteroidota > Bacteroidia > Bacteroidales > Tannerellaceae > Parabacteroides > Parabacteroides sp. MSK.9.14. Next base: position 154 of record NZ_JAHPXO010000112.1, read on the forward strand.
TCATGTCATATTCCACTGCTCCAATTAGTAACTTCTTTCTGTATTTGCATACCGGTATCATGTGGTACTTGATGAGAAATTTCGAGTGGTCCTTTGAAATGTATTCTTTCTGTATCATTGTTTCGTTTGAAATCGTTAGATTTGCAGTATGTTACGAGCCTACAAGTATAGAATCTATCCGACAGATGAGCAAAAGGTTTTGTTTGCAAAGACTTTTGGCTGTTGTCGTTTTGTCTATAATTGGGCGTTGAATCTGAAAATCACGGCATACAAGGAGCGTAAGGAAACGCTTGGCAACGTATATCTGACCAATCTGATGAAGAGTGAGCTGAAAGCGGAGCATGAATGGCTCTCGGAAGTAAACTCACAATCCTTGCAGAGTGCTTTGCGCAATCTCGATACCGCCTACACCAACTTTTTCCGTAATACCAAGGCGGTCGGCTTTCCACGCTTCAAATCCCGTAAGGATAGGCAGAGCTTCCTTTGTCCACAGCATTGCCGTGTGGATTTTAAGAAAGAAACAATCACAATCCCAAAGGCGAAAGATATTCCTGCCGTACTGCATCGTAACTTCAAAGGGACGGTAAAGACCGTTACCGTCAGTATGACACCTTCAGGCAAATACTTTGCGTCAGTATTGGTTGATACGGCCATTCAGGAACTCCCGGCAATCCCCGTACAGGTTGATACGGCTTTGGGTATTGACCTGGGTATCAAATCGCTCGCCGTATGTTCTGACGGACGCACGTTTGACAACCCGAAGAACCTGCAGAAAAGCCTTGGCCGCCTGAAACTGTTGCAAAAGCGGTTGAGCCGCAAACAGAAAGGTTCTTCAAACCGAAACAAGGCTCGCATTAGAGTGGCCAGGTTGCAGGAATACATAGCCAACAGCCGTAAGGACAACCTTCACAAAATTACCCATGCGCTTACGCACGACAGCCAAGTGCGTACCATCTGCATGGAGGATTTGAATGTGAAAGGAATGCAGCGTAACCATCACTTGGCACAAGCCGTAGGTGATGCGTCTTTCGGGATGTTCCTCACGCTGCTTGAATACAAATGCAGCTGGTATGGCGTAAACCTCATTAAGACAGGCCGCTTTGCCCCAAGCTCAAAGACCTGTGGCAAATGCGGCCATGTGTATAAAGGATTGAAATTAAACGAGCGCAGTTGGATTTGCCCCAAATGTGGTACGCACCACGACCGGGACTTCAATGCTGCTTGCAACATAAAGGAATTTGGCTTGAAAGCCCTACCCACGGAGCGTGGGAAAGTCAAGCCTGTGGACTGTCCTCTTGTGGATGACCGACCTCGTGTCCTAAAAAGCAATGGCAGGAAGAAGCAGGAAAAGA
>NZ_JAHPXO010000113.1:0-1366 GCF_019041495.1 Parabacteroides sp. MSK.9.14
ATGATTCGCTAGCTCAGCAGGTAGAGCACATCCCTTTTAAGGATGGGGTCCTGGGTTCGAACCCCAGGCGGATCACTGAAAACAAAAGAAAAATCAATCAAATCCCTGATAATCAATCATTATCAGGGATTTTTATTTTCTCCAAATACTGCATTTCACCGCAAAAAACAGTGATGATCACAGGTGAAATAGGTGGACTTGACATCTACCTGAAAAAGTCCACCTAATTAGATCATATTTCATTGATTTTCCGATTTTTGCGTGGTTCGAAACCGACTCGTAAAAATTAATTTTGTAACATCATTTTTTTGAGTATGGCTATGCAGAGAAACTACTTTACGATTCTTTTCTTCATCAAGAAGTCTAAACTCCTAAAAAACGGAGAGGCACCCATTTGTATGCGTATAACGGTTAACGGGCAACGGGCCGAGATACAGATTAAAAGAAGCGTGGACATTTCCAAGTGGAATTCCCAAAAGGAATGTGCCATAGGTAAGGAAAGGAAATCTATGGAATTGAACCATTATCTGGATACGGTCCGTATGAAAGTTTTACAGATCCACAGGGAACTGGAGCAGGACGGGAAGCCGATCACGGCCGATGTCTTAAAAAGACGTTATTACGGGGAGAGAGACTCTCCGAAGATGCTGCTGGAGGTTTTCCAGGAACATAACCGAAAGTACAGGGAGTTGATGGGCAAGGATTATGTCGCCGGGACTGTCCTGCGCTATGAACGGACCGCGAGGTATCTGGGTGAACTGCTACAAAAGGAATACAGGATGAACGATATACCTTTGAAAGAGATAAACCATGAGTTCATCGCCCGGTTTGAGCACTATGTAAAAACAGAAAAATCATGTGCCCAGAATGCCACGGTAAAATATCTGAAAAACTTCAAGAAGATAATAAAAGTGGCGCTTGTGAACAAATGGATAACAGACGATCCTTTTCTGGAGATTCATTTTAAACAAACAAAAACGAACCGGGCGTTCCTTACGGAAGAGGAATTGAACATACTTCTGAAAAAGGAATTCACCATTCCCCGCCTGCAAACGGTCAGGGACATATTCGTGTTTTGTGCGCTGACCGGGCTGGCCTTTACCGATGTACAGCACTTGCGATATGAACACATAATAAAGGATGTCAATGGCGAGTACTGGATAAGAAAAGCCCGGGAAAAGACGGACAACATGTGTGACATTCCACTGTTGGACATTCCACGGATGATTTTGGAGAAGTACAAGACACATCCGGAATGCCTGAAAAAAGGAGTGGTCTTGCCGGTACCCAGTAACCAGCGGATGAACAGTTATTTGAAAGAGATCGCTGACATATGCGGTATCAATAAACCACTGAGCACGCATGT
>NZ_JAHPXO010000114.1:0-1317 GCF_019041495.1 Parabacteroides sp. MSK.9.14
CATTAGTGTCCCATTAAAATTGGGACGAATTAAAAATTAAATAAACTTGGCCCATTTGGTCCGAATCGTTCTTTGTCATTTTGAAATTTAGTTTTATCAAAGAGGTCTCTCAGATGAGTCTTATCAGTCAATGAGATGCTCAGTATTTGTAACACTTCATATGTACTTCTGTTCAGTTGCATATCGTGTTGAATGATTGCCACCAAACAGTAAGCGCATATAGCAGCATATATCTGTATTCGAACAGCATTCTCTGTAGTTCCCCAAAATCTTTTGATTTTAAGGTGCTGCTTGAGCCATTTGAAAAACAGCTCTACCTGCCAGCGATTTTTATAAAGTTCAGCAACTTGAAGCGCAGATATATGCATCGCATTGGTTATGAATGTAAATTCTCGTTCTTGTTCTTCATCCCAATATTTAACCAATCTAAGTGGCTCTGGATAATATTGTTTAGGATAGAATCCTGTCAGAAATACACTTGCGTCTGAAAGCACATTCTTAGGCAGCCTACGTTTCCATTGGATGGATTTGTACCCGAGATTCTTTTTTGCTCTGACAACAAAGTAGGCTTCAATTTGATGAATTTTATACAGTATTTTGAAGTTGTTATAACCGCGGTCAAAGATGTAATAAGAGCTTGGTTCATAAGGAATTTCAATCATAACTTTAGAATCGTGTACGGATGCTTCCGTGATATGAAAGAATGCAGGAATCTGTGTTTCCACATCATATAATGTATGCACTTTGATACCACCTTTCTTTTTGCGGAATTTTGCCCACCAAAAGACTGAAAGGCACAGGTCAATAGTAGTCGAATCGAAAGCATAAACGTTACCGCCAAGTTTGAAAATATGATTAGCACACTTTTGTCGTGCTTCGCTAACCAGGTAGTAAGCATATTCTTCAAAGATGTGATAGTCTCTATCTTGATTTGCTCTTGCCAGCGATGACTTTGATACATTTTTACCCATTCCTAAATGATAACATTTGGAATGATGAGCTTCAAGAGCAACTATCAAATCTCGCAGACTTTCACGATTAGAAAGTTGACCAAACATCAAAGCAAGTAGTTGATTCCAGCAGGTGAAGTGCTTCACATATTTATCACCATCATACTTGGTGACTATGCGGTTAAACTTACTTCGATTCAGAAATGAAGCCAATTGAGCGAAAACGTATTTGTCTTGGAACATATGCCATCGGATTAATCTGATGCAAAGCTACAAATTCAAGTCCGTTCGCTCGGAAAATCGCTGTAACTAACTAAATTTCAAATATTTCAAAGAACTCTTTTAGATTTTAATGGGACAACAATGA
>NZ_JAHPXO010000115.1:0-1256 GCF_019041495.1 Parabacteroides sp. MSK.9.14
GCTAAAATTGAAGCCCGTGTCGGATTGATATATCTTCAGCTTGCTCTATTTTTTTGTTACTTTACTTTTTTGAAGTTGTCCAATACGTCAAAGATCTTTTTTTACCCCTTACGGAGTTTATCGTGGAGAATAACGGATTCGAACCGTTGACCCTCTGCGTGCAAAGCAGATGCTCTAGCCAGCTGAGCTAATCCCCCGTTTTTCAACTGGTAGTCCCAGGCAGAGTTGAACTGCCGACCTCTACATTATCAGTGTAGCGCTCTAACCAACTGAGCTATAGGACTGTCAACCGTTATGTGCCTGAAATTTTCATCTCAGCATCATCTTTCTCTCTATATACTGGTCTTTCCAGTTTAAGATCATATATATATATACATATTCAACCGTAGTACCAGAGAGCTACATACCTCATCAGACTTAGTCTAGAGATTCCAGCTCCAGAAAGGAGGTGTTCCAGCCGCACCTTCCGGTACGGCTACCTTGTTACGACTTAGCCCCAGTCACCAGTTTTACCCTAGGCCGATCCTTGCGGTTACGGACTTCAGGTACCCCCGGCTCCCATGGCTTGACGGGCGGTGTGTACAAGGCCCGGGAACGTATTCACCGCGCCATGGCTGATGCGCGATTACTAGCGAATCCAGCTTCACGGAGTCGAGTTGCAGACTCCGATCCGAACTGAGACATGGTTTGGAGATTAGCATCCTGTCACCAGGTAGCTGCCCTTTGTCCATGCCATTGTAACACGTGTGTCGCCCCGGATGTAAGGGCCGTGCTGATTTGACGTCATCCCCACCTTCCTCACAGCTTACGCTGGCAGTCTCACCAGAGTCCTCAGCTTCACCTGTTAGTAACTAGTGATAAGGGTTGCGCTCGTTATGGCACTTAAGCCGACACCTCACGGCACGAGCTGACGACAACCATGCAGCACCTCGTAATCTGCTATTGCTAGAAAGAGTGTTTCCACTCCGGTCAGACTACGTTCAAACCCGGGTAAGGTTCCTCGCGTATCATCGAATTAAACCACATGTTCCTCCGCTTGTGCGGGCCCCCGTCAATTCCTTTGAGTTTCACCGTTGCCGGCGTACTCCCCAGGTGGATTACTTAACGCTTTCGCTGTAGAGCTTACATTGTATCGCAAACTCCTAGTAATCATCGTTTACTGCGTGGACTACCAGGGTATCTAATCCTGTTTGATCCCCACGCTTTCGTGCTTCAGTGTCAGTTATGGTTTAGTAAGCTGCCTTCGCAATCGGAGT
>NZ_JAHPXO010000116.1:0-1205 GCF_019041495.1 Parabacteroides sp. MSK.9.14
CTGGTGGCACCACCAAAAAGCTTTTCAATTTTAGAAAACCCTTGAATTAGAGATAGTTCAAGGGTTCTTTTTTTACCCTCGCTACGCATTTCATTACATATTTGTGAAGTTGGATTTTGCCAGTTCAGTGGCTTTTTTTAAGGCTTTTGAAAAAGCCATAAATATGTATCATACTTCATTGTTTTTCAACTGTTTGACAATTTCAATCTCCGGTGTGAAAAAGTAATTTTGCACACATGACCGGATGGAGTTGAAAATGTGAAATAAATTTAAAAATTCGGTATTTCCCATCGGGATAAAAAAAGGAATCGAACCCGGGATACAAAAGGCAATTCGAACCTGATAAAAATGGGATTTTTATGGCTATTCCACAAGTCCCTCAAAAAAGCCACCGAATTTAACATTTCGTTTCACGTCCTCATGCCATCCGGTTTTGACGAAACAATTGGATGTAACACCTCTAAAAAAACAAAAGTGATGAAACAAGGAACAATGAACATTCTTTTTTTCGTGCTCAAAACGAAATTGTTGAAAAACGGTGAGGCCCCCGTACTGATGCGGATAACCATCAACGGGAGCTACGACGATGCCCGTATCCAAAGAAGCGTGCCTCTGAACTTATGGAATGCGGCCAAAGGATGCAGCAAGGGCAGGGACAGGGCATCCATCGCATTGAATACCTATATTGCGGAGTTACACGCACGTGCCCTCGAGAAACACAAGGAACTGGTATTGGAACAGGCCCTGATTACCCCGAAACTGATCCTGAAACGTGTTTTCGGGAAAGACACCGAAATGCGTACATTGCTCGGTACCATGCAGGATGGCATCAAGGAAATGGAAACACTGACAGGCATAGACTACTCTCCCGTTACGATCAACCGGTACAAGAACGTGGTGAAGAAATTGCAGCGGCTTATCCCCTCTTATTACGGCAAGGAGGATATCACCTTCCATGAGCTGACACCGGAGTTCATCCGCGCGTTTGACATTTACCTGAAAACGGAGGGGGGACTGTGCCGTAACACGATAGTCCGCTACATGAAATGTTTCAAGAAATTCACCAACATGGCATTGGCAAAGGAATGGATGCGTAAGAATCCCTTTTACGGTTACAAGATGGAACAGGACGAGACCGATCCGGTATTCCTGACCTACGACGAGTTGCAGGCCGTCATGAAAAAGAAATTCACCATCCCACGGCT
>NZ_JAHPXO010000117.1:0-1141 GCF_019041495.1 Parabacteroides sp. MSK.9.14
ATGGGCAGTAAAATAGAATCTTGTACCAAAATATTTCTTTTCGACTGTGATCGGTTCTATTTTGATACTTCCTGCGTCAAATGACACCCCATCTTCATGGCATACGATACCCAGGATTTCTTGGAATACACGAGCCAGGAAATCCCAGCCACAACTGATCCTGTCCGCCATAAACCCACATCAACCGTAGGACGAGCCTCAAGTCCATTCATGGCATAAAGCAAAGAACCGCCTTTCAACAAGAATTTGTCCTTGTACTGGCTTACAGAAGCCCTGCAAAGCAGTCTCTCGTTGAAGTATCTTGCCAGAAGATACCATGTATTTATAGCCTGTCTCATTCATGAGGTTGAGCAAGCGTGTCTTTACAGACTTGTCATAGTTTTTCTTTCCCATTATCTTATTCTATTGCGATTTCGAGATAATTTTTCAACGTGTTAAACACTCTTAGGCGCTTGGCGTAATCCTGCAAACGGGCGAGATTACGGTTCGGCTTTTTCAGATAAGTACGTATTACTTCCGCGCAAACGTCCAGACCAATCTTGTTCCGATACTTCACCGCATCACAAACACTTCGTTCCATATCAGTAATATGAACTTTATATCCCGATATATCCGCATCCATAATCCCAAACTCCAAGTTCTCTTTTTTCCAATAATAAAGTTCTATAGGCAGGACGTGTGGAAGCACTACTTTCCTTTTATTGGCAATGGCTATGCAAAAAGCAGGCGGGACTGTCGTAGACACTTGATGATATGTCCAGGCATTGTATAGGCATACAACACCATTCGGTATTATCCTCTCCACGTCTATCATCGTGTTTAGCAATGCCTCGGGAGCTGCATATACCCCATGACGCAATCTTATCAAATCGCCACGTTCTTTAGCTCGCAACACCTGTTTATATTCCGACAGGTGAGATATATCCGTTGTGGATATAGTCCCTCCGAGAAACGCAACTTTATTAATTATATCATTCATATAATCCACCTTAGAAGTTCTTTTCACACTACAAAAATACGATTATTTTCCGAATAATAGGTAATATTCTACGGTTAATTCGTAAAAACACCGTATAATACTACCAGTATCCGTTTTTCATATAAATCATATCTATAGAAGAAGCCCTGTGTCATCTGATGA
>NZ_JAHPXO010000118.1:0-1038 GCF_019041495.1 Parabacteroides sp. MSK.9.14
GTGGCACTGAACCACCTAAAGAATTTTCTTCAAAAGAAATACAAGGTAAGGGATATGGCGTTCCAATCCTTGAACCCGACATTTGTGAAAGCATTCGACTTGTACCTCCGTGCCGACTTGAAGATGACCTGCAATACCATTGTCAATATTATGGCACGTCTGCATCTGGTAATCAAGTCCGCAATGGATAACGGACTCATCAAACAAGACCCGTTCATGGATTACAAGTATCTGACAGAACCTCTTGTCGCCAAATGCCTGTCCGAAAAGGAATTCAATCTGATTCTCACGACTCCCTTGCCAAAAGACAATATGAATCTGGTGCGTGATGTCTTCATATTTTCCTGCATGACCGGATTGGCGTTCAGCGACCTCCGCAATTTGACACCCGAAAATATGAAACAGGCCGAAGACGGTGTATGGTGGATACATACAGCGAGGAAGAAGACAGGAACGCCTTGCCATATTCCTTTGATGGAGCTTCCATTACAATTGATAAAGAAATATTGCGGCATATCCGACCAAGGCAAGCTGTTCCCGATGTTGAGTTGCAGCAAGACAAATATCAATCTTAAAAAGATTGCAAAACACTGTGGGATAGAGCGTTGCCTGACATTCCATCAAGCCCGGCACACATACGCCTCGTTAATCACTCTGTCCCAAGGTGTTCCAATGGATACGGTCCGTGAACTGCTGGGACACCGAAGTTGGAAAAGCACCCGTATATACGCCCACCTTACCCAAGAAAAGATCGGCGCAGATATGGGTGATTTGCAAGTCCGGATAAGAGAAAAATTCATTTTGACTGATAATTGTCCACAAAGACCGGATAGAGTATGAACAACAGGAAAACAACATACAGCACGTTTGCCGTTCTGTTTTATATCAACAAACAGAAAGTGAAAAAGAACGGTCTGTGCCCCCTTATGGGCAGGATATCCATAAATACGGAAGTAGCGCAATTCTCCGCAAAGATGGATATAGACCCTGCATTATGGGATGCCAAAAGATACAGACTTAAAGGGAAAGACCGTGAAG
>NZ_JAHPXO010000011.1:0-132522 GCF_019041495.1 Parabacteroides sp. MSK.9.14
CTCTTTTTTCATCTTTGTTGACTTTTATGAAGTCAACCTATTTCAGGACGAGACACTCCTTTGTCACTCATGAAATATGGAGCTTTTATCATATGATTGAAAAACAATATGGTTCTTCATTCCACAAAAGCTATCTCTTTTTTTGGCAGAAATAAGCACATAATTTCACGAACACCCCCATGTTGCCACCCTTTACATCCGGGTGTACCACCCCTCTTCACCCGGATGTAAAGGGTGGCAACATGGGGGTGTCTGGCAACTAAAGTGCCTTGCCAGACAATGAAAACCGCCTGGTTTGGTAAAAAACAAAACAGTTTCTTAATTTAGGAAGCATAATTGCGTAGTAATTAAAAAACTTCGTATTTTTGTATCGGAAGTATGAGAGTGAAAAAGAAAATATACCAATATGTGATGCTGCTTGTTAGTATCGTGATGCTTATGTCGGTAGTCGTACCGCACCATCACCATAGTAACGGGTTGCCTTGCTATAAATCACTTTCAGCCGAGGCGGCTCATGGTGGGCATGGAAGTTCCGAATCACATGATTGCGGATGCAACGGGCATAACATCGCACTCTACACTTCCATTTTCTCGCATGTGACAGATGGAAACGTGAATCAGTTTCTTTTCCCTTTGCTTGTATTGTTTGATTATATAAACCCTCCTGTTCCGGTCTTTTACAAGCTCTTGTTCGAGAATGACCGGGCCTACTACATCGAGTCCCTGCATGATACGTGGATTGTTTCTGCGTCAGGGCTTCGTGCGCCTCCGTATGAATTTGATTTATAATTTATGATTTATGATTTATGTGTTGATGATATAAATCATAAATCATGAACCTTCTTTTATTCATAACTCATAAATCAAAATTCATACATCATAATGAAAAAAATATATTTAGTGTGGGTGATTTTCGCCTACATCCTGGCAGGTTGCAATGGCAATACTGCGGCACATGGAGAGCATGAACATGAAGCCCACGAACACGAAGAAGGACACGACCACGATCACGAAGGGCATGACCATGAACATGAAGAGACCGGAGAAGGACATGCCGGTGAAATTTCGTTTAAGAAAGCATTGGCGGAAGCAGTCGGATTGCAGACGTCTAAGGTTGAGCCGGGTGTTTTTACCGATGTGATCAAAACAAGCGGGCGGGTGATGGCTGCGCAGGGAGAGGAGTCGACTGTGGTGGCTACGGTTCCCGGTGTGGTAACATTCGGCAACCTGTCATTTGTCGATGGAACGGCTGTTCGCAAGGGACAGGCTATTCTGAGTCTTGCTTCGAGTAGTTTGTCTGACGGTAATGTGGCGGCTAAAGCCAAATATGCGTATGAGAATGCAAAGAAAGAATATGAACGTATGGAAACCCTGGTAGGGGATAAGATCGTTTCTGCCAAAGATTTTGAACAGGCACGTCTGAATTACGAGAATGCGAAGGTGGCTTGGGAAGCGGTAGCAGGAAAACAGACTGCTAACGGTGTGTCGGTTGTTTCGCCAATAAACGGTTATCTGAAAAACTTGCAAGTGAAAGAGGGTGATTATGTGACGGTAGGCCAGCCGTTGGCCACGATTTCGCAGAATAGCCGCCTGGTGTTGCGTGCGGAGGTTTCAGAGAAATATTACAACTACTTGCCATCTATACAGTCCGCTAATTTCCGTACGCCGTACGATAACGTGACTTATAAATTGTCCGATCTGCGTGGACATCTGCTTTCTTATGGCAAGGCCTCCGATACTAACTCTTTTTATGTTTCGGTTACATTCGAGTTTGATAATAAGGGAGTTATTATTCCCGGCTCGTTTGTCGAGATCTATCTGCTTACGGCTCCGATGCAGAATGTTATCAGTGTCCCTGTTTCCGCCCTTATCGAGGAGCAGGGTGTTTATTCAGTCTTTGTTCGCGTGCATGAAGAAGCCTATAAAAAGGTTCCTGTGACATTAGGTGCCGACAACGGCTCCGAAGTCCAGATATTGAGCGGCCTGAATGCAGGTGACGAAGTTGTGACGGTCGGTGCTTACCAGATCAAGCTGGCTTCTGCTTCTAATGCAATTCCCGCACATACACATAATCATTAATGAATTGACAATTAAAAAAGATTATGCTGAATAAGATAATATATTACTCGCTGCATAACAGGTTGGTTGTATTGATCTGTTCCTTGCTGCTGATGATTGCCGGTACGTATACCGCTTTCCATACAGATGTGGATGTGTTCCCGGATTTGAATGCGCCGACCGTTGTCATTATGACGGAGGCAAACGGTATGGCGCCAGAAGAGGTAGAACGTCTGGTTACTTTTCCGGTAGAGACGGCTGTGAATGGTGCGATGGATGTGCGCCGTGTCCGTTCGTCTTCTACGACAGGTTTTTCTGTCGTGTGGGTTGAATTCGATTGGGGAACGGATATTTACCGGGCCCGTCAGATCGTTTCCGAAAAGTTGGCTGTCGTCAGTGAGAGCCTGCCGGAGAATGTCGGGAAACCGACGCTGGGCCCGCAGTCTTCCATTTTAGGGGAAATGATGATTATCGGGCTGACGGTTGATGATAGTAAGAGTGGTTCACGAATCGCCCCTACAACCCAAATGGACTTGCGTACGATTGCCGACTGGACCATCCGTCCGCGATTACTCTCGACGGGAGGAGTGGCACAGGTTGCCGTGATTGGTGGCGATATCAAGGAGTACCAGATATTGCTTGATCCCACCCGCATGAAGCACTACGGTGTAAGCTTGGGTGAAGTACTGGCCGTTACCCGCAACATGAACCGGAATGCCAATGGTGGTGTCCTTTATGAATATGATAATGAATACATCATCAGGGGTGTTCTTTCTACTGCGAATGCCGAGGAGATCGGAAAGGGAGTTGTCAAGATTGTCGGAGATTTCCCCGTTTTATTGGAAAATATCGCAACAGTGAAGATTGGCAGCAAGAGTCCGAAGCTTGGAACTGCTTCCGAACGGGCGAAACCTGCCGTGTTGATTACGGTCACGAAACAGCCGAACACCAGTACGATCGACTTGACGGAAAAGTTAGACGCGATTATGGCGGACTTGCAGAAGAACCTGCCTGCTGATGTGCACGTTTCGACCGACATATTCCGTCAGAGCCGCTTTATTGACAGCTCTATTGATAATGTGAAGAACAGTCTGTTCGAAGGCAGTTTCTTTGTTGTTATTGTTCTGTTCCTGTTCCTGATGAATATCCGTACAACGGTGATTTCGCTGGTTGCCTTGCCTCTTTCCTTGTTAGTTTCCATACTGACATTGCATTATATGGGATTGACTATTAATACCATGAGTTTGGGAGGAATGGCGATTGCTATCGGTTCGTTGGTCGATGATGCGATTGTTGATGTGGAGAATGTATATAAACGGATACGGGAAAATCATTTGTTGCCTTCCGATCAGCAACGTTCCATTTTGGAAGTCGTGTTCGATGCATCTCGCGAAGTACGTATGCCGATTTTGAATTCGACGCTCATTATTGTGGTCAGCTTCGTGCCCCTTTTCTTCCTGAGCGGGATGGAAGGGCGTATGCTGGTGCCGCTGGGGATCGCCTTTATTGTTGCGCTGTTTGCCTCTACGGTCGTGGCGTTGACATTGACCCCCGTGTTGTGCAGCTACCTGTTGAACCGGAAGTCTACAGACAAGAAAGTAGAGAAGGAGGCATGGGTGGCCCGCAAGTTGAAAGAATTGTATGGCAAAGCCTTGAATGGAGCATTGGCACATAAAAATATGGTGTTAGGGTGTACGATTGGCCTGTTTCTTGTTGCATTGGGAATGTTCTTTACGCTGGGACGTAGCTTCCTGCCGCCATTTAACGAAGGTTCGTTTACGATCAATGTAAGCTCTCTTCCGGGCATTTCCCTCGAAGAATCGGATGAGATGGGACGACGGGCAGAAGAATTGCTGATGCAGGTTCCCGAAATCCAGACTGTTGCCCGCAAGACCGGACGTGCCGAGCTTGACGAGCATGCTTTAGGGGTAAACGTATCGGAAATCGAAGCTCCGTTTGTCTTGAAAGACCGTAGCCGCGATGCGGTTATGAATGATGTCCGTGAGAAATTGTCTACCATCAGTGGAGCTAACATCGAAATAGGACAGCCTATTTCTCATCGTATCGACGCCATGCTCTCCGGTACGGAGGCGAATATCGCAATCAAATTGTTCGGTACGGACTTGAATCTGATGTTTACGGTCGGTAACCAGATCAAGGAGGCTATACAAGGAATCCCCGGTCTGGTGGACTTGAAAGTGGAACAACAGATCGAGCGTCCGCAGCTTACCATTACACCGAAGCGTGAGTTGATGGCACAATATGGCATCACGTTGCCGGAGTTTGAGGAGTATGTCAATGTCATGCTGGGGGGCGAAGCTGTCAGCCAGGTGTATGACAATGGCAAGACATTTGACCTGACGGTAAAGACTTCGGATGAAAGCCGTGCCACAATGGAGGATATCCGTAATCTGATGATCGATGCGGGTGGTAAGAAAGTCCCGTTGAGCTATGTCGCCGAAATCCGTTCCGTGACAGGTCCGAACACGATCAATCGCGAGAATGTGCAGCGTAAGATCGTGATCAGTGGTAATGTTTCCGAGCGCGACCTCCGCAGCATCGTCAATGAGATACAGCAGAAGATAGATGCTTCCATCCAGTTGCCTGAAGGCTATCATATCGAATATGGCGGGCAGTTCGAGAGTGAACAGGCTGCCAGCCGTACGTTACTGCTTACTTCGTTGATGTCTCTGTTGGTGATCTTCCTGTTGCTCTATAATGAGTTTAAGAATGCGAAAGAGAGCGGGGTTATTCTGTTGAACCTACCGTTGGCGTTGATCGGGGGCGTGTTTATCTTGAAGCTGACTTCCGGCGAGGTGAGTATTCCGGCTATTATCGGTTTCATTTCCCTGTTCGGTATTGCCACTCGTAACGGTATGTTGCTGATCAGCCATTACACGCATCTTCGGACTGTAGAGAATGTACCGTTGAAACAAGCCGTCCTGCAAGGTTCTATGGACCGTTTGAATCCTATCCTGATGACGGCGCTCAGTTCGGCTCTCGCGTTAATCCCGCTTGCGCTGAACGGCGATTTGCCAGGCAACGAGATACAAAGTCCGATGGCGACCGTTATCTTAGGAGGTCTGCTGACATCCACTTTCCTGAACGGCTTCATCATCCCGATTGTTTATTTATTAATGAATAAAGAAGATAAAGAATGAAACGATTCATATTAACAATAGCATTGCTTTCTTCTGCATTGGTGGCCGGGGCGCAAACTTCCATCGAGGAAGTGCTCCGGAGTGTAGAGACCAATAACAAGGAATTGCAGGCAAACCGTCAGATGGTGACGGCACAAAAGTTGGAAGCCAAACTGGACAACAACCTGCCTGATCCTACCGTTACTTATTCCCATTTGTATGGAAACAAAGAGGGAATGGGATTCACCGGTGAATTAGTCGCTTCGCAATCATTTGACTTCCCGTCTTTATATATGCAACGGAACAAGCTCTCCAAGCAGAAGGGCGAAAACTACGACCGACAGGGCGAAGAAGTGCGCCAGCAGATTTTGTTGCAAGCCAAAGAAGCTTGCCTGGACTTGATCTTTCTGAATCAGCAAAAGAACCTGCTGGATATCCGTCGGAAAAGCGCCGAACAGCTTGCCGCACTCTATCAGCAACGCTTGGAACAGGGTGATGCCAATATTTTGGAAACGAACAAGATCGAACTTGAACTTTTGAACGTCCGTAACGAGGTACGCATGAACGAAGCGGCCCGTGTGAATAAACAGCGGGAACTAGAAATGCTGAACGGGGGGATTTCTATTCAGTTGACTGATACGGCTTACGAGGTTGTGGAGCTTCCGCTCTCGTTTGCCGACCTGCGCCAGGAAATCTTGGAGAATGATCGGCGTCTGTTGTCTTTGCAAAGTGCGAAGGCCGTATCATCGAGACAAATCAGTGTCAACAAGACGATGGGGCTGCCTTCGTTTGAGTTGGGTTACCGTATGAACCCATCTTCGGGTGGCGAACGTTTCAATGGCTTTTTGGTCGGCATCAGTATTCCTCTTTTCTCAAACCGCAACAATGTGAAACAGGCGAAAGCACAGAACCTTTACACCGATTTGCAACTGGAAAGCACGATGACGGCGGTAGAGAATGAATTGCTCCAACTCTATAACCAGTCGGTAGCCTTGAAGACTTCCATCGACGAGTATGGCGAAGTGCTGGAGAGCCAGAATAACCTGGCGTTGTTGAATAAGGCGATCCAAGCGGGACAAATCTCGATGATCGAATATTTTGTAGACGTCACCACGCTCTATCAGAGTATGCAGAATCATATGCAGTTGCAGAATGAATACCAGAAGGTGATGGCGCAACTGTATAAGTTCAAACTATAGAGTTGATATCAGGACTCATTAAAAAGCAGTTTTGATCAGAAGGGCGGTTGTTCATAGATGGGTAACCTCCCTTTTTATTGATTTTTGAGAAAAATCCACATTACTTGCTTTTACTTAAGGAGTTGTTTGACTTATCTTTGTAAGTAGAATATTAATCGTATAAATAAAAATGAAGAAAAAAAGTATATGGGCTTTTGCTCTTATTGCTATGCTAACCTGCCTGGGAAGGTCTGCCGTTGCGTCAGACGGTGCTTTTGACCCGGTAGAGTTTGTTAATCCTTTAATGGGGACGCAATCGTCGTTTGAGCTATCAACCGGTAACACCTATCCGGCTATAGCACGTCCTTGGGGTATGAATTTTTGGACCCCGCAAACCGGTAAGATGGGGGATGGATGGGGGTATACCTATACCGCCAATAAGATACGTGGCTTTAAACAAACCCATCAGCCAAGTCCCTGGATCAATGATTACGGGCAGTTTGCCATCATGCCGGTTGTCGGTATTCCTGAATTTGATCAGGATAGACGGGCCAGTTGGTTCTCTCATAAGAGTGAGATAGCAAAACCGTACTACTATGAAGTCTATCTGGCAGAGCATGATGTGAAAACCGAACTGACACCGACTGATCGTGCTGCCATGTTTCGTTTCACTTTCCCGGAAAACGAACATTCCTATGTCGTAGTGGATGCGTTTGACAAAGGTTCCTATATCAAAGTGATCCCTGAAGAAAACAAGGTTATCGGTTATACGACCAAGAATAGCGGTGGTGTACCGGATAATTTCAAAAACTATTTCGTTATCGAATTTGATAAACCTTTCACTTATGAAGCAACTTTTGCCGATGCAACTTTGAAGGAAGGTGTTCGTGAGCAACAATCCGACCATGTCGGTGCCGTTATCGGTTTTAAGACGACGAAAGGCGAGATTGTACATGCAAAGGTCGCTTCTTCGTTTATCAGTTTCGAACAAGCTTCGCTCAATCTGAAAGAGTTGGGTTCTGACAATTTTGACACATTGGTACAAAAAGGCAAAGATGTTTGGAATAAGGAGTTGAGTAAGATCGAAGTGGAAGGTGGCACTCTGGACCAGTATCGGACGTTCTATTCCTGCATGTACCGTTCGCTTCTGTTTCCCCGTAAGTTTTATGAAATAGACGCCTTAGGGAAAGTTGTACATTATAGTCCTTATAATGGAGAAGTATTACCGGGCTATATGTTTACGGATACTGGTTTCTGGGATACTTTCCGTAGTCTGTTCCCGTTCCTGAACCTGATGTACCCGACCATGTCGAAAGAAATGCAGGAAGGTTTGATCAATGCTTATAAGGAAAGCGGTTTCTTCCCCGAATGGGCAAGTCCCGGACATCGTGGTTGTATGGTGGGCAACAATTCCGCTTCGGTTTTGGTGGATGCTTACGTCAAAGGTATAAAGGTGGATGATCTCGAAACATTGTACAAAGGTTTGATCCACGGAACGGAAAATGTACATCCGACGGTTTCTTCCACCGGCCGCTTAGGACATGAATATTACAACAAATTGGGCTATGTGCCTTATGATGTAAAGATTAACGAGAATGCTGCTCGTACGTTGGAATATGCCTATAATGATTGGTGTATCTACCAGATTGCAAAAGATCTGGGACGTCCCAAAAAAGAACTGGATTTGTATGCCAAACGTGCAATGAACTATAAAAACTTGTTTGATAAGGAGACCAAATTGATGCGCGGAAAGAATAAGGACGGCAACTTCATGACTCCTTTCTCGCCGTTGAAATGGGGAGATGCTTTTACAGAAGGGAATAGCTGGCATTATACATGGTCGGTTTTTCACGATCCGCAGGGATTGATCGATTTGATGGGGGGACGAAAAGAATTCATCACTATGCTGGATTCCGTATTTGCTGTTCCTCCCGTATTTGATGATAGTTATTATGGACAGGTTATCCATGAGATTCGTGAAATGCAGATTATGAATATGGGAAACTATGCACATGGCAACCAACCGATCCAGCATATGATTTATCTGTACAATTATGCCGGTGAGCCTTGGAAAGCCCAATATTGGCTACGTCAGGTGATGGACCGTATGTACACTCCGACACCGGATGGCTATTGTGGTGACGAAGATAACGGACAGACTTCCGCCTGGTATGTATTCTCTGCTCTTGGCTTTTATCCGGTTGCTCCCGGAACGACACAATATGTATTGGGCGCACCTTTGTTTAAGAAAGCCACTTTGCATTTTGAAAATGGAAAGAGCTTGGTTGTCAATGCACCGGAGAACAGCGACAAGAATATCTATATCGAGTCTATGTCTTTTAACGGAAAGAATTATACGAAAAACTATCTGGAACATTTCGAACTGCTGAAAGGCGGTGTCTTGGATATCAAAATGGGAGATGAGCCGAATATGAACAGAGGAGTGAGTCCGGAAGATTTTCCATATTCATTTTCAGTAAATGAAAAACAAAAGAAATAAACAATGGAGATACTAAAGAAAACAGGAAAATTTTTATTGGGCGTCGTGATCGGAGTTGCCATCATGATGTTTGCCGATAGGTATTATGTCAAAGGAAAACGGTTGATCGCCGATAACCTGCCGAAAGAACCGGTAGAATATGTTAACCCTTATATGGGGAACATCAGCCATCTGTTGGTGCCGACTTATCCGACCGTCCATCTGCCTAACAGTATGTTGCGTGTCTATCCCGAACGTGGTGATTTTACGGGAGACCGGTTGGGTGGGTTGCCTCTCATCGTGACAAGCCATCGAGGTAGTTCGGCTTTCAACCTGAGTCCTTATCAGGGTGATGAGGCGGGTCTGAAACCTGTTATCCAGTATAGTTACGATCGGGAAAAGATTGTCCCGTATCGATATCAGGTATATTTGGATGAGGCGAATATCGAGGTCGATTATGCTCCATCTCACCAGAGCGCGGTTTATAGCCTTACGTTCGAGAAAGACGGACCGGCTTATCTGGTGTTCAATAGCCGGAATGGAGAGTTGAAATGTGATGGAAACACTGTCAGTGGTTTTCAATATGTAGATAAGAAAACAAAGGTCTATTTATATGCCGAAACAGACAAGACACCGGAGAAATCCGGTGTCCTGGCCAGTGGAACCGTGAAGTATGGTAAATCGTCCGTAGAGGGAAAAGATGCCGCCTTGACATTGGCTTTCTCCGGTCAGAAAGAGATCGGTGTGCGCTATGGAATCTCTTTTATTAGCACAGAACAAGCCCGGAAGAACCTGGAACGTGAGATCAACTCATATGATGTAAGTGCAATCGCCCGGATCGGACGAAACGAATGGAACGATGCTTTAGGCAAGATACAGGTAAGTGGAGGAAGTGAAAACGACAAGACCGTTTTCTATACTTCCTTATACCGTTGTTATGAACGTCCGGTGAATCTGAGCGAAGACGGTAAATACTATAGTGCTTTTGATGGCAAGATACATGAAGACGGTGGCCGTTCGTTCTATACCGACGACTGGATTTGGGATACCTATCGTGCTACCCATCCGCTTCGTATCCTGATCGATAAAGAACGTGAGACCGATATTATCAACTCTTATCTCTTGATGGCCCAGCAAATGGGGACGAACTGGATGCCGACATTCCCTGAAGTGACCGGCGACTCCCGCCGTATGAACTCCAACCATGCCGTTGCCACTGTTATCGATGCTTGGCGGAAAGGTGTTCGCGGTTTCGATCTTGAAAAAGCATATGAAGCAGCCCGTAAGGGTATCGAAGAGAAAACGTTGATCCCCTGGTCGGCGGCTCCTTCCGGATGGTTGGATGAATTTTATAAGGAACATGGCTATATTCCAGCTTTGAAACCGGGTGAAAAAGAAACGGTGGCTGATGTCTCTCCGTGGGAAAAGCGCCAACCGGTTGCCGTTACCTTAGGAACGGCTTATGACGAATGGTGTCTTTCTCAGATCGCGGCCGAACTGGGGAAGAAAGAGGATGCGGAATATTTCCTTGCCCGGTCTTATAACTACCGGAATCTCTTTAATCCGGAAACCCGTTTCTTCCATCCGAAGGATAAGGACGGTAAGTTTATCGAAGGTGTGGATTATCGGTATTCTGGTGGTTTGGGTGCTCGCGATTATTATGATGAAAATAATGGTTATATTTATCGTTGGGATGTACAACACAATATCGGCGACTTGGTTTCGCTTATCGGAGGAAACGAGGTCTTTACGGCTGCTCTCGATTCGATGTTTGATACTCCTTTAGGAATGTCCAAGTGGCAATTCTACTCGTTTTTGCCTGATCATACCGGCAATGTCGGAATGTTCTCGATGGCAAATGAACCGAGCCTGCATATCCCGTATCTGTATAATTATGCCGGACAACCCTGGAAGACGCAGAAACGCATCCGTGTCCTGCTTGACCAATGGTTCCGTAACGACCTGATGGGAGTTCCAGGTGATGAGGACGGGGGAGGCATGTCTGCCTTTGTGGTGTTTAGCATGATGGGATTTTATCCGGTGACACCAGGATCTCCGACTTACAATATCGGCAGTCCGGTCTTTTCGGATGTGAAGATCGACCTCGGAGGTGGCAATGTGTTCGAGATCGTGGCTGATGGCGCTTCCCATGATAATAAATATGTGCAATCGGCTACGTTGAACGGCGAAGAGTTGAGTGGGCCTTGGTTTGACCATAGTCGGATTACCGCCGGCGGTGTCCTGTCTCTGAAGATGGGACCGAAAGCAAATAAGAAATGGGGGATTGGAAATCCTCCGCCATCGGTGGGTCCGATGCAGAAGTAATGAAAAGCGGTGTGTCAAAATGTACTTGTCTCCGCTCCTACAGGGGGGTGCAAAAGAACAGGTCTTATCAATCAGATATTTATATGGTCTGTTTTTATGTGATCCTATGTGGAGTACGGGAACAAGGCTGTTTTGCACACCGCGTTTTTATTCGAGTGGTAGTGTGAACCAGAAAGTAGAACCGGAACCTTTTACAGAGTCGACCCCGATTGCCCCGTTCAAACTCTCGATGATGGTCCTACTGATTGTCTTCCGGAATATTCGGCTTTTGAAATATATTGATGTCGATATACATACGTTCAGCATCAAAGAAATTCAGATAAGTCTTCTCTTGAATAGTGTGTATATTTGTTCGTACAGAGATAATTATTGATATTCAGGGAAAATAACAAGATTAATCCGGCTCGTTCGGAAATGGATAAAGGTTTATTGAATATGGGCCATTCCATGTATGAAAAATAGTCGTATATTTGTGTACGTTATGGAGAAAAAAGAACTTAAGATAAACGCCGATAAGACAAGTTGGTATGTGTTGTATACCGCTCCCAGGGCGGAAAAGCAGGTGAGGGACCGGATCAATGCGCTTGGAGTCGAGTGCTGGCTTCCGCTTCATCGTGCGCCCAGGGTCTGGTCTGACCGTGTCAAAATCGTGGAGTTGCCATTATTTAACTCTTATCTGTTTGTACGGTGTACCGACCCGGAGTTAAGAAATCTGACCCGAGTGTATGGCGTGGCCCGTATCGTCTATTACAATGGAAAACCGGCCGTTGTCCGCCAGAAGGAGATCGATGCCATTCAGGATTTTCTCGACCAAGCATCCGAACATGCTTTATGCCCCGGCGAAGAGGTCGAGATCCTTTGCGGAGCCATGAAACATGTTTCCGGAAAAGTAAAGAAGATTAAAAAGAATCATTTAGTTCTTTACCTTGAACAATTAGGGGCTACAGTCTGTGTCAAACTAGATGACGTTGCCAGGGTGGACCGGTTGAAATAATTGACAATTGTCAAACCAGTTGCCGATAGATATAATCCATATCGACATGTTTCCTGACTAAATTCGCCAACTTGTCGTATTGTTCTTCTTTGAATGCTGCATAGTCGAAAGGGTGGTCTGTTGTTTCTTTATCAAATCCTTCGGCCAGGTTGTCCAGGACTTCCGGGTTATCCAGTATTCCGTGCATATAGCTGCCCCAGCATGTGTTATCCAGATAATAACCGTCCGTCCGTCCGTCGTTGAGGACGGCCACCGGATTTTCTGGAGCGTCGCCAAGCAGAGTTGTTCGTCCCATGTGTATCTCGTAGCCGCGACAGCCGTAGGAGATGGTTCGCGAACCGCTTTTACAGGAACCGTCCTTGCATAGCCCAGGCAGAAAGGCAAAGGTGCTTTGGCGAGTTATTTTTTCCGGTTCGATGATCGTACATTGCGGTAGCAGGCCCAGTCCGGGAACGGCGGGCAGGTTTCCTTCGATGGCTTTCGGGTCCTCGAGGCGTGCTCCCATCATTTGATACCCTCCACAGATGCCGATAACTTTTTTCCCGTTTTTATGGGCACGGATAATTGCATCGGCTATACCGCACGCTCGCAGGCTTTGAAGATCCGAAAGTGTATTTTTAGAGCCGGGAAGCAGGATGATATCTGCTTTTTCTATCTCGTCGATATTGTTCGTATAATAGGCATTGAAGCGAGGGTCCATATCCAATACGTCGAAGTCGGTGAAATTAGACATTCGTTTCAGCAAGATGATCGCCACGTTGATTTTTCCGTCCCGGTAAGTATTGTGTTTCATATCGAGGGCGACCGAATCTTCTTCTTCGATTTTGATATCGCGAAACCAAGGAATCACACCTACTACCGGCACACCGGTCAAGTCCTCGATAATCTTCCTGCCATCGTCAAAAAGAGATGCATCTCCCCTGAATTTATTGATAATGATCCCTTTCATCAAAACTCTTTCTTCCGGCTTCAGAAGGGCGATTGTTCCGTAAACAGATCCGAAAACGCCGCCTCTGTCTATGTCGGCAACCAAAAAGGTGGCCGCTCCTGCCTGCTCGGCCATCCGCATATTGGTGATGTCTCGGTCGCGCAGGTTTAGTTCGGAAATGCTACCGGCCCCTTCCAGGACGATCGGGCTATAGCGACTTTCCAGGCGATGGAAGGCTTCAATCGCTTCTTTGAATAATACCTCTTTTTGGTTTTGCATACCGAAATAATCCTGTGCCGACATGTTTCCGACCGGCCGGCCGTTCAAGACGACTTGGGAGCTTTTATCATTCGTCGGTTTCAGCAACACCGGGTTCATATCCGTATGCGGGGCGATCCCGCAGGCTTCGGCCTGTACCACCTGTGCACGTCCCATTTCTCCTCCTTCGGGAGTGGAGTAGGAGTTGAGTGACATATTTTGCGCCTTGAATGGTGCCGGATGATATCCGTCTTGCTTGAATATACGGCAGAAAGCTGCATTGATAACGCTTTTGCCTGCATCGGAACAAGTCCCGACAAACATGATCGGTTTTAGGCGTACGTTCATTCCTTTACCTCCATTCTCATTATGTAATCGTTCATGTAATAGCCGTTCCCGATATGGAAATCACGGGTTGCATGTTCGTGAAATCCCATATGTTTATAGAAACCTACGGCTGGGTTGTGGCGGTTTACGTTCAGTTCTATCGTAAAGGGGCTCGGATGGATCGTTTTCAGGTAGGCTATTCCCTGTTCGATAATGAAACGCCCGATTCCCGAACCATGTAGGGAAGGCAAAGAGTATATTTTTTGGAATTCATATAAATCCTTTTCTACGGTCTCGATAGACAAGTAGCCGGAAGGGACACCGTCGGCATAGATGATGAAGAACTGGTGATGAAGTTCGCTCATTTGCTTTTGAAGGCTTTCATTACTGTACATCATCTCGAACATATAGTCGAGTTGTTCGCGGGAGAGGATGGAACCATAGGTCGGTTCCCAGATATTGGATGCCAGAGTCTGGATAAGGGGACAATCGGCAAGGGTTGCTTTTTCGATGGAAAACATATATTTTGGATTTACAATGAATGATAAAAAATTGTGACGCAAAGATAGAATGCGAATTGTCATTTCGATAGAAAAAAGACTGTTTTGAATAGATTTGGAACGTTAAAAAATATTACTTGCTATGCTTGCCGCTAAGAGCCTGTTTGAATTTAGCATTTGTTGGTTTTGAGAGTTGTATTGATGTTTTTCTGTAGGAGATGCCGTCTTTTTTCATGAAACACGTGACTTATTTTGCTTCAAACAGGCAGAAAAAGTGCCGAAGATTCCCGTTTACAGGCTTTTGACACCCGGATGTGAACGGTCTTGACACCCGAGTGTGAATGATATCGAGACCCGGGTGTCAATGGGTTTATCTTATTATGTTATTGAAAATAAGTCATGTGAAGAAAAATATCGGACAGGCAGTTAATGACAGTATGATAGATGGAAAAGGCATCCATCATACCTACTATCATTGCTTTTGTCCTTTGATATTCAATTGATAAAAGGCGATTAGTGATAGTATGACAGTAGTTTTTCAAAATATATAAATATGATAGATATGGTCTGGTTCTGATATTTTTTAATTCAAACTTGGAAAAGTTTTGCGAAAAGGGTATTTTATCTGTTATCTATCACAAGCTGGTGGCGACCATCCCGACTAACCAGTGGTGTGAAAAATTGTATAATCGCAAATTTTTAGGATAGACTGAATGCTAATTCAAAGAAAAGAATAACTTTGTAGGCGTTTAATACTTACGTGGGAACAACTTAAAAAAATATATAGAAATGGATACAAAGATTCAGGAACTGACCGACAAAATCTACAAAGAAGGTGTAGAGAAAGGCAACGAAGAAGCAGGGCGAATCATTGCCGATGCAAATGCTCAGAAACAGGCTATTTTGACTGAGGCAGAAGCAGAAGCAAAGCGTATTGTGGCACAGGCTGAAAAGCAGGCCGCCGAGTTGAAAAAGAATACGGAAGCCGAGTTGAAGCTGTTTGCTACCCAATCTGTAGAAGCACTGAAGAGCGAAGTGGTAAATCTCATTACGGGAAAAATTACTTCCTCCAATGTGAAAGCGATCGTTTCTGATACTGCATTTATGCAGAAAGTGATTTTAGAAATGGCAAAGGAATGGGTTGTGAAGGAGGCGATTACGATCCGGACGGCCGATGCCGATGCTCTCACCAAATATTTTGAAGCCAATGCCAAAAGCCTCTTGGACGGAGGTGTGAAGATTGAAAAAGTGAGCGGCCATGATGCTTCTTTCACAATCGTCCCGGCTGACGGTTCGTATAAAGTAAGTTTCGGAGAAGACGAGTTTGTTGCTTTCTTCAAGGAATTCCTTCGTCCAGGATTGGTAGAAATGCTGTTCTGATATGGGTAAATATTATTGCTTAATCGCAGGACTCCCCAATATTGCGCTCGATGATAGTAAATTGACCTATTCCATCAGTCAATTCAGACAGGAATTGGACGGTATACTGACGAAGGCCGATAAGAAGTTGATCGATCTGTTCTTTCTCAAATTCGACAATAAGAACCTGATTGCTCATGCCAAACAACCGGATCGTGATCCGGATCCACGGGGACGTATAACGTATGATGAGTTTGATGCTCTTTACAAAGCGTTGAAGGAAGAAGAAAAGCCACCCAAGAATGACCGGATACCTCCTTATTTCAAAGAGTTTTTCAAGCTTTATCTTGAAGCACAAGGCAAAGAAAACAAACAGGAAATTCCCTGGGAAGACCGTCTGGCAGCCCTCTATTATGCGTATGCCATGAAAAATGCGAATAAGTTCGTCAGCGATTGGTTCTGCTTAAACTTGAATATCAACAATATGTTGACCGCTATTACCTGCCGTAAACATGGTTTCGATAAAGCCGGGTATATCGTCGGAGATAATGAAGTAGCCCAGGCGCTTCGTACATCCAATGCCCGTGATTTCGGGTTGGGAGACACGGTGGATTATTTGCCTGATCTCTGGCGTATTGCTGAGGAAACGGATTTGATGGTTCGCGAGAAGAAAGTGGACCTTTTGAAGTGGGAATGGCTCGAAGAACATACATTCTTTAAGCCTTTCGATATAGAGAGTGTATTTGCTTATCTGCTGAAGTTGGAAATGATCGAACGCTGGGTGATGCTGGATAAGGCGACCGGTGAAAAGACTTTCCGTGAGATCGTCGGAGCGATGAAGAAAGGCAGCGAGCATGCCCTGGAAGAATTTGGAAAATTAAAAATGAAGAATTAAAAATTAAAAAATAAAAGAGTTAAGGATAAAGGAGTAAGGAATTTTCAAGGATTGAGTTCGACGCACAATCTTGATTTTTTAATTCTTAATTCTTAATTAATTAAACGTTATGGCTACGAAAGGAATTGTAAAAGGGATCGTCTCCAACCTTGTTACCGTAGAGGTGGATGGACCGGTTTCCCAAAATGAGATCTGTTACATTTCCGTAGGAGGCGTGAAGCTGATGGCGGAAGTTATTAAGGTAATAGGCAAGAATGCTTTTGTACAGGTATTTGAGAGCACTCGCGGTATGCGGGTGGGTGACGAAGCCGAGTTTGAAGGACATATGTTGGAGGTAACGTTGGGACCGGGTATGTTGTCACGCAACTACGATGGTTTGCAGAATGACCTCGATAAGATGGAAGGCGTTTTCCTCAGGCGTGGAGAATATACGTTCCCGTTGGACAATGATAAGTTGTGGGATTTCAAACCTCTTGCCAAAGTGGGTGACAAGGTGGCTGCTGGTGGCTGGTTGGGTGAAGTGGACGAAAATTTCCAGCCTCACAAGATCATGGTTCCTTTTACCTTCAAAGGAGAATATACGGTCAAGAGCCTGAAAGAAGCAGGACAATATACAATAGGAGAGGTGATAGCCGTCTTGACGGACGAAACCGGCAAAGATGTGGAGGTGACGATGATACAACGCTGGCCGGTAAAACGTGCCATCACCTGTTACAAAGAAAAACCACGTCCTTATAAGTTGCTCGAAACGGGTGTCCGTACGATCGATACGGTAAATCCGATCGTAGAAGGTGGTACAGGATTTATCCCCGGACCGTTCGGAACCGGAAAGACCGTGCTTCAGCACGCTATCTCCAAACAGGCTGAGGCAGATATCGTAATCATTGCCGCCTGCGGCGAGCGTGCGAACGAGGTAGTGGAAATCTTTACCGAGTTCCCGGAACTGATCGACCCGCATACGGGCCGTAAGTTGATGGAGCGTACCATCATTATCGCGAATACGTCAAACATGCCTGTGGCTGCCCGTGAAGCATCCGTATATACGGCTATGACGATCGCCGAGTATTACAGGAGCATGGGATTGAAGGTGCTTTTAATGGCTGACTCGACTTCCCGTTGGGCACAGGCTTTGCGCGAGATGTCCAACCGCTTGGAAGAACTTCCCGGACCGGACGCGTTTCCGATGGACTTGTCTGCAATCGTGGCTAACTTCTATGCACGTGCCGGCTATGTACATTTGAATAATGGTGAAACGGGTTCCGTAACTTTCATCGGTACGGTATCGCCTGCCGGTGGTAACCTGAAAGAGCCTGTGACGGAAAATACGAAGAAAGTGGCCCGTTGTTTCTATGCTTTGGAACAGGAGCGTGCCGACCGTAAACGTTATCCGGCCGTGAATCCGATCGACAGTTATTCCAAGTATCTGGAATATCCCGAATTCCAGGAATATATTGCGGGTCATATCTCTCCGACCTGGATCGACAAGGTGAACGAGATCAAGACTCGTATGTTGCGCGGTAAGGAAATTTCCGAACAGATCAATATCCTCGGTGACGACGGCGTACCTGTAGAATATCACGTGATTTTCTGGAAATCGGAACTGATCGACTTCGTGATCCTGCAACAGGATGCATTCGATGCGATCGACGCGGTAACCCCTCTTGCGCGTCAGGAGTTTATGCTGAACAAGGTTGTGAAGATTTGTCATGCCGAGTTCAAGTTCAACACTTTCCTCGAAGTAATGGAATACTTTAAGAAGATGATCAACATCTTTAAGCAGATGAACTATTCCGAATATGAGAGCGAACAGTTCAAGAAGTTTAACGACCAACTTGACGCACTGATTGCAGAGCGCGAAGATAAATAATAGAGTGTATGGCAACAAAAGCATTTCAAAAGATATATACAAAGATTACCCAGATTACAAAAGCTACCTGTTCGCTGAAAGCGACGGGAGTAGGGTATGACGAGTTGGCCTCTGTCGACGGCAAGCTGGCTCAGGTGGTAAAGATTATCGGCGATGAAGTGACCTTGCAGGTCTTTTCCGGTACGGAAGGTATCCGTACGAATGCCGAAGTCGTGTTCATGGGAAAAGCGCCTTCGTTGAAAGTCGGGGACCAGTTGGCCGGCCGTTTCTTTAACGCGTATGGTGATCCGATCGATGGCGGTCCTGTTCCCGAAGGCAAAGATGTTGAAATCGGCGGTCCGTCTGTGAATCCGGTTCGTCGTCAGCAACCTTCCGAACTGATCGCTACGGGTATTGCCGGTATCGACTTGAACAATACGTTGGTAACTGGACAGAAGATCCCGTTTTTTGCTGACCCCGACCAGCCGTTCAACCAGGTAATGGCAATGGTTGCCTTGCGTGCCCAGTCCGATAAGATTATCCTAGGCGGTATGGGGATGACGAATGACGACTATTTGTTCTTTAAGAATACGTTTAGCAATGCCGGTGCGCTGGATCGTATCGTCAGCTTTATCAATACGACGGAAGACCCCTCTGTAGAACGTATCCTGATCCCCGATATGGCCTTATGTGCGGCCGAATATTTTGCCGTGCAGAAGAACGAAAAAGTGTTGGTGTTGCTTACCGACATGACCAACTACGCGGATGCTTTGGCTATCGTGTCCAACCGTATGGACCAGATCCCGTCGAAGGACTCCATGCCGGGTTCCTTGTATTCCGATTTGGCTAAGATTTACGAAAAAGCAGTTCAGTTCCCTGCCGGTGGTTCGATCACGATTATTGCCGTGACGACTTTGTCCGGTGGTGATATCACGCATGCTGTGCCTGACAATACAGGTTACATCACCGAAGGGCAGTTGTACCTCCGTAAGGATAGCGATGTCGGCAAGGTAATCGTCGACCCGTTCCGAAGTCTGTCCCGTCTGAAACAATTGGTGACCGGGAAGAAGACACGCGAGGATCATCCGCAGGTGATGAATGCCGCCGTTCGCCTATATGCCGATGCCGCTAATGCGAAGACGAAGATGGAGAACGGTTTCGACCTGACGGACTACGATAACCGTACGTTGGCTTTTGCAAAGGATTATTCCGAAAAGCTATTGGCTATCGATGTCAATCTCGATACGACCGAAATGCTCGATGTGGCATGGGACTTGTTCGGTGAGTATTTCGAACCTGCCGAAGTGAACATCAAACAGGCGTTGGTCGACAAATACTGGAAGAAATAAAAGAATTCTGATTCATAATTTATGAATTATCATCGACTCATAAGTTATGAATCAGAAATCATAAATGTATAGAAAATGGCAATAAAGTTTCAATATAATAAAACCTCTCTTCAGCAATTGGAAAAGCAACTGAAGATGCGTGAGCGTTCCCTGCCGACGATCAAAAGTAAGGAAAGCGCCCTGCGTATCGAAGTGAAGCGGACCAAAGATGAAGTGACGAAATTGGAACTTCAGCTTGAACAGGAGATACAGAGCTATGAAAACATGATGGCTTTGTGGAACGAGTTTAATCCCGAACTGATTGCGGTACGGGATGTTTCTCTTTCTACCAAAAAGATAGCCGGTGTAGTGGTCCCTGTGTTGGACGAGATCGAATTCGAGATCGGCCGTTACAGCCTGTTCAATGCCCCTGCTTGGTTTACCGACGGTATCGAACTGTTGAAGAAGTTGGCGCGTACCGGCATCGAAGCTGAGTTTTCGGGTATGAAGTTGGAGTTGTTGGAGCATGCGCGGAAGAAAACCACTCAGAAAGTGAATCTTTTTGAGAAGGTACAGATTCCGGGTTATAAAGATGCGATCCGCAAAGTGAAACGATTCATGGAAGACGAGGAAAGTCTCTCCAAGTCATCACAAAAGATCATGCGGGCTAATCAGGAAAAGCGTAAAGCGAAAGAAGAAAAAGAGGAGGCTGAAGTATGATAGTAAAGATGAGCAAGTATGCCTTTATGGTATATCATAGAGAATATGATGCATTCCTCACGACTCTCCGCGAATTGGGTGTTGTGCATGTGAAGGAAACGAATTCTGTTCTGGATAATGCGGAACTACAGGCTTTGCTGGCCGAACGGAAACAGGTAAGTACAGCGATCCGCTATTGCAAGAACTTGAATTCCCAGACGAAAGAGGTGACTGTTGCTCCGGCACGCGGACTGACAAAAGCCGAAGGATTGAAGTTGGTAGGCAAGCTGGAAGAAATGCAAGAAAAGCAGGCCCAGTTACAGGCAGCGAAAGTTTCGCTGGAAAAGGATATCGCTTATATGGATATCTGGGGAGAGTTCAGCTATGCAAATATCAGGCGGTTGAAAAAGGCTGGCTTCGACGTGACGTTTTTTAGTTGCCCGACTTCCAAATACGAACCTAAATGGGGAGAAGAGTACAATGCTTTTCTTGTCAATAATTTCCAGTCGGTTACCTATTTCGTGACGGTCACCAAGACGGGAACGCCAATCGATATCGATGCTGAACGTCCGAAAATGCCCGACCGGGGATTGGCAAAACTTCATCTTGCGATGGAACAATTGCTGGATAATATCAAGGTATTGAACAATCAGTTGAAAGAGTATGCAGCTGAGCAATACAATACATTGGTAGAGTTGGAAAAGAATATCCAAAACGAATTCAATCTTTCCAATACGCTGGTGCAGACGGATCGCGAAGCCGGCGATAAGTTGATGTTGCTGGAAGGTTTTGTTCCGACGGAAGAGGCTCCGGCTATGGAGGTCGCCCTTGAAAAAGAAGGTTACTATTTCCAGGAGTTGGATATACAGGATGGGGATCGTGTTCCGATCAAGTTGAAAAATAATAAGTTCAACCGGTTGTACGAACCGATCACCAAGATGTTCTCCTTGCCGAATTACACCGAGTTCGACCCGACACCTCTTTTTGCTCCCTTCTTCATGCTCTTCTTCGGACTGTGCTTCGGAGACGGAGGATATGGTTTGTTAGTGTTATTGGCTTGCTCGTTCTTCAAGCGGAAAGTCAATCCGGACTTCAAACCTTATCTTACCTTGTTCCAGTATTTGGGCTTGGCGGCGATAATCGTCGGTACGTGTACGGGTTCTTTCTTTGGGATCGCATTGGCCGATGTTCCGGCATTATCGAAAGTGAAAGACTACTTTGTAAGCAGTGACAATTTGATGACCTTCTCAATCGTTATCGGTCTGGTTCAGATTATCTTCGGAAAGACGGTTGCCGCTTTTAAGATGAAAGCGCAAAAAGGTGTCAAATATAGTATTGCTCCTTTTGCCTGGGTTTTTGTTATTACGGCATTGGCACTGGCATTCGGGCTGCCGATGCTGAATTTGCAATTGCCCGAAACCGTCAAGACGGTCTTTATCGGTATTGCGGTTATCGGCTTGGTTGTAGCTTACCTGTATAATTCGCCGGGAAAGAATATCTTCCTGAATTTCGGTACAGGGCTTTGGAATACCTACAACATGGCTTCCGGATTGCTGGGTGACACCTTGTCGTATATCCGGTTGTTTGCAATCGGTTTGACAGGTGCGATTTTGGGGGGTGTATTCAACCAGTTGGCTGTAGATATGACGGAGGGCATGAACATCGTGCTGCGTGCGGTATGCATGTTGCTGATCCTGTTGGTCGGCCATGCTATCAACATCGGGCTTTGTACGATCAGTTCGCTTGTCCATCCTCTACGTCTTATCTTTGTCGAATATTATAAAAATGCCGAATTTGAAGGAGGAGGTAAAGAGTACCGGCCTTTTAAGAAAGCATAGGCAAACGAGGTATGTTTATCTATTATTAAAAGTAAATTAAACAATAACAAAAAAATAAATTAAAACAATTATCATTATGGAACCAATTTTATTAGCTTATCTGGGTATTGCGTTGATGACAGGTCTGACTTTCATCGGTAGTAGTTATGGGGTAACGATTGCGGGTAATGCCGTTGTCGGAGCAATGAAGAAAAATCCCGATGCACTGGGTACTTACATCGCATTAAGCGCGTTGCCCTCTTCTCAGGGATTGTATGGATTTGTAGGTTACTTCATGATGCAGAAATTTTTAGTTGATAGCATCACAATGTTGAATGCGACCGCTATCTTCGGTGCAGGCCTGGTGTTGGGTTTTGCAGGTCTGTTCTCTTCTATCCGTCAGGCAGAGGTTTGTGCAAATGGTATCGCAGGCGTTGGAGCCGGCCACAATGTGTTCGGTGCTACTATGGTGATGGCCGTATTCCCCGAATTGTATGCAATTTTGGCTTTGCTGGTTGTTATCCTGATCGGTGGTACTCTTCCGGTATAATATAAATAAACAAACGAAAGAGGCTGTATATAATGTCAATACTTTATATGCAGCCTTTTTATTTATGTAATCATTCATGGTTAAATGATGATTTATCTGCAATAACAACTTATATATAAACAACGTCAAATGAAAAAACAACTACTATTAGTGATGCTTTGTGCTGGGATGTTTTGTGGCACGGAAGCGAAAGGGCAGGAAGCGGAGCGGCTATCCGGATACGTCCAGGCCGAACGTTTCACGAAGGAGAAGCTGAACACGATGCTTTTCTCCACATCTGTCGATCCGCACTGGTTCCGGAAGGGCAGTAGTTTCTGGTATGAATATAAGACCGGCAACGGCAAAGTCTGGTATGTCGTCGATCCGGTGGCGAAGACGAAACGTCCGCTTTTTGACCTCGACGATATTGCCGCACAGATAACCGAGATCGTCAAAGACCCGTTCACTGCCCAGCAACTACCCATCCAGAAGCTCGAAGCTGGAGAGGACGGTCGCACTTTTACTTTCCAGATCACCTCTTCGCAAGAGGCTAAAAAAGACAGTACCGACAAAGACAAAGGTCCGAAGAAAGAGATATTCTTTTTCTCCTACGACTATCCCACGCGTAAGCTGACTTGGCTCAAAGAAAAGAAGAAAGAAACGGAATATCCCGACTGGGCCTCTTTCTCGCCCGACGGCAAAACAGTCGTGTATGCAAAAGACCTGAACCTCTATCGGATGTCCCGCGAGGATTACGAGAAGTTGAAGAAAGACGATAAGGATAGTACGGTTACGGATATACAACTCACTACTTTCGGTGTGAAAGACTTTGGTTTCGGCCAGCCCTATAGCTTGCTGAACACCGACACGCTTTGCAACGGCAAGCGGAAAGGTGTTTGGGGGATTGTCTGGTCACCCGATTCCCGTTATTTTGCCGTGACGGTTGAAGACGAGCGTGCCGTGAAAGACTTGTGGGTAATCAACTCTATGGCTTCGCCTCGTCCGACGCTGGAAACCTATAAATACCAGATGCCCGGTGAGAAAGAAGCGCCTGTCCAGCATCTATTCTTGTTCGACATGAACGACAACAGCTATAAGGAAATCCGCACATCAGCATTCAAAGATCAGACATTGCGCTTGGCACGTAAGCCGTGGAGGCAGAAAGACCGTGATCGGAAAGAGGTGGCGAGTGTCTGGCTGGGCGACAATAACCGTTTCTTCGTTACTCGTTCGAGCCGCGACCTGCACCGTATCGACATCTGTTCGTATACGGTCGGACAGGATTCGATCTGTCCGATTATCGAGGAACGTATGAATACTTATCAGGAAGTCCGCCCGTTGGCAGCCGTAGGTGATGGCAAGGAGTTGATCCAGTGGAGCGAACGTGACGGCTGGGCGCACCTGTACCTCTATGACGGAGAAGGTAACCTGAAGAACCGCATCACACGCGGCCCCTGGCATGTAGACCAGATCGTGAAAGTGGACGAAGCCAAACGTGTCGTTTACTTCCTGGCTAACGGGAAAGAGAAAGATGAGAATCCCTACTACGAACACCTGTATCGTGTGGGCCTCGATGGAAGTGGTTTGCAGCAAGTCACTCCGGGCGACTATTTCCACACGGTCAGCATGGATGACAATGCAGCCTTTGTGGTCAATAATTATTCGCGTGTGAACACTATCCCGCGTACGGATTTGATGGATAGTAACGGCCGCAAGCTGATGACGCTTGAAGAGAGCGACTTCTCTGGGTTGCTGGCTGCCGGTTACCAGTTTCCCGAACCTTTCAAGGTGAAGGCTGCGGATGGCGTGACCGACCTCTATGGTGTGATGTATAAACCGTTTAATTTCGATTCGACGGCCCTGTATCCGATCATCGATTATGTATATCCGGGCCCGCAAGTCGAAGCAACCGTTTATCCGTTCAGCCGTATGAGTGTGCGCACGGATCGTCTGGCACAGGCCGGCTTTATTGTGATCACGGTCGGAAACCGGGGCGGACATCCGAGCCGTTCGAAATGGTATCATAACTTCGGCTATGGCAACTTGCGTGATTATGGGTTGGCGGATCAGAAAGCGGCTATCGAGCAACTGGCCAACCGCTATTCATTCATCGACATCAACCGTGTCGGTATCCACGGCCATTCGGGTGGAGGTTTCATGTCTACGGCTGCTATACTGCAATATCCCGACTTCTTCAAGGCAGCCGTCTCGTGTGCCGGAAACCATGATAACCGTATCTATAACCGTTGGTGGAGCGAGACGCATCATGGCGTGAAGGAAGTGGTCAGCGAAAAGGGTGATACGACTTTCGTCTACAACATCAAGACGAACGAAGAGATCGCAAGTCGGCTGAAAGGTCATTTGATGCTCGTACATGGTGACATCGACAACAATGTCCATCCGGGCAATACGCTACGTGTGGCAGATGCCCTGATCCGTGCCGGAAAGCGTTTTGACATGTTGCTCCTTCCGCAGCAACGCCACGGTTTTGGCGATATGGACGAATATTTCTACTGGCGTATGGTCGACTATTTCTCCCGCCACTTATTGGGTGAACAGGAAACATCGGTAGATATCCCGAAACGATAAAACAAAAAGAGTGCGCCGGATTTCGGTGCACTCTTTTTGTTTTATTTTCCAGGATTCAGTTTTTGAATCAGTATTTCACTGGCTTTGAATTTTACTGATGTGCGGGCGCGTATTTTACATTCTTCACCTGTACGAAGGTTACGTCCCGGACGCTCTGTTTGGTAATGGGGAACCAGTTTGCCAAAATAATGAATGCTCACCCCTTCACCTTCTGAAAGTTTTTCGGTTATTAGTTCGATGTATGAATTCAGAAACTTCTTCGCGGCAACGTCCGTACATTCCATCCGTTGTGCCAATTCCTTGATTAGAGCTCTTTTTGTAGTCATATAATAGTTGTTTTATCGTTATTGTTTTTCTTTCCGTACCCTGTCCCCGGGTGGATTTGTCTAAGATGAAAAAGCGCGGGACTGTTGTCTTTAATACTATCGCTAATCCTGATAAGTATAAACATAGCCCACGCTTTACAGATACGATAAAACGTAAGGAACTCATTGTTTAGCTACTTCTCCCGGATGGCTTGAAATTGTCTAGATTTCTACTTAGGGATAATACTAAAATCGCTTATTGTGGGAAAAAATATTATCTTATTAATTCATAGGCATTTTTGTTAAATTGTCCGGTAGTCCTCCAAAATCGGGCGTATTATAAAATGAAAAAGCGTGAGGACTGTTGTTCGGACTTAAGTAGAGGTTCTAGACAACCCGCCATGCAGTACTATACAACAGTTTGCTCACGCCCTTATGCTATATACATTGGGTATATAATCGAAACATGAGCATTTTTGTTTATGACCCTTCTATGGCTTGAAATTGTCTAGATTTCTACTTAAGGATAAACCAAAACGCTTTTTATATAAATCATAAAATAATGTTTCCTTGACGCTTCAAGGTCCAATTACCACGACAAAGATAGAAAACATATATGAAAAACCCGATTCATTTCATTAAAAAAGCTCTTATTTATTCGCAGGTTTTGAGAATTTAATAAGGGCGTGAATTTATAATTTCCAATTCCCTATAGCAATAATAATGTCTAGATTCCTACTCCGATGAATTGGTTTTTACCTCCATACCTGATCGCCTTTTCAATGAGATGTTCGGGATTTGTGACTGAAAGATACGATTTTGCATTCAATAACCAAGAGCCGTTTTGATTTGTTTACGACTCCGGGAGCCGGAAGGAAATGCGGATTAATCCGTTTCTTAACTTAAAAAGCTCTGCGGCAGGGGAAGAGGTGTGTAGTGGCGATTGCGGCAAAGGGGAGCGGGAGTGTAGCGGAAGCTGGTGTTTTTCCGATGCAAAAGTTCTGCTTGATTATTATAGAGAATTACGATTTTATTTTTCGTCCCCCTTGGATTTGCAATTGGATGAGATTGCTCTGTCCTCCGATGTTATTCCAGGGATGGATGGGGAGGTGGTGTGGAGGTAAACAGCTTGGAAAAAGGGAAATGTTCAGTGCCTATTAAAAAATGTTATCAATAAGTATTTTAATAATTCTTATCATGAAATAGTCCTTCGGAGGCGTATGAAAAGGGTGAAAATAAGCACGGATCGACATGGGTTATTGTTGTAAACCATGTCGGTTCGTGCTTGATGGGTTATCTGTTGCAGAAGGGATGAGAGGGCTTAAAGTTCGCCCGGACGTTCGTCATTGCCGCCCTGCCCTTTGTTCTTATTGGATGCGGTGATACCTTTGCGCAGGTTGTAGGCGGTGCGGGTTTCATCGATCAGCTGGTTGAGTTGCGTGATGAAAAGCGTTGCCTCGTCCGACGGGACCGCAATGCTGTGGGCAAAGATGGTGGTAGTGATATAGTCGTATTGCGAGTTGAGGCGGTGGCGTATTTCCTTCGCCGTCCCGACTGCATTGATCGCCCGTTCGTTGGTTCTGTCGCTGGACAATGCGTCGAATTCGTCATTTACGTTACGCAACTCGGAGACGGTGTCGTCGAGATGCAGAAGCGTTATCTTCTGTTTGTTTTCCGGTTTGTCGAGATCGTAGAGCATGCCTTTGATCTGTGCGGTTTCCTGTTGCATCGGAATGTTTTGTATGCCGCGATACGGTTTCAAGATATTATACAAGCTGATGCATGCTTGTGCATATGCAGGATTCGAACTTTTACGTCCGATGGAGGTCGTGTTGATGATGAATGAAACCAACGGATCGCGACGCTTGTCGAGATTGAGCAGCAGAGCCGTGTTGTCGTTCGTGCGCGACTGGTTGACGACATCTGTCAGGAGAAGCATGTCGGCATTGAATGTCGCCTTGTCCTCATCGCTGATCCCTACGAAATCCGATGTCATGTTTTCTTCTTCGCCCAAGAGGCGGAGTTCACTGGGGCGGTCTCCCTCTCCTGATACAGCCTTGAGCGGGATCAGTTTGAAGAAGCGCTCCATGAAGTTTTTGTATTCGGCATTATTCAGGGAATGAATGTCTAGATTTAGAATCCGGATAATTTTTTTCATGTTGTTCTATTATTGATTGTAATTAATTGATTCGAAAGATAGTCATTAATTTTCACAGTCTATCAAATAATCTCATTTATTTCGGAAATGATTTGAAATACTCGAAAAATACGTTCCGGATTTCGGCAAGGACTTCAAATCTTCTTGTGATATGATCCGAAGCTCGGATGGCATCTTGAGGATTTTCGAGGTTTTGTCCGAAGCCCGGACCGGACTTTTGGTGTTTTTGAAATGCGATCCGGAGATCGGACAGCGTTTTTAGGACTCTTGAAGTTCTGTCCGAACTTCGGACAGGATTTTTTACTTTTTACAACTCCTGTTCCACTAAAAAAAATAGTTTATAAACTAATTGAAATAGTTTGCAAACTATTTTTTTTAGTTATATTTGCCCCGAACAAACAAGATATCATGAAACGACTGACTGCAAGAGAAGAAGAAATCATGGGCTATTTCTGGACGAAAGGCCCTTTGTTCGTCAAACAACTGCTTGAGTTTTACGATGAGCCGAGGCCGCATTTCAACACCCTTTCCACGATCGTACGCGGATTGGAGGAGAAAGGTTTTCTGGCACATCATACGTTTGGCAATACCTACCAATATTATGCTGCGGTGACAGAAGCCGATTATAGCCGGAGCACGTTGAAAAACGTCATTGCCAAGTATTTCAACAATTCCTACCTCGGTGTTATCTCTTCGCTGGTGAAGGAGGAGGAGATTTCGGTGGAGGAACTGAAGGAGCTGATAGAATCAATTGACAACAGGCAATCGACAATTGATGATTAAGAGAGGGGGGGGGATTCATTATTATTAATTTTAATTCTTTCAACGTGGGAGCATTTTTAGTATTCATAATAAAATCCACCTGCTGTCTGGCAGTGTTCTATCTGTTCTATCGCCTGCTTTTGAGCCGGGATACGTTCCACCGTTTCAATCGGATGGCTCTTCTTGGTGTGATAGTTTTTTCAATCGCGATTCCTTTTGTACAGCTTGCCGCCGATGAGCCGGTCGCCGTACAACGTACGGCGTTGGAACTCGAACGGTTCTTGCAAATGGGCGGAACTCCTGTGGAAGAAGAGAGTCGCTTTCCGTCTTGGTTGGCGGCCTTGTTTATGATCTACGCCGGCGGATGCCTCTTTTTTGCAGGACGGTTCCTCTATTCCGTCTGCCAGATCGTGCGTCTGATACGTTCGGGCGAGCGGGCCGTATTGGAAGATGGTACGCGGCTTGTCGTGACCGACCTGACGGTCCCGCCTTTCAGTTGGATGAAATATATTGTTATCTCCCGCATCGATATGGAAGAGAGCGGAGCTGAAATCCTGGCGCATGAACAGGCGCATATCAGAGCTTGCCATTCATTGGATATGTGGTTTGCCGGATGTTGTGCCGTCCTGCATTGGTTCAATCCCGCTGTTTGGTTGCTCAAGCAGGAACTGCAGAACGTGCATGAGTATGAGGCGGACGAGAGTGTGATCGCACATGGCGTGGATGCAAAGCATTATCAATTGTTATTAATAAAGAAAGCGGTCGGAGCACAGCGTTTTACCTCTATGGCCAACAGTTTCGACCACAGTAAACTTAAAAAGCGGATTACTATGATGTTAAAACAAAAATCGAACCCCTGGGCTCGCTTGAAGTTCCTTTATGTGCTTCCTCTTGCAGCCGTTGCCGTTGCTGCGTTCGCCCGCCCTGAAATCTCCCGTCGGTTGGAAAATATCTCCGAAGTGGAGTTTGCCGAAGTCCTCACATCCCGACAGGACAAAAAGATGTTGCAAACAAAAAAAGACAAGCCTCTCTTGCGTCCTCTGGAATTTAAATCGAATATGCGTCCTGCCGAAGGTGTCCGGTATGCCAAGCCGGACCCGCTTGTCATGATTGACGGTGTCGAATATACGGGTGGACTGGACAAGGTCGATCCAAACGAAATCGAATCGATATCGATAATGAAAGATAAGAGCGCCATCGAAATGTACGGAAAAAAAGCAGTCGGAGGCGTGATCCTGATCACAACGAAAAAAGCCTCTTCTAAAGTAAAATGAAAATCGTATGAAAAATCATGTGTTTGTGGCAGTGGCATGTCTTTTTCTTGCTGCTTGCAGTGACGGAGGGGAAACAAAGGTGGCAAAACTCGAAGCGATTCCTTTGGGAGTTGCTTTTGAGAATCAGACGGAGTTGAAGACTTCCGACTGTTTCAAGAAAATACGCTATGTCGCCTTGGAAACGACCGATAGTTGCCTGGTGGGGCAGGGAGCGTATGCAACTATCCTGAATGATTGGATTGTTGTGACATCCGGTCGGGACCGCTGCCAGCTATTCGACAAAAAAACGGGTCGCTTTATCCGTTCGGTCGGGCATGTGGGGGAAGATCCTGAAGGCTATTCGGATGTCTACGGAGGATGGCAGAACCCGTATACCGGCCAATTAAGTTTTCATGGCTGGAAAAATAAATCGTTGTTTACGGGGCGGACGGTCGATTCGACCATATCTGGACTCCTTCGGTTTCCGTCGATGAGTTTCCGGCAATGGGAGTGTTCGACTATCTGGATGCGGATCTTATCGCTGGTTATTATTCGGCTACCGACAGTTTGCCGGCCCGTATCGCTCTGTTCCGTGGAGATGTGATTGTCCGTGTGGAATCGTTACCGGTCGGGCAGGAAGGAGACAAGGCGATCACTCCGGACGATATTGTTTCCATCTCGGTCTTGAAAGATGGGGGAGATGGTTTGGCGTTCATAAAATATAAGGATGGCAGGTCTGCCATTTATCCGCTTGGCAACAGTTGTTTCTGGCATGCGGGCAAGGATCTTTATTTCCGCCAGTCTTATAATGATACGATCTATCGGGTGTCGGCAGCGAAAGAGCTGCAACCTGTGCGCGTGCTGGATTTAGGTGTCTACAGTTGGTCTTACAACGAGCGTTTCGAGGATAAGAAAGATGCTATCTACCCGACAAAGTTCATGGAAAACGAAGATGTGATCCTTTTCCGTTTTATGACGAATGTCTATAACGACAAACAGAAGACTTATAATGCCCTTTACCGGAAGGCGGACGGAGCCGTCAGGGTTTCTCCTCTCGATGACAAGATAACCGACGATACGAATGGCTTCCTTCCCTTACAGCCCGTATCTGTCTCCGCTTCGGGCGAATTTGCTGCCATTCTCCCTTCGGAAGAAGTCGTCTCCTGGTTCGAGGATAACGCCGGTGAAACGGATATCCCTGCCGAAGTGGCCGCCTTGAAAAAGGTGGGTGAGGAGGATAATCCGGTGGTGGTGATTATGGAGTAGGATATAGTATTGCGGATCGCTTTTGAATTCCATGCTTGTGAGGTAAAAGTTTCATGGGCATGGAATTTTTTGTATATTTACCTGATAAAAAATGACAGCTAATGGAACGTTTTAAAGTCGGAATTATAGGAGCCGGGCATATCGCCCGCAAAATGGCGCATACGTTGCGCGATATGGAAGGGGTTGAACCGTATGCAGTCGCTTCCCGTAACCAGGAAAATGCCGAAGGGTTTGCCTGTGAATGGGGTTTTACGCGGGCTTACGGATCATACGAGGATTTGGCAGATGATCCCGAAGTACAGTTGATTTATATCGCCACCCCGCATTCCCATCATTTTGAGCAGGCGCGGATGTGCCTCGAAAAGGGTAAGCCGGTCTTATGTGAAAAAGCATTTACCGCCAATGCAGAGCAGGCGGAGACGTTGATACGCCTGTCGAAAGAAAAACAGGTTTTCCTGACTGAGGCGATTTGGACACGTTATATGCCTTTCTCCGAGACGCTCCGCGAACTGGTTGACGGCGGGACGATCGGACGCGTGATGATGCTGACGGCCAATATCGGATATCCGATTGCCGAGAAGGAGCGCATCGCCAAACCGGAACTTTGTGGCGGTGCTTTGCTGGATATCGGCGTTTATCCGATCAACTTTGCAAGGATGCTTTTCGGCTCGGAAATTACGGGGATTACTTCTGCCTGCGTGAAAGGGGAGACGGGAGTGGATTTGCAGAGCAGCATTACTTTTGTGTATCGGAATCATCGGATGGCTGTTTTACAAATGACCGCTTTCTGTGCGAACGATCGTCAGGGAGTTATTTCGGGGGATAAAGGATATATAATCGTCGATAATATCAACAACCCGCAGTTGGCAGTCGTCTATTCGGTCAATCATGAGGAAGTGGCTCGCTATACCTGTCCGCCACAGATAACGGGTTTCGAGTATCAGGTGCAGGCTTCCATCGACGCGATCCGTGAGGGAAAGATCGAAACGCCTTGTATGCCGCATGCGGAAACTTTGCACATCATGCAGATGCTGGATGATCTTCGCTCCGAATGGGGGGTGCGGTATCCGATGGATTGAACGATTGACAATTGAGAATGGACAATTGACAATTAAATGTTTTTGCAGCTTGATTGTCAATTGTCCGTTGTTCTTTGTCAATTGATCTCGTGGATGTTGACAGGGGATGATCCTGCGTTATATAGTTCTAATGCCTTTACACTCTCCAAGGCTTCTTTTTTCAGCTTGATATAATTTGCCGGGCCGGAGTAAAGCACTTGTTTCACTTTCCCTTTCAACGGTGCGCCTTCTACCACAACTTGGCTGCAAGGGGAGCCGGACAAGTACAGTTCGAGTGAACCGTCCTTTTCCTTATCAATCGTGATGCGTGAACTTGCGGTCAATGTGTTGACAGATTCTAGGTTCTTGTCATACATCAGGCGGACGGGGTCGATGGAGGTATCTTCTTTCGTTGTCACGGCAAATTCGTACAGGTAGATTTGCATCTGCTTGTCAGTTGCATTACGCATACGGATATAGCGTGCTCCGGGAGCGAGCTTTTCCAATTTGAAGCGGGCCTGGTCGGCGGGGATGTCGGCGATAGTCGTCCATTGTCTGCCGTCGGCGGACCATTCGAATACCCGTCCGCTGTTTTCGCTTTTCGGCAGGCTGAAGTTGAAAGAGGTGGCCTCTTTCTGCAATTCCCAGGTAAGGCCGAAGGACTGTCCCGGCTCGATACGCAGTACTTCGTTCAGGCGGTTGTATCCGATCTGGTCTTTGCCTTCCTTCAACGGCTGATATTTCAATTGTTCGATATCCGTCAGGATAGAGGCCTTACTCATCTGGGTGGCAGCATCTGTCTGGTCTGCAAACAGCAGGTTGCTTCCGACACCTGAATGTATCTCCTGTACGAACGGGGTCAGGACTCGTGAGCCGACTTTCACGCCTTTCTGATACGGATTCTGATTGTAGGTCCGGTCGATCGTGCGCATGCTGTCGAGCAACGAGGTGAGCGACAGATACGATTGCCAGGTGGCGGCACGATCCTCGCCTTGTCCGGTTTCGGCAGTGCGGATAGCCTTTTGTCCGGCTTTCCCTAACAGGTGGAACTGCATCAGCCACGGTTTGATTTCGTCTATCAGCGCCTTGTTGCGGCTTGTCTCGATGGCGGCAGGGGCGGCTGTGATCTCGGCGAACAGTCGGTTCATCCGGTCAGCGGCATCTGCATTATAGTTGTGCTGGCGGAAGTCATGGAGGAATGCTTCGGCAGATTCGGCATAGCGGATGGATTCGTCGCGGCGGTAACGGTGTCCGTTTGGCCCGGGATCACAGTTGTTCTCGCAGAACGTCCGGAATGCTTCCGGTGCCTCTGGCAAAACATAACGGCAGGCTTCTGCGAAATCGCTTTCGGGATTATAGGCTTTCATGTTCCAGGCATAATCGGCAACTCCGTAAAGGGCTACTTTGGAAGCTTCCGCCCGTTCCATCGGGTTGGCGACGAAACCGGACATGGCATGTGCCACATTCGGATCGAGCCCGTAAGACGGTCCCATCAGCAGGTGGTCGCGGCAGTAGTCGCTTACAGGGAAATTCCACCAGACATACGAAGGGCGCTGAATACGTTTGTTCACCCATTCCTGCCCTTCGAGTGTGATATCATGGATCACGCTGTTGCCGGTCCACATCACATGGATTGCCGGGTCGAGCGTTCTGCCCAGCACATCCAGATAGTCGCTTCCCGCCCAGGCCCGGTTATATTCGGTCGGACACATGATCAGCGGGCTGACGCCTTCTTTCTTCTCGATAAACTCCTTTTGCAGGAAGTTGAGCAGGTCGGCTTGTTTGTCTGCCTTGGCCCCTTCACCGGAAATATCGTCGAAGAAGACTGCGAAGGAACGGACTCCCAAATCATACATCATACCGAACTTGTTCAGCACATTCATCCGGTCTTCATCTGTCCATTTGATGTCCAGGCCCGGATGGATCGCCCAGACGAAGTCTACCTTGTTGGCGGCGGCTTCCTTCACGAGATCCTTGATCTGTGCTGCTTCCTTTTCCGGATAAGGCTTGCGCCAGTTTGGGGAACTGTGGTAAGGATCATCTTTCGGTCCGTAGATATAGGTGTTCATCTTCATCTTTCCATAAAAACGAAGCTGCTCGATGCGGTCGGTATGGCTCCAGGGATCGCCGTAAAAACCTTCGACAGTTCCACGGTAGGCGACGTCAGGATAGTCTTTGATAACTCCGAGTGGCAGTGTCGTATTGCCTTGTCCGTCGGTTTGGGCCAATTGTTGCAATGTCTGTGCTGCGTAGAAAAGACCGCGACTGTCGGAAATTGCAATGTCGATTTCTTCTGGTGTGATAACTAATAGATAGGCTCCTGAACGTTTCAGTTCGGGTGTCCGGTCTTCCAGCGATGTAATTTTGAGCGGTAGCGCTTCGGAGTTGTCTGTTATCGACAAAGTTTGTCTGATCAGGCGCATAGCATCTTCATCCGGATGTTGCATGCCGGAAAGAGTAAAGCCATGAGGCGCTTTCATCCGGTTGGTAGATAATGTAACTTCCTGTGGCTGCGGATGAATGGCCGGTAAAGGGTTTTGTGCTTGCAGAACACCTCCTAAAAAGAGGGCAGCGGTTAGATTTAGTAGTTTCATATTTGATTTATTTTAGATGTTTAATTAATGATTTATCTGTTGGTGGTGTCTCAAAATGTACTTGTTCCCGCGTCAAGTACGGGGCAAGTACATTTTGAAACCTCTTACCAAAAGATCAAGGCTTTTTGGGGATGGCTGATATCGGCATTAATATAACAGGCAGTATCGGCCATCCTAAAAGTAATTGTCTTTATCGTACTGAAAACAATAGAGTCTTTCCGTTTATGTCGCTCCATTCTGTCAGAAGCTGGCGCAATTCCTTGTATTCGGCAGGTGTATAGAGTTGTTTGTTCAGTTCCAGGCTACGGGTGACGGTTGCCGTACGTCCGTTTTTCTT
This sequence comes from Parabacteroides sp. MSK.9.14, assembly GCF_019041495.1. NCBI lineage: Bacteria > Pseudomonadati > Bacteroidota > Bacteroidia > Bacteroidales > Tannerellaceae > Parabacteroides > Parabacteroides sp. MSK.9.14. Next base: position 34,983 of record NZ_JAHPXO010000011.1, read on the forward strand.
GACGGAGATGGTCAGGCTACCGGCGGCATTGCGGATCGTCTTGTCGGTTTCCGGGGTGCGCAGTTCCATATTTTCAGGACATTCGATCGTGTATGTATAGACTTCGTTGACAGGGCGTGGGATCAGCAGGTTTTCTTTCCGCTGGCTGTTCAGGTAGCCATAAGGCAGATGGGAGAAGCCATATCCGGCATCCGGCAGTGAGATCGTTGCATACCCGTTTTCCACCTTTAAAGGAGCAGTTTGTTCGTTTTCGCTGTTACCTGTTGTGAAATAAGGCATCAATTCTTTACCGACAGATTCTTTAGTGGATGTCGTCACTTTTCCATCTTTGAAACGAACTGCGATGTCGCTCTTGATCAGGTAATCCTGTGGAACGGCAATAGCTACCGGTTTTCCTGTTTGCAGGCTGAAAAGAGGAGTCCGGTCAAAGTTCACCGTTTGCGGACGGTGGGTAGAAGAGGTGGAGAATAAATATAATTCGCCGTTCACCATACAGGAGACGAACAGTTGGTCGACAGCCTTTAGCGCCAGCCCTTTGTCTGCATAAGCCTGGTAAGTCGCCATTGGCTCGGCTTTGAAGCCGGCCCCATCCAACAAGCCTGCGAGCAAATTGGCTTTTTCGGCTTCAGTTCCGTACGCTGTGCTCATGACGGCATCGGCAGGGCGGAGGCGATAGCCGGTCTGATCCAGTGTCAGCCCGTTGTTGGCAATGTGGTTGGTCGTGTATTCGAGGATAGCTTCCAGTTTGTCTTCGTCCTTTTTTTTCCCTTCGGTCAGGCTCTCAGCCAGAGTCGTGAGTTGTGGATCGCCGGACGGATTGAACTGTTTGAGTAGGGTTGCCAATGCTTCTCCTTCGGATGCGTAAGTCGTGGCGGCGAGAAAAGGAACGTCGCCGTTCTTGACATAGACGAACGGAGCGCGGGAAGATGCTGGCAGGTTACGTAATGTCCAGCTTGTCGTACAGGTTCCACCGGATCGTTTGACAGATGCTTTTGCCGGATTGTTTGTCAGTGTGTAGGCAAGTTCTTTGGCTTCGGGTATCACGATCGTCAGTGTGTATTCTTTGACGGGAGAGGATTGGAGCAGTTCTTCGAAAATGTCTACCTCCGGCAGATAGCCTGGTTTGGATGTGACTGTGTAGTCGAGATAGATAGTTGCTCCCAGTTCTAGGCCTGTGTGGACGACAACCATTTCTTTCAGGTGGTTGTAAGCCGGAGCATCAGCCGCGTTGCGGGGAAGGACTTCCACGAAAGCATTGTCCGGTGTCTTGATGATTGTGCCGTCTTTTTGTTTGGTGTAAGACGAGTTGATCTTCAGTTCCTGGTATTGCGGATTGTACACGATGAAGCTTTCTCCGTATGTGCCGTTCATGGCCGTGTGGGTGAAAAGTGTCAGTTCCATGTCATAGCGGAACTCTTGGCTGCCGTCGGCATTGAGTGTCCAGGTCTTTGCTAATTTCTTGTATTCGGCTTCCGATGCTCCAAAAACTGTCGTAGTCATTAGTAGCATACAAAGAAGGAAGGCGAACTTATGTTTGTTTCGTATCATTTGATTTATGATTTATAATTTGTGATTTATGAAGAGGGAAGACCTTATCGTTTTATGACGATATAATCCCCGAATGATTTATGTGCATTCACGGCGTTACGGAAACCATTCCAGTCGCCTGCCTCGTACACGCGTTTCTTCAGCGCTAGCTTTTGGTGCAACACCACTTTGTTACCGTCCTGGCGGAGGGAACCTTCGAAGTCGGCGGCAGAACTTTGCACACTGTCTTCTTTTCCATTACCCGCTAGCTTATAACCTGTGGGGAGTTGGATCGTTTCGTCCAGTTCGACCAGACGTGAGCAGGCATCCTTGAAACCATACCGGCGTTCTTCGAGGTCGGTGTTGATGCGCAGGTAACTTTTTACTTGGTTATAAAGGTTATTCATCACCATCGGCTTGAACAGCATTTCTCTTTCTCCTGAAAGGGCATAACCTGGTATTTCATAACGGAATGTCATTTTGATCGGTGCAGCCTGGTAGTTCTTCGGGTCTTTGCCATAGTCCACGCTGATAAGACGAGCTTTAGGTGATACGGCAAGAAGTTGGCTTTCCAATGCGGCCTGCCATTGCGACTGCCAGCCGGTGGTGAAGATACGGCGGATATTGCTGTCCGACTGTCCTTCGGCTGTGATCGTGAACTGTCCTGTCAGTGTACCTTTGGCATCCAAGCGGTTGTTGGCTTTTATGCGGACATAATGGTTTTCCGGTGCGGAAACCGGCGTGAGACAGAGATCGGAACCTTCGGGAACTCCCGGTAAATAGTTTTGCTGTTGTTCGGCACTGCTCCACAGTTCGCGGCAGAAGGGGACCCAGGTAGGATCGAGCGGCATATAGGTTCCGCTGGAAAGTTTCACAACGGCGACACAGTGGTTGAAGTGGTCGGCCGGGATGCTTTCCACGCGACTACCGGCCATTGTCATGGCTGGATAGGCTTCGAAGCCTGCCATACGCAGGAAAGCGATCAGGGTACCGGCAATATCTTTACAGACACCACAACGGTCCGTGTAGTTCATCTTCAGGTTATGCAGCGTGTAGCCTTCGCCTTTGCCCATCGAGATACCGGAGTAACGGATATTGTCGGCAACCCAGTGGGTGAGGACGGCGATCTTTTCCATCTCCGTCTTTTTGCCCTGGATCAATTCGTCTACTTTCTTCTGGGCTTCAGGAATGGCTCTGAAACTGCCGTAGTCTTCGTTCACTTTGTTAAACCAAAGGGATTTGTCTTGCCAGCGTGGTGTGCTGGACATCATCAGTTTCGGTGCGGCGTCGAACAGGTCGACCATGTTCGGTTCGCGTCGGGTCGGCATGATGTCTGTGCTGACGAACGTATAAGCTTTCCGACCGTCCTCGTAACGCATGGAAGAGGTGCATTCTCCTTGATAGAACTGGAACTGCATTTCTTTCTCCATCGGGATGTTTACCTTATATACCTTGCGGACAGTTGGCTCGGTTGTCCAGAAGGGGACGATATCATAGAATTGTCCGCGCATGGGCGGGATGAAACGGGATTCGTCGTTGCCTGTACCGCCAGTCAACAGGGCATAGGTGAAACCTTTTTTGTTGATCTGATAATCGATGATATCGCCCGGATCGAGACGGCCTATTTCCATCATGATCTGCCGTGCTCCCCAATAGATGGCGCGGGCAGGAGCGGCATAATCCTGCTGTTGGGTGATATCGAGGTTGATTACGTCGCCATTGGCTTTGTAGATGGTGACACGATGAAACTCTGCATGTGCCGTCAGCGGATCGTAATCGTATTTGAGGATGCGATTGGCGACGGCCCCGCGCGTGTTCATAACTTTGACGATTTTGCAGACCGTGAAAGAACCGGAGCCGGTAGGCTGCACGGTCACAGCGGTGCTGTCGAGTAGGTTTACACAGTCATAACCTGCGTATAATTCCGGCTTTTGTAGAGTCGGATCGGATGCTGTCCGGCAACTTTCCCCACTTTGTCCGTAAGCGGACGCCGTGGCGAGAAGGACGGAGGCGAAGATTGATAAATACTTCATAAAATATAGTGTTTTTGTATGTTTATTACTAAATAATTGATGCCCGAATTAATTTATCCTGTATATCTTTCCATTGCCAATTTCCGGCATGCCGCCCGATCGATCTTTCCGCTACCGGTAAGAGGAATTGATTCAATCCGGAGGATGTGCTTCGGACGTTGGTATTTGGGTAATATTCCAAATATCATTTCTTCCAGCTCGGAAAAGAGATTGTTTTCAGGTAATGAGAGAGATTGTTCTCCAATAAGGGAAGAGGCTGTCTTTTTACTCGGGAAGTGGTCATTTCCTGTGGTGATCAATAAAATCATAGCCTCTCCGAACTTTGGATCTGGAACGGATGTTATGGCAAAATTGGTAGGAATGATGGGGCGCAAGATTTCTTCCACAATCTCCGTTTGTATTTTTATGCCTCCGCTGTTGATGATGTTGTCTTTCCTCCCTAAGATGCGGAAACGGCCGTCTGGGAGCAGTTCGGCGACATCGTTAGTGACAAGTGTTTCGTCGGTGACGAGTGGAGCGTCTATTATCAGTGTGTCGTCAGTCGAGAGTGATAGCTTGACAGACGGGAAAGGCGTGTAATAAGGAGATGCATCCGGTCCGTTCAACCGTCGGAGGGCGATATGCGAAAGAGTTTCTGTCATTCCGTAGGTGGAGTAAACGCAGATAGGCAATTCTTGTATCCGTGTTTCCAGTTCATGGTCGATAGAGCCGCCACCGATGATTAGGATATCGATTTGGCAGAGGCGCTCTCGTTCTTCCGGAACCTGTAGCGTGTTGTATACTTGTAACGGAATCATGGCTGCGAATCGGAGTGGCATGTCGATGTCTGCCATCGGATGCCCGGAAGGTTCACGTATGACCAAATCTAACCCTGCCACGAGTGACCGTACGACCATCATCTTTCCGGCAATGTATCGGAGTGGCATACAAAGGAGGGCTTTATCCCCCTGCCGCAGCCCTAAATAATCGCAGGTGAGGCGGGCACTATTTACCATTTGTTCCTTGCGGACCATGATTCGTTTGGGTGTACCGGTCGAACCGGAAGTTTGTACTTCCAAGTAAGGAGAGGCAGACTTCCAATCGGAAATGAATTCGGATAATTGGCAATTGACTGTTGACAATTGACAATTATCGGGATGTTTCTTACTTATCAATTGTTTGTTGTCCATTGTCAATTATTAATTGTCCGTTGTTAATTGACAACGGCAAGTCAATGTTGTTGGTGAAGAGGCCACCTGTTCCTAACCCTTGCGGAAGCGGATTGTCGAAAGTTGCGCACCATTGAGCGATGGCGTTCAGGCCGACATTTGATTCCAATGCAGAAGTGATCCACCAGCCGATCTGCCGATCCTGAGCTTCCTTGATCCATTCGCTACAACCATATAGGCCTCCGTGAAGAGACGGTTTCAAGATGATATATTGCGGATTAATGAAGGAAAGCAATTCTTTCTTCTTTTCCGGTGTGTTGTAGCCAATGAGTTCTTCGTCGAGGGCGATGGGAACTGGAGAAGAAGCAGCTAACAGAGCCATGTCTTCCCACTGTCCTGCACGGATCGGTTGTTCGATCGAATGCAGGTCCAGTTTTGCCAGACAGTTCAGTTTTCTCATGGCTTCGTTCGGCGAGAAAGCACCGTTGGCATCAACACGCAGTTCGATTTCATCAGATGAAAATTGTTTGCGGATGATACGAAGGATTTCTAATTCTTTATCGAAGTCGATCGCTCCGATTTTCAGCTTGATGCAACGAAAGCCGGATTCTATCTTGTCTGTCACTTGTCCCAACATCTCTTCATAGCTTCCCATCCAGATCAGTCCGTTGATAGGAATACCCACCTCGCCATGCGAGAAAGGAGTGTTCCACAAGGCAAAGGAGCCGGCTTCAAAGTGGCGGAAAGCAGTCTCCAGACCGAACAGGATAGATGGATAATCGCGCAGTCCGTCCACGTCGATTCTGCCTGTGCGGGTGAAGTTTTGGCAAGCCTTGGCCAAAACTTCTTCATATCCAGGCACGTCGTCGCAACTCAGTTTAGGCAGAGGAGCGCATTCGCCTATTCCTTGGCGGCCGGGTGTTTCTTCTGCGGTGAGGTAGATATACCAACTCTTCCTCTCCGTGTAGGTCCCGCGCGAAGTCCCTGCCGGCTTTTTGAAGTACAAGGTCTTAGGGCGGATCTCTATGTGATAGTGCATAGCCATTGTGACTTTGGATTATGGGAATTTCGGATAATCTTCGAAACGGGGGCGGCGTTTTTCAAGGAAAGCTTTGCCACCTTCCTGGGCTTCGTCGGTCATGTAGTAGAGCATGGTGGCATCGCCAGCCAACTCTTGGATTCCGGCTTGACCGTCTAGTTCGGCGTTGAGGCCTGCCTTGATCATACGGAGGGCAAGCGGGCTGAGCAGCATCATTTCTTCGGCCCATCCGACATATTCGTCTTCAAGCTTATCCAAAGGTACGACCTTGTTCACGAGACCCATGTCGAGTGCTTCCTGTGCATTGTATTTGCGGCAAAGAAACCAAATTTCACGTGCTTTCTTTTGGCCGACGATGCGAGCTAAATAGGAAGAACCGAAACCTGCGTCGAAACTCCCCACACGAGGACCCGTCTGTCCGAATATTGCGTTTTCAGAAGCAATCGTCAGGTCGCAGACCACATGCAACACATGCCCGCCACCGATTGCAAAACCGTTTACGGCAGCGATCACCGGTTTTGGAATCGAGCGGATTTGCTTTTGTACATCGAGTACATTTAACCGTGCCACACCATCTTTACCGATGTAGCCACCGTGACCTTTCACATGCATATCACCTCCAGCACAGAAAGCCGTGTCTCCGGCTCCTGTCAGCACGACAACATTGATATCCGGTCGTTCACGGCAGATATAGAGAGCATCGCTCATCTCCGTCGTCGTTGTCGGAGTGAAAGCGTTGCGATAGCGTTCGCGGTTGATAGTGATGCGGGCAATTCCGTTATAGAAATCGAACAGGATTTCTTCATATTCTTTGATGGTTGTCCATTCTCTTTTTGTTTCCATAAGATGAATTTAGAATTATAAATTATGAGTTATGTTCTTATTTTTTTAGTTGGTGGAAATACTCTTTGAGTAGCCGTACATCTTCAGACGCATCTGTGAATACCTCCATCAACATTGGTTGGTTGTGGGGGGCGGACTGGGTGAAAACAGCCATTGCACTCGTCAGTTCTTCATCGTTATGGACGGGAAGGTAAGAGAATCCTCTTTCTTTGGCCCATCCTTTGGCAGAAGTTTTGTGTGTAGCTGTCACGAAACGGCGTGTTTTATCCTCCATTTTTAGTCCGGGAAGTGCTTGGAATATTTCACCTCCTCCGTTATTGAGCAGCAGGATACGTAGGTTACAGCCGAAATTGCTGTTCCAAAGTGCGTTCATATCATAAAAGAAACTCAAATCGCCGATCACTACAAAATTCAGTTTGTCTGAACAAACGGAGTAACCGATGGCAGTCGAAAGCGATCCTTCTATGCCGCTCGTCCCCCTGTTGCAGCAGACTTCGACATCTTCTGGGAGTGTGTATAACTGGGCGTAACGTACGGCTGAACTGTTGCCTAAATGCAAGGCCGCAGGTGTTGGAAGCGACTTGATCAATGTTCCGATAGCAGCCATTTCCGAATAGCTGAATTCCGGTTGTGGCAGGTCGCGGGTGTTGTTTTCCCAGATGCGTGGAAACTCCGTTGTCCGGTTTTCCAGCAGGTAAGCGATTTTTTCGAGAAATTCGAACGGGTCCATCTCGATAACGGTTGTCAGGGAACCGTAAAGGTCTGTTACTTCTCCGCTAAGCGAAACATGCCAATGTTCGCGTGGCGGATGCTTGCGGAGAAATTGTTTGAGGCGTTTCGACACGATATGTCCACCGTATGTGATCAGCAGGTCAGGAACCATCTTCTCTAATTTTTCTTCTGGCAGGGCGTAAAGGGCGGCGTCGAAATTCTTTACCGGGATGCCGGGAATGGTCTTGTTACCTGTGTGCTCGGTAAGCCAGGCAAAATGCTTGTATAGCAGTTTGGAATATTTCTTTTCAAAAAGATAGATCAGGTTCATCTGACCGGCAACGATCATGCGACGGTTGTAGTTGTTCAGCCGCTCGATCAACCCTGTATATTCACGGTCGTAGACATTTAATCCTTGGTAGCGGGTGATGACGCGTACCTTGGGCAATTCCTCCGTAGTGAAGCGGAACAACGGTTCCGAGATTGGTACATTGATATGCACCGGTCCTTTCCCATGATGGTTCAGTTCGAGCAGAGCTTCGTTGATAAGACGATTGCAATACCATTCGTCTTCATCAGTATGTATCTCCGGCAGGTTGACGGATTTTTTAACCTGCGAACCGAAAACACCCGGTTGAGGAAACGTTTGCCCGTCCATTTGTCCGATCCAGGCCCCGGGACGGTCTGCTGAGATCACGACCAATGGCACTTGCTGATAGAAGGCTTCCGATACGGCAGGATGAATATTAAGTAATGCACTGCCCGATGTGCAGCAGACAGCAGCCGGACTACCGCCATGTAATGCCAGCCCGATCGCGAAGAATGCCGCACTCCGTTCGTCTGTCACCGGATAGCAGGAGAAGAAAGGGTGATTGGCAATCGTATGTACAATAGGTGAATTGCGGCTGCCGGGACACAAAACGATTTTCTTGATGTTATGCTCGATGAGCAGGGCTACGAGCTGCAGGATGTTTTTTTTATCTGAGTACATAATGTATTTGTTTGCTTTGTCATGCGATGGTTCTATCGCTTTTTCTGCAAAGATAACATCTGTGGGGCAGAAAACATTCATAATCTTAATGAAAAAGGCTTCACCCCGGAATGGTCCGGTAGGCGAAGCCTTTCTGCTTTCGTTTATATCAGAAATTCATTGTTCAGAACTTCTGCATATTCAGATTCTTATCAACCAGGATGCCGTCGACTGCTTTCAGGTTGAATGTAACTTTGCGTTTCGCTTTCAACTTGATGGTGAAGAGATCTTCAGAACCTTCGAGCACTTGTTTGTCTCCGAGATTGACGAAAGTAGGATAGAGCGCCTTTTGACCGCTGGTATGCAGGCGGTCGTATGTCAGGTTTTCCATCGTACCGAGGTTTGCCGGTTCGATGCCGACAAAGTCATAATCCTGTTGGTCGTAAGGCAATGCGAAACTCAAAGCGTTGACAGCTTTGACACTGTCACCTTTGACGGTGATTTCGACTGTTTCGCCGGCGTTGTACGTCTGTTTCGGAGTGGAAAGGAAGATCGTTCCGGCTACACGGTCCGTACCTGGATTCTCGATGCCGTCCTCCAATTGGGTTGCCACGACCGATATGTCGTAAGCATCGATCAGACCGTTCCGGTTAATATCACCTGCGCTGACATAATCGAAATCGCTGTCACCACGGCGTAGCCCTGTGTAGTTCATGTACGAGGTCAAGTCGTTTGTGTCGATCTTTTTGTCGTTATTGATGTCACCTGGCAGATAGCTTTCCGTGCCCGGAACCTTGAATACGTATAATTCGCGTCCGGAAGCGTAGTTGCCGACACCTTCCGTAATATGCAATTTAATGTAGCGGGCTTTCGGTTGGTCCTTGAAAGTGAATACTTTCATGTCACCATTACGTTCCCAGCGGAACGAGTCGACCGCTGTCCAGTTTTCCTTATCCATGCTGTAGGCCACGTCGCCGGCAAGGATCGTTCCGTTGCCTCCATCCTGGCGGGACAGATAATGGAACTTATCCAGTTGGTTGATGGTGCGTAGATCGATGATCATATCGAACGGCATTGCGTTCTTGCGGTATTTCGTGTGGAACATATCGCCTAACTCGGCATAGTCGAACAAGCGGGAGATTTCAAAGCCTTCCTGTTCTTCGGCTGTCACTTCTCCACGGATGCCTTTGATAGCAAATTCCAGCGGGTTGGATTTGGTCTTGACGGAGAAGGTAGACCAGTCTGAATAACCGTCCTTGTTGACTGAGCGAATTTTGAACGAATAGTCTGTTTCGGCTGAGAGGTTGTCGAACAGCAGTTCCGCATTCTTGATCTGCGTATAAAGCATGCCGTTAAATTCTATTTCATAGAAGTCGGCGCCGGGAACTTTATTCCAAGTCGGTTTTAGTGTGTAAGCTTCCGTGTTCCCATCCGTCACCTGTGCGATCGGCGCGGCCAAAGAACCGGTAGAAACGCGGTGGGTGTCGGGCGTGTCGAATTGGTAACCATCGATGGTGATAACCGTTCCGTTCATGCTGATGTCTGTCGGAGCTAGTTTTACTAACAACTGAGGGTTCTTGGTGATTGTCTTCTTTTCGAATTCGCTTCCTTTGGTGGCGAATTTGTTCAGGTTCGGGGCAACATCGTAGAAATAGACATTCGTACCGTTCTGGTATTCGTTCATCGAACGGGCGGCTACCAGTTTCACTTTGGAGGAACCGACTTTAGCGGTGATCTTCTTCGGCATTTCCGAGAGATTGATACGCAGTTCGGTTGCCTTGTCTTTCACGAAACCGTCAAAATCGCCTGTTGTCGGATGGATAGTGATTGAGACTTTTGATGGGTCATTGTTCTTGATTTCGATCCGTGTGGTTGTCCCTTTGCCGTTCAGATAAGCCTGCGTTATACCATCATCGTCATATTCGACGAACTCGCTATATCCGGACGGGTAAAGCTCATATATGCGCAAATTCTTGTCGATTTCCCCTACGTTATTGTTCGGGTTCGTCATCGGGATGATCGCACCGGCTTTTACGAATACCGGAAGTTTCCAAAGTGGGGAAGCGAAGTTGTTGACCACGCAGCCGCCGGTATATTTCTCACCGGTGAAATAGTCGAACCATTCGCCTTCAGGCAGGTAGATACCATCACGGATGTCATTTCCCTTGTCATCCATTTGCGTCTCTTGGTAGATCGGCGCGATGAGGAAGTACGGCCCGTACATGAACTGGTATTGTGTAGCTTTACCAAAGGTGTAAGGATTCGGATCTTCAAGGAACATGGCGCGAATCATCGGCTTGCCGTCTACCGCTTCGCGGGCAATGCTGTAAGCATACGGCATCAGGCAGGATTTCATTTTCAGGTACCAGCGGTTGATGGAAGTTGCCGGTTCGCCTAAGGCATGCGGATATTTCTCATTCGATCCCCAGCCGTCCATGTTCAGCTCCATCGGCGTCCAGGTCTTCCACTGGAAGTCGCGGGTATTCATCACGAGGTTCTTGCCACCGAAAATACCGTCCATGTCGGATGTGATGTTCGGTTGTCCGGAAAGCCCGGAGCCGATATAAGTCGGGATGTGGAAACGGATATATTCCCATTGTCCGCCTGTCTGGTCGCCCGACCAGACTCCGGCATAACGCTGCGTGCCGGCCCAACCGTCGAGAGAGATGATGAACGGACGTGCGTCGTTTCCGTAATACGGCATGATATGTCCGACATCAGCCACACCGTTCAGACCGAACGAGTAGCCCCAACCGACCCATGCCACGTCTGTTTTCAGGACTCGTACACCGGCATCTCGTACCTCCTTTACAATGTCGCGTTGCAGCAAGGCACTGATGCTGTCTTTCGGATGCAGATCGGATTGTGTCCAAAGACCGATTTCGACACCGTTCTTATGAGCGTAATCGGTGAGGCTCTTTAAGTTTTGGATATTACCGTCCAATGTTTCGGTCTGTCCGTAGCCGGCTCCGTAACCGTCGTTCGGCAGCAACCAACCTAACGGCATATCGTGGTTCTTGTAGCGGTCGATCACGGCGCGAGCAGAGAACTGGTAGTTGTTCTTTTCTCCGTTCAGCGATTCCTTGATACCTCCATTATCTTTTTGGCTTTCCTTGTAGCGCTTGCCGTCTTCGAAAAGGATACCCTTTTCGTCTTCTACCCAATAGTCGCGGTTGTAAGCGTTCAAGTGTCCCTGATAGAATCCGAACTTGGGCAGCAGTATTGGGTTACCGGTCAGTTGGTAAAAGTCGTTCAATAGGGCGACCGGGCTATCATTGATCATATAGAAAACATCCAGATAGTCTGTATCGTGGGATAGTTTTACCGTATTCTTTTCTGTGGCGCCGAAATCATATTTCCCCTGTTTGAAAGTGTACCACATAAAGCCGTAGCCGTTTGTGGACCAATAAAAAGGAGTGGGAGAAGCCACGCCGCCATCGGTCCAGCTGTTCTGGTTTTCGATGGCTATAGCTTTTCCCTTATGTGAAAAGCGTCCGTTCTGCACACCGCCGCCGTAGAAATATTCATCAGGGTTCTCTTTCAGCGTTAGGATCGTTTTTCCTTTTTCGTAAACCACGGGTTTCGTCTCTTCGAAAACGATTTTGTTTGTGGTGAGATTGGTGACTTTCAGCAGGGCGGTCGATTTGTCCAACTGGAGTCTGACTTTTCCGGTCGTGATGGTCACTTGCCCATTATCGTCTTGAATGTCCAGTTTGGAAACTGGGCGACGGGGGGTATCTACGAGAATCCGGGCCTCTGGTTTTGCCTCCGGATCACGAAGGATACCACCGTTGTTGTCCTGGAACATACGGAAAATATTATCTCCATAGAAATCGAATGTCATCCGTTGATTGTTGGAGAACACAACATCGACCGTAGTCGGATTGATCTGCTGCACACTGACGATCGTTTGCGCCTGCCGGGCGATAGCTACTACAGGCTCGGAGGTTCCGGTCACAGCCATTAAAAGGGCAGGAGAAAACATCAATGGCGCAGCAAGAGCGATCAGGATCGCTTTTTTCTGTTTATGATTAGCCATTAAGCGTTTCATGTTGATTAATTTGAGTTATTTAGTTTTTTTATATTCTGAGACAAAAGTACATAAAATATTCTATAGTTCTTGTGGAGCAGTGGAACAACTATACTAAAACTGGCTTTTTGCTTTCAAATGTATGACGACATGTTTTGGGCGTTTTAACAATTCCAAAAGCTACTTACGGTATTCTTTAGGTGACATTCTTTTATCAAGTTAAGAATTTTCGGTAAAGAAAATACAAATCGCAGAATATTTATATCTTCTTTTTGAGGAAAATATACAAATGGAACAATTTATTATTCATATTGACCTTTCCGAGGTTGCTCTGTCGGGATAATTTTGTCTTTAAATAAATACACTTAAATTATGAAACGAATTTATTTTATTTTAGCAGGTATATCCTTGATTCTATTTATGTCTTGTGCCCGTTCGGAGAAGGGGACAAAGGATACTCAGACAGTCAAGATCGATACGGTCGTTTCCGCCAGCAGTCAGACTGCCCTCCAGTTCCCAGGAAAAGTGAAAGCTGCGCAGGATATCAGCCTGGCTTTCCGTGTGAGCGGGACAATCCGTAAAATATATGTGGAAGACGGCGCCCGCGTGAGGGAAGGACAACTGCTGGCCGAATTGGATCCGGCAGATTATCGGGTGCAACTGGATGCTACGGAGGCTGAATACAAGCAGATCAAGGCGGAAGCCGAACGTGTCATGGCTCTTTATAAAGAAAACGGGACCACGCCTAATGCCAACGATAAAGCCGTGTACGGCCTGAAACAGATCACTGCAAAATATCAGCATCATAAAGACCAGTTGGAATATACTCGGCTGTATGCTCCATTCAGTGGTTTCATACAGAAAAAGCTGTTCGATGCACATGAAACGATCGGAGCAGGTATGCCCGTGATCTCGATGGTCAGCGCCGGCATTCCGGAGGTGGAAATCAATCTTCCGGCAGCCGACTATATCCGGCGGGACCGGTTCGATGGCTACCACTGTACGTTCGACCTCTATCCGGGAGAAAACTATCCTTTGAAATTGATCAGCGTCACTCCGAAAGCCAATGCGAACCAGCTGTACACGATGCGCCTGCAAATGGTTCCCGGCAAGTTGCCGCTCCCTTCGCCGGGAATGAATACGATGGTCACGATCTATTGCAATGAGGGCGATTCGCAGCCGGTTTCCGTTCCGGGCGGGGCACTTCTGCAAAAGGATGGTAAAACGTACGTGTTTGTCTATGATCCGTCCGCGGGGAAAGTCCATAGCCGCGAGGTGACGGTTCTGCGCCTGTTGTCCGACGGACGTGCGATGGTTGTTTCCGATACGCTGCATGCCGGTGAAATCGTGGTTGCCTCCGGCGTGCATCATATTGAAGATGGAGAAAATGTCCGGCCTTTGGCCACCGGTTCTAAAACGAATGTAGGAGGATTGTTGTGATGGATATAAGCAAATGGGGATTTCAGAACCGGAACCTGGTCTATTTTCTGGTTGCGGTTTTGTTGGCGGGCGGAGCTTTGGCCTGCTATCAAATGAGTAAGCTGGAAGATCCGGAGATCAAGGTAAAGCTGGCAATGGTGGCAACTACCTATCCGGGTGCATCGGCCCATCAGGTAGAGTTGGAAGTGACGGATGTGCTTGAGAAAAGTATCCGTAAGATGGACAATGTCGATAATGTCGAAAGCTATTCGTTCAATGATCTGTCCTTGATCCAGGTCGAACTGCTGACCACCGTCAAGGACGATGACGTGGAGCAACATTGGGACCTTCTCAGGCGGAAAGTCAACGATGCCTCCGCCTTACTTCCTTCCGGAGCTAATACACCGATCGTACAAGACGATTTCGGCAAGGTGTTCGGCATGTTCTACGCACTGACGGGCGATGGACTGTCCGATCGGGAGATGGCTGATTATGCCGAACTGATCAAACGGGAAGTAGTCGAAATAGAAGGAGTGGACCGGGTGGATATATATGGGGAACGTTCCGAATGTATCAATATCTCCCTGTTGCAGGACCGCATGGCCAACCTCGGCGTGAAACCGGCCGAAGTCCTGGCTACCTTGAACGGACAAAACGAGACAACCTATAGCGGTTACTATGATAACGGGGACAACCGCATCCGAGTGACGGTGAACGATCGTTTCAAAACGGTGGACGACATCGGCAAGATGTTTATCCAGGGCCATGACGACGACCAATTGCGTCTGCGCGACATAGCCTTGATCGAAAAGGGGTATGAAGATCCAACCCGTAACGAGATGTTCTATAACCAGGAGCGCTCTATCGGCATTTTGGTAGCTGCTTCGAGCGGTTCGGATATCGTGAAGGTCGGCAAAGCCGTGGAAGCGAAGTTGGCGGAGTTGAAAGATAACCGTCTGCCGGCCGGAGTAGATTGCCATAAAATATTCTATCAGCCCGAGCGTGTGGGGGATTCGCTGGGAACGTTTGTCATCAACCTGATCGAATCCGTCGTCATCGTCGTGTTTATACTGATGCTGGCGATGGGGTTCAAGAGTGGCCTGATTATCGGCATCAGTTTGGTGGTGACTGTTTTCGGATCATTTCTTTTCCTGCAATTCGCCGGGGGAACGATGCAGCGTGTCTCTCTGGCGGCTTTCGTGCTGGCGATGGGGATGCTGGTAGACAATGCCATTGTGATTATCGACGGCATATTGGTGGACTTGAAAGCCAGGAAAGATAGGATGGAAGCGATGACCGCTATCGGACGGCAGACGGCGATGCCGTTGTTGGGAGCGACGTTGATCGCTATCATAGCCTTTCTGCCGATTTATATGTCGCCGGATACGGCAGGCGTTTATACGTGCGACCTGTTTATCGTACTGGCCGTTTCACTGTTGCTGAGCTGGGTGTTGGCATTACTCCACGTTCCCTTGATGGCAAACAGGCGGTTACATCCGGCGGTGGAAAACGATAATTCCGGCAAGCGTGTATATAAAGGTAAGATATATGCCATCTTGCGGGCTGCTTTGCGTTTCGGTTTGTCGCACCGCCTTGGCTTTACGCTGACGATGGTCGCTTTGTTGCTCTTGTCCGCCTATAGCTATCGGTTCCTGCGCCAGGGATTCTTCCCCGATATGGTGTACGATCAGTTGTATATGGAATACAAACTTCCGGAGGGCAATAATTCTACCCGTGTGGCGAATGACCTGAAAGAGATAGAAGCTTATCTGAAAACCCGGAAGGAGATCACGAACGTGACAGCTTCCATCGGTGGGACGCCGGGACGTTACAACCTGGTGCGAAGCATTGCCAATCCTTCGCTGGCCTATGGGGAGTTGATCATCGACTTTACATCTCCCGACGAGCTAGTCGAAAATATCGACGAGATACAAGAGTACCTGACACGGCAGTATCCGGATGCTTACGTCAAGTTGAAACGTTATAACCTGATGTTTAAGAAATATCCCATCGAGGCCCAATTCTTAGGACCTGATCCTGCCGTCCTGCACCGTTTGGCGGACAGTGCACGACATATTATGGAGAATACGCCAGAAGTCTGCCTGATCACGACCGACTGGGAACCGCAGGTTCCGGTCCTGACAATCGAGTACGACCAACCGGCCGCCCGTGCGTTGGGATTGAGCCGCAGCGACGTGAGCCTTTCGTTACTGACAGCTACAGGCGGTATACCTATCGGTTCTTTCTACGAAGGCATCCATAAAAACAATATTTACTTGAAATGCCTGGACGGACAGGGAAAACCGATCGAGGATTTAGGAAACACGCAGGTCTTTTCGACGCTCCCTTCGCTGAACGGCCTGCTGAACGAAGAAAACATGGTGAAACTGAAAGCCGGGACACTATCGAAGGAAGAACTGATCGAAAGCCTGATGGGCAGCACGCCGTTGAAACAGATCAGCAAGGGAATTGACGTGCGATGGGAGGACCCGGTTGTTCCTCGCTACAACGGACAACGCAGCCAGCGCGTGCAATGCTCTCCCGTGCCGGGTGTCGAGACGGAAAAAGCACGATTGGCAGTCGCGGAAAAGTTGGAGCAGATCGAACTCCCCGCAGGCTATTCGCTGCAATGGCAGGGTGAGAAGAACGCCAGCGACCAGTCCATGAAGTATCTGTTCAAGAATTTTCCGCTGGCCATTATCCTGATGATCGCGATCTTGATCATGCTGTTCAAGGATTACCGCAAGCCGGCTATCATCTTCTGCAGTATCCCGATGGTATTTGTCGGAGTGGTGATGACGATGTTGGTGACCGGCAAGACGTTCAACTTTGTCGCCATTGTCGGGACATTGGGGTTGATAGGAATGATCATAAAGAACGGTATCGTGCTGATGGACGAGATCACTTTGCAGATCGGGCAGGGGACGGAGCCGGTCACCGCCTTGATCGACAGTGCCCAGAGCCGTCTGCGGCCGGTGATGATGGCGGCCTTGACCACGATCTTAGGGATGATCCCGTTGCTGACCGACGCCATGTTCGGTTCGCTTGCTGCATCCATTATGGGCGGCCTGCTGTTCGGAACGGTGATCACACTCGTTTTTATTCCTGTCCTATACGCATTATTCTTTCATATTAAACATGTAGACTGATGAAGAAAATATCTATTATCCTGTTGTCTATTCTCTGCCCGTCGTCTCTTTTCGCACAGGAGACGTTGAGCTTGCAGCAGTGCCGGGAAATGGCGCTGCAATATAATAAGGAAATGGCGGCATCGGTGAAACAGACCGAAAGTGCCCTGTACACGATGAAAAGCTATAAAGGGAATTTCTTCCCGAACTTTACCGCTAACGGGATGGGCCTTTACAGTACGGCGGACGGCGGATTCGGAATTGAAGGTGGCAAAATGCCCGTCATTCTGTATGATGCAGCCGGGAACTTGGTCCCGACAGGCATTTATACCCATTTCCCCGGTATCAATCTCGATTATAAAGTCGGGACAGTTTACATGGGCGGAATCCGGGTTGAGCAGCCGCTTTATATGGGCGGTAAGATCCGGGCTGCCTACCGGATGTCTGTCTTGGGGAAAGAGATGGCCGAGATGAACGAGGCGCTGACGGCGACGGAAGTGATCCTCAAAACAGACAAAGCCTATGCCCTGGTCGTGAAGGCGCAGGAGATGAAAAAGGTGGCGGATAAATATAACGCTGTGCTCCGGGAACTGCTGTCGAATGTCGAGAGCGCTTACAAACATGGCCTGAAACCGCAGAACGATGTCTTGAAAGTGCAGGTGAAGCTGAACGAAAGCGAACTCTCCATCCGTAAAGCGGAGAACGCCCTGCGGTTGGCGACTATGAATCTTTGCCATCTGATCGGGAAACCGCTTGTCTCCGATATCCGTATTTCCGGCAATTATCCGGCGGTAGAAAAGGGGATGGATGTCCAGGTTTCCGATATCAGTGCCCGTCCCGAATATGCCATCTTGGATAAACAGGTCGAGATCGCCGGGCAGCAGGTGCGGCTGAACCGTAGCGAGCTGTTGCCCAAAGTCGGCATCATGGGGTCTTATGATTATGTACACGGCTTTGAACTGAACGACCAGATGTTGATGGACAAAGGCAGTTTCTCCGTCTTGCTGAACGTGAGCATCCCGCTTTTCCATTTCGGCGAGCGAAGTAATAAGGTGCGTGCCGCCAAAGCCAAGTTGATGCAATCCCGCCTGGAACAGGAAAACATGAACGAACAAATGATGTTGGAACTGACACAAGCCGCCAATAACCTCGACGAAGCCCGGCTGGAAAGCGAACTTTCCGACCGTTCTCTCCTCCAGGCCGAAGAAAACATGAAGGTCAGTAAAAGCCAGTACGAAGTGGGCTTGGAGACACTCTCGGACTATCTCGAAGCACAGGCTTTGTGGCAGCAGGCTTATGAAACACAGGTCGATGCCCATTTTCAACTCTACTTGAATTATGTCGAATATCTGAAAGCGGCGGGAGCGTTGTCTGAAGTCAAAAAATAATCTTGTATAATTGATTCAATTTTATCGATTGAATTGTCTATTTTTATGATAATGCCGGTTATTTTTTCGGAATAACCGGCATTAACTTTTTTGTATTGTATGTCTCATTAAGATTACTTATCTTCGCTCTGTTTTTATGTATAATTTAAAAAGAAGATTATGAAGAAAAATCTATTTTTTGTGTTTACGATGCTTTGTGCATTGAGTTTCTTCACTGCTTGTAGTGACGATGATGACAATAAGACTGATGACGGCTGGAAGGCTATTTCTGCGACTTATACGGCAGAAACATTGAAATTGACGATGGGAGGCACTGAAGTCGCTGACCAATCTGTAAAAGTAGATGCAAGTTCGGCTGAACAGGCAACTATTACGTTGGCGAATTTGATTCCGGGTGAAGCAGAAGTCAAGATTGAAGCCAAAATGGTCAAGACAGGTGAAAGCTATGCATTGGAAGGAAGCAACACGAATGACTTGCGAACTGTCTCTGCAAAAGGAACCGTTGGAGCCGGTGTTTTGACTTTGGATGCAACTTTGAAAATAACAGCTCCTATTGCAGGTACTTGGAAATTGGCTGAAATAGCAAAAGACGAGAGTGAAACTTTTGTATCAGGTCCTGTGTCTATGGTTTGGGAAGCTGCTGAAGGCACTATGCTTGGTTTTTTACCTGTGACTTCTATTCCTAATATAGCTGAAGGTTTTGGAAGTATCGCTTTGGTACAGGTCCTTCAGAGTGTTACGTTCCAGGAAGACGGGCAGATTGTTGCTTCTATTTCTAAAGCGGGAGTGGATTTGAGCAAGCCTGTCACACCTGTTTGGGAAACTTCGGAACCAGGATATGCTTCCTATAATGTGACGGATAAGCAAATACTTGTCTTCTTGGATATAACTAAGATCATGGGAAGTTTGAAGAGTAAGGCTGCTATAGATCCTTTGGAACAAATTATGGCTTTATTGCAGAATGGCATTCCTGTTAATTATGAAATCGCTTCTGATGGCAAGTCAGCCCGTGTCTATATTGACAAAGCTTTAGTTAGCCAGATCGCTCCTTTATTGCCTACGTTGGCTGAACTTATCGGAGATGACGCTTTAAACGGAATGGGACAATTGGTTAAGTCAATACTGAAAGCCTTCCCCGAAGCGATGGAAAAGACAACTAAGTTTGAAGTTGGATTGAAATTGATTAAGTAATTCATTAAATTTAAAGGAAAAGAGGATGCATCGAGACTATGTATCCTCTTTTTTTGTATGCTCGGCATGAGCCTTTATCCGGTATTCCTTTTGACACCGGATGCCGGCCCTTCGACATTCCTCAAAACCGTTCAGATGGGATGAAACCTATCTTAAACGAGGGTTTTAGCTAAAAGAGCTGCCTGTTGCTTTTGGAAAACTCTAAAGGTAATCAGGGTAACCGCACCAAAAATTACTATTCGGGATTACCTCTCTTCTTTCATGAAAATTTCGCAAACCAACCATCATACTATCATTTTGGGTTATTAGCTGTTGTTACACAATATATTAAAGTATGACAGTTGCTGTTTTCCACTATCATTCTACCATCATGCATCTATCATGCTTTTTACTTGCTGGTTTACTTATATGATTGATAATGGGCTGTTTGCATTTATTTAAGCCCAAATGGCCATCGACAAAACGAGGTCGTTTTGTTTAAAAAATCGGCATAAGACGCAAAGAAAAGCAAAGTTCTACTTAAATAATTGGAGGTCAGTATTTTGTATGTAGGACGGATTGAAACAAGCTTTGGCATAAAACGCTTGAAAATCCCCCTTTCAGACAAAGTTCGGCTACTAAGCAGCTACCAGTCCTAAAGAGGATATATGGAATATAACAAGTTCTGTTTCATAACTTTGCGTTGTTTTGCATAACTCTTGGTAACAAATAATTAACTACCTTTAGAAACGAAAATTTTAGAGTTATGAAAACAAAGAGAAGTACGTTTGCAACCTCGTTCTACATCAAGAGATCGGCAGTGAGAAACCGGGACGGAAAAGCCCCCATCATGGTGAAGATCTCCATTGATGGGGATGACAAAGCATTGGGAACCAAACTATTCGTTACGCCGGATTTATGGGAGAATGGTAAGGCAAAAGGCAAGTCCGCCGAGGCGACAGAGATAAACGGGCAGCTCAAAGAAGTCAGTGCCCGGCTTACCAACCACTATCACCGCATCCTCCGGGAAGAGGATTTTGTCACCGCCGAAAAGCTGCGTAACGCCTTTCTGGGTATCGGTGTGATGGAAAACTGCATCCTGAAAGATTTCGAGAACATGAACCGGGAATTTGAGGCGATGGTGGAGAAAGGACAGCGTGCCAAATCCACTTACAACAAGTACTTGGCCGTGTACAACCATTTTGCCACCTTCCTTTGGGAGAAGAAGAAACGAACCGATATGGCTTACAAGGAACTGACAAAGGAGATTATCACCGATTTCGATAAGTACCTGCGCGTGGAAAAGGGATTGAGTGACAACACTCTTTGGATATACACCATGCCACTGCTCAGCCTGACAGACAAGGCATGGCGGCGTGGTATCGTCCGTTCCGACCCTTTCGGTGAGTACAGCCTTGAAATGCAGGAGACAGACCGGGGCTACCTCACGGAAGAGGAACTGCGCACCCTGGCTAACGCCGTGTTCGTGAAAAAACAGACCAACCTCGTACGTGACATGTTCCTCTTCGGGTGCTTCACCGGACTTAGCTACATTGATATAAAGACACTCACCCATGACAAGATCCAGCGCATGGACTTCGACGGCGAGGAGTGGATCATAACCCGACGCACCAAGACCCGTGTGTCGAGCAACGTTCCCCTTATGGAAATAGCCAAGGAACTGATAGAAAGGTACAAGGGACTTGCCGGAGGCGATTTCGTATTTCCCATGCCCTCTAACGGTACATGCAACAAGCATCTCAAACAGATAGCCAAAGCCTGCGGCATCAGCAAGGAGATCGGATTCCACCTGAGCCGCCACACCTTCGCCACGACCGTCTATCTCTGCAACGGCGGCACGATAGAGGCGCTCTCCAAGATACTCGGTCACAAGCACATCAGCACCACGCAGATCTACGCTGAAGTAACCAACAAGATGGTAAGTTCAGATTTCCGGGCAATCTTTGGCAACCTCGCCGCCATGCAGCGGAGCGTACTGGAGAAAAGGGACAGGAAGCAAGGCAGGAAACAGGTGCACCGGTCCCTCCGGGAAACGGCTTGACACCTTTCTCCATGCGAAACACGGCAAAGGCAGGAACCCCGATACAGTGCTCCTGCCTTTGCTGCATTTTCCGATGTATATCCCCGTGCGTTTATGTTGGACTTTTCCCCCGTTTGCGCTTTTGTCTCATGTCCACGTAATTTTCTTCCAGCATACGCAGCAGATCCGACTGGCGGTAAAGCGTCTTGCCTGGCAGCGATATGTACGGGATCAACCGTTGTGTGCGGTAGCCCTGCAACGTCCTTGACGTGATATGTAACATTCTGCACACATCCTCACCCGTGAAATAGACCTCGCCGTTCATCGCCGGACGGAAATGCGCCGTCACCGTATCAATATACCTCATGCCCTCTTCCAGAGCCTCGAAGTACGCACGTACCTCTTCCGTGTCTTTTGTTATCACTTCCATGTCACTCGTCCTCCATTATTTCCCGGCTCATGGATTCCACGAATACCTCCACGTCCTCCGTCCGGTAGTAAATCTTATGGTTGATCTGGCTGTACGGCAGCAGTCCCCGGTCACGGTAGGTCTGCAACGTCCGTTTACTGATCCCCAGTTTCTCGCACACGTCCGCCCCGTCCATCCAGTTCATCTTCCCGGGCGGGCGGTAACGGGCGCAAAGTTCCTTCACGTGCCGTGAGAAGCAGCCGAACCGCTCCTTCATCTCCTCAAAGGTCTTCTTTTCAATACTTACTATTTCCATCGTTCTGATACATTTTTCATTATACTTCCCTGCAAATATATGGATTCATATAAAACTATGTATCAAAACCGTATAGCTTGTCAGCGTTTTGCTTCACGTTCGTAGCCTTGTCGTACCCCAAACGATGAAAGGCGGGGAAAAGTCCTACATAAACGTACCCAGTTCAAGGGTACGCACGAGAACGGAATCCATAGCACCAATTCCGGATGGTTCAAAGGAAAATGTGTACTACGCACCGACTTCACCCTCATCCAGCCACGATGCAAGTTGATGGGGCACGGGGCAAATTTCGTCACCGGCTTGCCCCTTGTCAAAGCCATCTCTTTCGAAAACGGACTGGAATAGTTATTTTACTTTTGCGGTAATTTCATCTATCAGGTTCGTGATCTTCTCAATGGAATACTTTTCTATCAATCTCCTGTTTGCCGCTTCTGCCTTTAGTCTTTCATTGATTAATTTTAGTTGTGGCAAATCTGATTGACAATATTTGCTCAAGTGTTCTATTTCACTGCCCCAAGAGGTATATTTATAACGGAACTGTAAAAAATGCAGAAAGGTGTTACGTGATTCGTTGGACAATCCCAAAATACTTTTTGAAACCTTATCCGCATCAGCCTCTTGGAATATTGAAGTATCCCTATAAAGACGCTGTTTGACCGGGACTACATCATTCAATGCCGGATTCAGGCGTTCGCAAGTTTCATCCGTCAGATTTTCCAGCATGACAGACACTTTATTAGGGCATTTCTTCAATCTTTGCCCGAATAGTTTTTGAAAATACGCAACCAGTCCATTCAAAATTCGATCTGAACCAATATTAGAATGATTCCTTCTTGTACCCGCATGTACCTTTGAGTTACAATTCAACAAACCCTCCATGTCGCTGATACCTTCCATCAGCCTGTCTATGGAGTGCTTGCCTTGGGCTATGATGTCTTCCTCGGATACGTGAACAAGGTTGTCGCTATATAAAACCGATAGTACAGATATAATGACAAACAATTCTTTTAGATCAACGCTTTCATCCGCAAAGTAATATCGTACCGTTTCCCCGTAGTGTTTCTCGTATTCCCCGTTATCCAGTCTCCAATAGTCGTACAGGTAATCCCAACTGTTCAAACTTGCGTCTTCGGCTGCAAAATATTGTTGCAGGTAGGTCGTGTCAAAATACCCGCTTTCCAGATAGCAGACAATTTCATTAACGATGAATCTATCAAAAATATCCAACTGTTTACCTATCTCTATAAAACGGTATTTGGAGAGGATTTTTTCACGCTCCTCATCTTTCTCTTTATCCGGGAACATGTCATACAGGCTGTTGAATAGGCTTCCGATCCGAGTATTCCCACCCTTATACTCGCAGTAAACGGCGACAAAATTTGCCAACAACGATGTTATGACAAGTTTGTACTTGGGAGATTTATGATAATGCTCCGGCAAAGCCATGGCTATCCTGTGATAATCGTTTAGACATTGCCGCAGGACTCTTAAATTATCGAATTTAGAGGCATGGAATATCTTGATGATAAGCTCTTTGTTCTCAGACAAGAGGTTCCTGTTGTTGGTGGATATCTCGCCAATGAAGAAATCGAGTGTCTCCCCTATATTTAATTTGATCTCAAAAGTGCGCCCGATAGTCTTTTCCTTGAAATCCTTGAATTTCAACTTGCACTTATCGTCCTCTTTTTCGGAAATCTTGTTCTCATCGCCAATGATGATGACCTTGCATTTACAATGTTCCGAAAAGTAATTGATGTATCCCAACAAGGTTTCCAGTTTTACATCACATCTTTCAAGGTCGTCAAAAATCAGAATCTTGTTTCCTTTTATTTCGGAATTTTCTTCTTTCAACAACAAAATGGAGTCCAAGTCACAGGTTACACTCCCTTCATCCTTTCCGTCACCGTCGATGTCATATTTCAAAGCGATTTTCGAGGCGGCTTTTAATATATTCTTGGCAAGTTTCATTCCCTTGCTGTACAGCCACGGGGATATTTCCTTGTTGACTTGTTCTGTGATTTGCTGGGTAGTGGTCAAACCATATAAAGACACATATATGGGCCGCCATTTTAACTTGTCCGCATCTTTATCGTTTTTCAGTTGCTTTATCCATTGGCGGATAAAAAACGTTTTGCCGCATCCCCAGGCACCTCGCAGCATGATGGCATATTGCGGATCGGATATTTCCGCATATTCATTTAAAAAGGTGAGTATGTTTCTATTCATAGCCATGTTCATTAGAGGTTTCAAAATTACGGAAAAGAGGCATAATTCTGATAACTTTTAAGAAATAAGTTATTACGGTCAATTCGTGTTTCCAGATGATTGTCGGAGCGTTCCCCTTCGGGTCGGGCTTTCCGCTGCAAGTCCTCGCTATGCTGTGGGCTTTCCCCTGCAATCCCTAACGTGGGTGAAAGGGTTTTCACTGTCTTGCGCTTACACCTTGGCGCACGGGCTGTCCCGTCCCGGCGTCCGCTGCCGACCACTCAGTGAGGCTGCATGGCCGAAACCGGACATCGGGGCGGAAGGACAAACGGAACACGGGGCTTCGGCTATCGCCGAAACTTCCTGTGCCCCGTCCCGCCCAAAAGAGTTCCCCGGTGTTTGTCCGGCAGCCGGAAGCTGACCGTCTTCCCATATACTTCTCCCGCACGTATGTCCTTGCCTCGGGAAACGGGCGTTCCCGGCTCTCCGGAAGGCTTCTTTTTCCCGCACCCGGCAAGTAACTGACCATTGACTGGAATGACTGACAGGGCATTTTTTCCCTAAGCTGATAGGGAAAACATTGACGAAGGTAGGCGGAGGTGAAAGCAAATCCGCAAAAAATGCCAAATCTCCACCCTGCGGGTAGTATTTACCATTTTTTCAGATGATTGCAATTCACCTTTTCCGCTATCAATGATTGTCAATGTTCTTCCCAATCAGCCAAGGGAAAAAAATTGGTTGGGGCGACAAGCGATGAAAACAGAGTAATAACGATTAAAATTTGTGAGTTATGGCAACAACGAACAGC
Source organism: Parabacteroides sp. MSK.9.14 (assembly GCF_019041495.1). Classification (NCBI taxonomy): domain Bacteria; kingdom Pseudomonadati; phylum Bacteroidota; class Bacteroidia; order Bacteroidales; family Tannerellaceae; genus Parabacteroides; species Parabacteroides sp. MSK.9.14. Next base: position 60,168 of record NZ_JAHPXO010000011.1, read on the forward strand.
ACCATCGAAAAAATTGCACCGATGTTCACCGAGTTATTGATAAAGAAAATCGAGTGCCTGAAAACGGATTGGCAAAAACCGTGGATAACGAGCCTTGAACAAGGTTTGCCCCGCAACATCAGAGGGACGCTCTATAATGGCGGCAATGTCTTGATGTTATTGTTCTACACCGAGTTCATGAAATTCACTTTGCCCGTGTTCCTCACGTTCAACCAAGCGAAGGAAGAGGACTTGAGCGTCAGCAAGGGCGCACGATCGTTTCCCGTCTATTATTGGTTCAAGTTCGTGGTACACAAGGAGACGAAAAAGACAATCAAGTACGAGGAATACCGCAAGCTGCCCGCAACCGAGCAGGAAAATTACAAGGTCATCCCGCAGATGAAGTATTACAACGTCTTCAACATCGACCAGACCGATTTTGCAGGGAAATACCCCGAACGCTACGAGCGCATGAAAAAGGGAGAGCAGCCCGAAGACTATTCGGACAGAATGATTTACGAGGCGTTGGACGAGCTTGTCTATCTGCAAAATTGGTATTGCCCTATCAAGGTGCAGTATTCGGACAGTGCCTACTATTCGCCCTCTTCCGACCATATCGTTTGCCCGCAGCGTGAGCAGTTCCCGCAGGGAGCGGAGTTTTACGGCACGCTCCTGCACGAGATGGCGCACAGCACGGGAAGCCCCCAGCGACTGAACCGCACGTTCGGCTGCTTCTTCGGGGATGCGCTCTATGCCCGTGAGGAACTTGTCGCCGAACTTACCGCAGCCCTTTGCGGTGCGTTCTTCGGCTACGCAACCGCACCGCAGGAGAACAACGCCGCCTATCTGAAACACTGGCTCACCAAGCTAAGGGAGGAACCCGCCTTTTTGGTGGAGATATTGGGGGACGTGAACAAGGCGGCGAAGATGATTGCCGACAAGGTAACCGAACCGGTAAACGAACCCGCAGCAGCCTAAGCGGGACAACAAAGGAACAAGAGTATAAACCAACGGGCGGAGCAATCCGCCCCACTTAAAGACATAAGACGATGAAAACATTATCAGAAAAGGAATTTAACGGCTTTAACGTTAATGCGATGTTTACCGAAAGAGCGGAACGGGCGAAAAAAGAGCTGTCTCCACTCATGCAGGAGATAAGGAAGTACATACCCCAAGCGGAATACGGCTACCACGTGGAGAGCGGTGAATATCCCGCATTTTACGGCGTGCGCATAGAGTTCACGTATAACGGCATCCGTTTCCATGTGTGCAAGATATACAAAGAGAACAAATACAGGATAGCCGCCGACATGGAGCATTTTGAATATGTCAACCGCTACGACATCGAAAGGGCGGGCAACCAATACGAAAAGCCGTGCAATATCGGCGTGTTCACCGCCAAGAAAATAAACGATTGGATAAACTACTACACGCAGATATACAGGCAGGTGGAGCAAGAAAATGTGGAGAACTCGAAAAAGGTCGCCGATTTCTTGAAAAGTATCGAGAATGAACCCGTAAGATGGGAAGGGAACAACCATTCAAAAGGGACGATAATCCGCAACGGCTTGCGCTTCACTTTCTACATAGAGGAAGGACACCTCTATTTTGAACTGTCCCTAAGTTATCGGGGAACGGCTGATTACGACACGTTCCGGCTGATAGCCGATAACCGCTATATCCCGAAAGGAAACTATTAAACAACCACGGGCGGATTCCTCCGCCCGACAATACCCGAGAACATGAAAACGACATTCATTTACAGACTGGTTTACCGCCTAATCCTTTGGGCTTCGGCGGTGTACTTCCTCACCACCACCGCAGGGCAGTTTTTTGCCCTATCCGCTACTTTGCTTCTGTTAGGCTTCGTGGCACGGCTTGTTTTCGCCCTTGCGTGGCGGTTGTTTGTCGGCTTCATGTTCATCTTGATAATCATTCTTTTAATCATCTGAATCATGGAAGGAAAGAAGTTTAAACACAAGTATCTGCCGTACCTCACTTGCGTGGTCGTGGCAGCCACCCGAAAAGGGTACAAGGTTTTGGAAACCCAAGTTTTGGGCGGGCGCAGGAAGCCCAAAACAAAGACAGCCTACTACTACGACATTGATTTTGATAAAGAGCGTGGTTTGTGGCAGGAAGAAGGCAAGTAATAACCGATAAAAAAATATCAATATGGAAACAAGGACATTGGCAGAAAACGGAACACCCGTTACGAAAGAAAAGACGGTAGCCTTTTCGGGACACCGCACCAACCGTATAGCCAAGTTCACGGAACTCTTTAGAGAGGTGGCGTTCGATACATTTGTAGCCATCGAGAGTTATTGTATCAAAAAAGGCTACCATACCTTTTTGTCGGGAATGTGCGAGGGCTTCGACCTTATCGCAGCAGAGGAAGTCTTGAACCTCAAAAAGGAATACCCGCATATCCATTTGAAATGCGTTCTCCCCTTCAAGGGACAAGCCGAGCGGTACACCCAGGCCGACAAGCGGCGTTATGACACCATTTTGGCGCAAGCCGATGAAGTGGTAACCTTGCAGGACGGATATACCGAGGGCTGTTTCCTACGCCGTAACGACTACCTTTTGGAAAACTCCGCTTTTCTGATGGTCTATTACGATTCGGTAGCCGTGGGCGGCACGTTCTACATCCTCAAACGGGCGGTAGAGCAGAAAAAGAAGTTCGCGAACGTGTGCTATAACCGCAGGTAAGCCGCAAGGGCGGACTTTCCGCCCGCTACTTTCTTTCGTGAGCCGGAGCGGGGAAAGAAAGATAGCAAAGAAACCGATTTCCCGACCGGAAAAAATTATCAAAAAGAACAAGAATAAACAATCAACTTAAAAACAAACGGATTATGAAGACAAAAGCAAATCAATCAGCAGCAGAGAGAAACATCACGATGGTAGCATTGGCAAACATTCAGCCGAGCGGTTTCAACCCACGCAAGCGTTTCGATGAAACGAGCCTTTACGAGCTTGCCGAGAGCATCAAGCGGCAGGGTGTGTTGCAGCCCATCACCGTGCGCCCCGTTGACGGGACAGACCGTTACGGGATTGTTTTCGGGGAACGCCGTTACCGTGCGTCCGTCATTGCGGGCAGGGACGAAATTCCCGCAATCGTTTCCGAGTTGTCGGACGAGGAAGCCGAGGAAATGGCGATTACTGAGAACTTGCAGCGCAAGGACGTGACACCCGTGGAGGAAGCCGCAGCCTATCAGCGGCTTATCGAGAGCGGACGCCACACCGTGCAGACCTTGGCGGTACTCTTCGGAAAGAACGAGAACTACATCCGCACACGGCTGAAATTCACCGCCCTTATCCCCGAAATCGCCGCCCTCTTGGATGCGGATGAAATCACCATCAGCGTGGCGGCTGAAATCTGCCGATACGGGGAGGACATTCAGCGTGAGGTGTACGAGAAACATTTGCAGGACGAGGGAACGTATAACAGTTGGCGGGGACTGAAAGCCGCCGATGTTGCAAGGCGCATTGAACAGAACTTCACCACCGACCTGCAATACTACCACTTCGACAAGGCCGAGTGCGCCACGTGCGCACACAACACCAATAACTTGCTGTTGTTCCATGACGGCGGGTGCGGGCATTGCGCCAACCGCACGTGTCTTGCCGAGATGAACGCCTCTTTCCTTATGGAGCGAGCTGTGCAAATCATGCGGAACCAGCCGGAGGTGTCGCTCTGCCGTGACTGCTACACCGCCAACGAGACGGTAGTAGAACGGCTAACCGCTTCGGGCTACGAGGTGGAGACCCTTGACAGGTACACCGCCTTTCCAAGCTGCCCCAAAGAACCCAAAGCCGAAAATTTCAACGACCCCGAACGCTACGGGGAAGCCCGCACCCGCTACGAGCAGCAATGGGCGGACTACATGGAGCAGGAGGAGGAAATCACCCGCAGGAGCGGAGCGGGGGAAATCACCGTCTATGCCAAAATCGGGCAGAAGGAGATTACATTCTGTTACGTGGAGAACGTGACAGAGACCGAGACAGCGGACGGAACGCCCGCACCCGCACCGCTCTCTCCCGTGGAGAAATTGGAGAAGCAGGACAAGCGCAATAAGGAAATCGCACTCGAACGCACGGTGGAGGACACCAAGAAACAGATTCTCGAAGCCGACATCACGGGCGGCAAGTTCAGTGCCGATGAAGACACGATGCTGTACTTCTTCCTTCTGTCCTCGCTCCGGGAGGAACACTTCGCAGCCGTGGGGATTGCGGAAGACAAGCCGTATATCACGGACGAGGACAAGATGGGGATTATCGGAAACCTCACGGTAAAGATGAAGACCATCATCCGCAGGGACTTCCTTGTAGCCAACTTCAAGGGAGCGTACGGGAACAACACCGTGGCGACCCTCTTGCTTGACTTCGCACGCAGGCACATGCCGGAGGAACTCGCCAACATCGAAAGGGAGTACAACGGGGTGTACGAGAAACGTCACCAGCGCATCGAGGAAAAGAAAGCCGTCCTATTAGTGCAGGAACGGGCAAGGGAGCGCAAGGTAACGCAACCCGAGGAACAACCGCAACCCGAAGAGATTGCAGCCTAAAGACAAAGGGCAGGGCGGAGAAATCCGCCCGCTACTTTCTTTCGTGAGCCGTAGCGGAAAAGAAAGATCGCAAAGAAACCGATTTTTAAACTTTCAAATTTTCAAACTTATGCGAACCGTACAGAGAACCTATACACTATTCGGCATTGCGGAACTGGAGGACGAAGCCCGTCAAAAAGCCTATACCGACTGGCTTGCCAAGGGAAACGATTACCCGTATGCTTCCGAGAACTGCGACACGCTCGAAGCCTTCTGCAACCTTTTCCGCATTGCCTGCACCAACTACTGTTACGACAGTTGCACATACGCTTACCGTTTCCATACCGGACACGAGGAGGAGACCGAAAGGCTTTCGAGCGTCCGCTTGCTGGCTTACCTCTATAACAACTTCCATGCGGAGCTGTACAAGCCCAAGGTCTATTGGACGAAAGACCGCAAGAAAAGACGCAGGAGCCGTATCTCCGTCACTTGCGAATGCCCCTTCACGGGGGTTGTGTCGGACGAAATCATCTTGCAGCCCCTCATGGACTTCATGCGCTCGCCCGACACACGGAATTTCAAGGAACTCATGCGTGACTGTCTGGAAAACTTCTTCCGCTCGTGCCGTGACGATTGCGAGTATTGCGAGAGCGAGGAATATTTCACGGACGAGAGCCACAAGAATAATTGGGAGTACCTTATCGACGGGACACTTTTCATAGAAACGGCATGAAGCAGGAAATCAGACAGAACGGGAAAACCGTCCTTTACAGCGAGGACGGTTGCAGCATCCCCATGATATTCAACAACCTTGTCGGGAAGAACCTCAAAGGCAGGGAGTATTCGGACTATATCGCTTTCGTAGCCATTCCCGACATGGGATTTACCTACGGGAAGATAGCGTATTATTCGGACGGGAATTTAATCGCAACGGGGGAAATCAAGCCATAACATTCCCCCTCTATGTTTCATCGCCGGAAGTCCGGGACGGGTAGCGATCCGCCCGGACTTCTTTTTTTACCCGCCCGTGGGAAAGGATTGACCCATTTTCGGACGCACTTCTTTTTCTTTCGGTGAGCCGTGGGCGGGAAAAGACAAAGAAGCAAAAAGAACCCCCTCGACTCACCGGATTTTTTAGCCAAGCTCCACACTCATTTTTTAGCAAACCTACAGGGAAAAACGGACAAGTAGCAAGGCTGAACCTGCTGGTTTTGCGCACAATCTCCACACCTTCGGGTCGTATTCCACGCAAAAGCCTTGCATGAAGTCCGTTCTTTCCCCGTGCCCCAAAGCAAAAAATAAATGTTTCACTTTTAATTTTTTGCATTATGAATACACTGTCTTTCCCTCAAATCACCGTAAGTTACAAGGACGCTGACGCATCCAAGAGAGTTAGAATCCACTCTTCCAAGGAGTCTTACGACATCCTCAAGACTTTCTACGAGGACTGTATGCAGCACCACGAGGAGTGCTGGGCGATGTACCTGAACGGCGCAGGCAGACTGCTGGGCGTTTCGTGCGTCTCACGCAGCGGCATGAACAGTACGGTGGTGGACATACGCATCGTCCTCCAGACGGCTCTCGTCTCTCATGCCTCGGGAATCATCCTCTCGCACAACCACCCTTCCGGCTCGACCGTGGCGAGCACGCCGGACAACAACCTGACCAGCCAGTTGAAGAAAGGCTGCGAGGCAATCGGCATACAGCTTTTAGACCACATCATACTGACCGAGGACGCCTACCTTAGCTACATGGACGAGGGGATGCTTTAAGCGTCCCTTTTTTTGTTCGCTATCCGTTTCGCACTTCTTTTCTTTCGTGAGCGGGGCGGGAAAAGAACAAGAAGCAAAAGAAACCGGAAGGCGGCAGGGCGGATATGGAAAGCATCCTGAATGATGCTTTCCATTTCGTCCGGCTCACGCTACATCTTCAATCCCCGTTTTCGCTCCTGCCGGATGTCGGAGAAGGAGAAGCCTCCCGTCTCCTTGTCGAACTTCACCGACTTGTCCTTCTGCACGCCGCCCGGCGTTTCCATCCGTTTCACATTCAGCGGCTTCCCGTTGTAGAAGTCCGTCATTTGCCGGTAGCTGAACTTTTCCCCCGTCAGGCTTTCCATCAGGCTGTTCAGCGTGTAGATGCTGTCTTGGTTATGCACGCTCTCCGGCACGAACTCCGGGTGATTCTTCACTATGTCCGGGTACAGCGTCTTCGCCATTAGGCAGACCTCCGGCGAGCGTTCCGCCCACGGGATCATCATCAGCGACTCCCGACTGTGGGCGGCGCACCTGACATACACATCGGGCGTGAGCAGGCTTTTCGGCACTCCGCCACGCCCGACGGCGGACATCCCCGACGTTTCCACCGCCACCCGCACCCGCTCCGGTGTTTGCAGGTGCACGGGCAGGATGCTGATACACCTGCCGTCCAGCGGCAGCAGGAAGTCCGCCATTTCGCCATTCATCACCTCCGGGCGGATAGCCACCGCCACCCCGTAGAGTTCTTCCGGGTTATTCTCCCGGCACTCCTTCAGCACCTCCATGCACACCTCCGCAAAAGGGATATGCTGAACCAGCCCCCGGTGGAAGTCGTTCCCGAATCCCGCTTCCGTTTCCAGCGCCTTCCGGCACAGTTCCGGTGTCTTCATCTCTTCGGGCACGTTCTCCAGCTGCCAGCCGTCCTCTTCAACGGCGGCACGGCACACCTCCGCCGTGCGGTCGTGCCTGCATATCATCTCCAGAGGTACCTGATACATTCTTTCTTCTTGTTCCATGTTTCTGTTTTTTTAGATAGGTTGTCTCATATTTTCATTCCGTTGCGCCTCTTGGGTGCGTCGTTCCGTTCCGGCTCTTGCTGTTCCTGCTGCCTCTGCTCCTGCCGCTGGCTGAGAGGGGCGATGCGGAACGTCTCTTTCTGCCGGTCGAAAGTACCTCACGGTCTTTCAGGAAACCATCGGGCACCTCGATGCACTTGACCGCCATCCGCTTTCCCCCGTAGAAGTCCGCCATCTGCCCGCAGGTGAATTTCTCGCCCGTCATCTGCTCCATCAGGCGGCACAGCGAGTACACGTTGTAATAGCTGTCCACCGGTTGCGGCACGACATGGGGATGGGCATGGATCATCCCGGGATAGTTCAGGTACGCCGTCAGGCACGCTTCCAGCGACCGTTCCCTCCACGGAATCATCACGAATGACATCCAGTTATGTTCGGCGCATTTCCGCCACAGCTCCGGCGTTTGCAGGTGGACGAGCAGCAGGGACAGGCACCTGCCGTCCTCCGCCACCAGAAAATCCGCCATCTTCCCGTCGAACACCTCCGGTCGGATTGCCGAAGCCACCTCGTAAAGATCGGCTCTGCCCTCGCCGTACCAGTCCCGTATGGCTTCCATGCAGACCTCTGCGAACGGGATATGGTGCAGCAATGCCAGATGCCCGTAACCGAGTTCCGCACTCGCTTCCAGCGCACGGCGGCACATCTCCGGGGTTTTCATGTCCTCCAGCACATGTTCCAGCGACCATCCGAACTCCCTGACGGTATCGGCGTACCGCTCTGCGGTGCACTCGTGCCGGCACAGGTCTTTCAATTCCGCCAAAGCCGGCACCTCACTCTTTCCCAGTTCCACTTCCATCCCCGTCCTCCTTGTCGTTGTCCGCATTGAAGTCGTATTCCAGCTCGACCGCCTGACCGTCCGAGTCCTCCACCCAGACGGTGAAGCTGCTCTGCTCGTCCGACAGCCGGGTGTAATAGAGCCGGAACGTCTCTTTCTCCAGCGGGTAGCGGTCATTGGGCAGCAGCACCGTGCCGTCATCCAGTTTGAGCGTGCCTTCCCCGTCGAAGAGGAACCAGCGGATCGTGTACCGGGCGTCCTCCCAGCGTCCTTCCCGTTTCAGCTCGCACCGTATCTCCGCCGTCTCGTTCACTTTCAGCTCCTTCGGGACGGGCATCGTCTCCACCGTGAACAGGTATTTCGTCTGAATATCCAGCCCGTCATTACAGGCTGCGACCAGCACGAGGGCGGCCACGATGTAGCAGCCCGTGAATATTCTATAAATCATTGTCCTCATATACAATTATATTATATAGCAGTTATCGAATCATGAAGCGGATTCCCACGCCGACCTGCGTGTGGAATTTCCCGCAGTCGCCGCCGAACAGCACCCGTTGGCGACCGTTTACCAGCAAGACAATCTTGTCCGTCACGTAGGCGGACAGCTCCAGCGTGAGCGCACCCCCGTAGATGAAATTGTCCTCATCCGTGAGCCGGGAGCCGTCCGGCAGCAGGCTCTCGCCCCAGTTCACCGTCTCGTACCCGGCAAGGGCGGACAGTCCCAGTGCGGCGAAGAACGTCTTCTTCCGGTCGGAAAGGAAGTTCAGGTAATAGCCGCCCTCGCCCGTGAACTGGCTCGCCGGATAGAGGCAGTCCCGGTAGCCGTACCGCTTCTCCAAGTATTCCACACCGACCACCCAATGGTGGGCGTTCTTCGTGTAGGTGCTCACCGCTATCCCGGCGTGGTAGCCGAAGCCGTCGCCGTTTTTCCAGCGCATGTTGTCCGACAGCCCGCCCGTGAGCTGTATGCCCCTCATTCCGGGCAGGCACCGTTGGGCGTGTGCCCGGTTCACATGCAGGCACACCCCGAAAAGCAGGATAATGAACAGTAACCTTTTCATCGCTTACTTGATTTTCAGTTCGTTAATCTGTTTTGCCGCCACGAGGTCGGCGTTCTCCACCCGGATGGTCTGGTGCCTACCGCCGTCCTTCTCGAACAGTTCGATGACCAGCAGCTTGTCGTCCGGTATGGTGAACTGCGGGACGGCATACACCGTGCGCACGTCGCTTTTCCCCTCCGTCACCAGCACCTCGTTGTAGCTGCGCACCGGGTCGATCACCCGTTCCTGAATGGCGGTGCGCTTCGGCACTTTCTTGTCCACGACCTTGAACCGGATAAAGTCCGTCCGGAAAGCCACGTTCGACCTGTTCCTCGTTTCCGTGTGGAAATAGAACAGCCCGTTGTGCGAGTGGACGGATTTCAGGAGGAACTGCACCCCGAAGCGTTTGCAGCCCAAGTGCCGGATCTCCCGCCTGTCCTCCTTGTAGATGCTCTGCATGATCAGCTTCACCAAGAGCGGGCTTTCGCCTGCCAGTTCCCGGAAATGGAGGTTCATGCGGGTATGCGAAAAGTCCGTCGTGTTCCCGTTCTCCAAAAAATCCTTCATCTCGATGTTCAGCATCTCCGGCTCATGCGCATACCGGGCATTGAACGAATAGAAACTTCCGTCCTCGCAGATAACGGAAAAGTTCGTTTCCCCCGGAAACCCCTCGGTGGTCGCCTTCACCCGGATCACGTTCTCCGCACCGTCCGCTTTCCCGGCGATAATCCAATTGCTTCCCAAGTCCACGTACCGCACCGCCGAGGGGAAGATGATATGCACCGTCTTGGCGAACGTCACCTGCACCCCGTGGGGCGTAACCATCTGCCGGTAGGGTAGCTTCCGTGTAATCCCCTGATACAGGTCGTTGCCCGTAACCCGCTGTATCGTATCATTCACTTGTGCGTTCGCACCCGTCACCATGCCCATAAGCAGGGCGACCCATCCAAAAATCTTTTTCATTTGTCCTTTCTTTTTAATGGTTTTATAATCTGTCGATCTATTGTTGTTTGGCGTAAAGCATCAGCTCATACCCCGCTTTCAGGTGCACCTTTACCGTGCGGAACTTCTTGGCAAGGTACTGGCTGCCGCCCTGCATCAGCCCACGGGTGATGTCCATCGCCACCTGCTGTCCGGCGCTCCGTGCGAACGAGATGCTCGTTCCCAACCCGCCGCCGATGTTCGCCATCGCCTCCTTTGCCGCTTCCTGTTCCAGTGATGAAGGGACAGACAAGCCTTTCTGCCCGTCACTGTCATACACCGCCAGCTCCACGGGCAGCAAGTTCCCCCGGTATTCGATGGACGACACCACAATATCCAGCCGTTCTCCCTGTACCTTTCCCGTACCCGCAACGAGCGTGTTCTGCGGAATCACAAGGTTTCCCGCTTGCAGCGGTTCGAGCAGCCTGAGCTTCACCGTCTGTCCGTCCATAATCGTCTGATCTCCGTGGATGCACGCCCGTATCGTGTTCTTCCCCATAGTGTACCCGCTGCCTACCGCCGTGTTGAAGCCGTAGTTCCTCGGCTGGCTGTACCGCCGCATGAACTCCGCATCGCTCAGGGGCTGTTGCAGCCCCGATACCGTCCGCTCCCGTGCCACCTGCACCGCCACGGCGGGCTGTCTTGGACTGTTGTCGTTCTGCACGGCTGCGCCGTCCTTCCCGTTCTGTCCCATGTACTTGGCGGCAAGCTCGTAGCTCTTCTCCATCAGCGCCACCTGATCATCGATTCCGCCCGCCTGCCGTTCCCTTTCTTCCAGCTTGGCGGTCAACTCCTCCACCTGCCTTTTCAGCTCCTCCTTTTCCCCGTCCACCTTCGGTTCCTCGTAGAACGAGCCGAGCTGACGGTTGATGTCCCGGTAGGCGGTAACGGAAGAACGGCTGCCGCCGCCATTGTCCGAATAGTCCCTGAACGGTTCCCGTTCCGGCTCGCTGTCCGGCAGTTCCATTTCCACCCCGTCCATATCGCTCTCTTCGGAGAAGGCGAAGTCCTCCAGCGAGCGCACCTTCTCCGCCTGCGCCTGCTCGTAGGCTTTCCGCTTGTCGCCGATGATCCCGTCATTCTCCGGCAGGGGGATGTCGGCGTTGAACGCCCCCACGGTGTCCCGGTTCACGTCCCGCTCCTCCGAAGGTGCGAATATCAGCCACATCGAGCCGAGGAACAGCAAGCCCATCAGCGGATATACCATCAGCTTCTTCCGTTGCTGCAACTGTTTCGGCGTGAGCGGCTTGGCTGTCTTCTTCTCCTTTTTCCCGCCGCCCTTGTCCTCCTTCTTTCCGTTCCCCGTCTCCGGGGCTGCGGCATCCGCCACCGTCACGTGCTGCGTTGCCGTTGCTTTTTCTTGGTTCTGTTCTTCCATCATGTCAAAAATTTATGGTTGTCCTACATTCTGATTCTCCTCCCCGGAGGCTTCCTTCTGCCTGTCTCCCCGGTTTGCCGCTTGCCAGGCGGTTCCTTCCGTTCCCGTTTGAGCGATGCCGTGGGACTTGCCCGGTTGTCCGCCCGCAGGTGCGCAGCCTTCCGTTCCCGGCGGAGCAGCCACTCACTCAACTTCTCCACCAGTCCCATACCGTCCGCTTTCAAAAGGGTTGATAATACTGTCATTGGGTAATTGCAGGCGCCTAATATGCTCTATCCCCAGTTCCTTCCCGTCGTTCCTGCCGATGCGGTAGATGGAGGAGACGGTCATATAGACCGACAGTGAGCCGAACGCCACCAGCGTCACGAGGATGATTGCCACACGCATGTCGGGCGAGATACGCCCGGCGAGGCGGCGGAGCTTCCCGTCCGCCCAATCCTGCGCCTTTGTGATGAATTTCCTTATCATAGCCGTCAGCGTTTGAGGGTCTGCAAATCCTTGTTCTCCGTGATCTCGAACCCCTCGATGATGAAGCCCTGCGGGTTGTTGTCGCTCCTGACCGCATCCAGCAGGCGGCAGCGGGTCACAAGGCTGCGCTCCGTAACAGAGCTTTCCCGCAGGATGATCTGCCGGGCGAACGTCCGCACGCTGTACGGGTACTTGTCGAAGTCGCACCGCAGGCTGTCTATCTCTATCATCTGGTTGATGTTCCCCGAGATTATCCGGTTGTAATACCCCTTTTCCGAGAGGTCCTTGTAGTAGTTGAAGGCGCTCTTGTCCGCCAGCAGCAGCGAGCGTTTGATATTGCCCTCGATAGCCGACTTGTCGGGCGAGAGCGTGAAGAACAGCTCGTGGAAGCGGCGCACGTGCTCCCGTGCCTCCACCGGGCGGTTCTGCCGCACATCCTGCGAGAGCGCCAGCATCAGGCTCTTGCCGTTGTCCAGCACGTAGATCTTCTGCCGCTGCGCCTCGGCGAAGCTGTACGACTTCCACAGGGCGAAGCCCGTCACCACGGCGCACAGGCAGGCGAATACCAGCGTGAAGAGCCGTATCTGCCTGAAGCTCGTTTCGATATTTTTCAAACTCTTAAATTCCATGTTTCCGGTTTTTTATTCGTTATGACTCATTTTCTTGGGGCATCCGCCGCTACTTGATGATTTTTCCGGCGATGTTCCCCACGGCGGCACCCGCACCCGCTGCGGCGACGTTGCCGACCTTGTTTGCGGTTTGGTTCATCGCACGGTTGGCTTGGCTCACCCCGCCCGCCATGATGATCCAGTTGGCGACCGTCGGGATGGTGAAGTACCCGAATATCCCGATGATTAAAAAGATGATGTACACCGTGTTCGAGCTGTCCGGGATGAAGGTCGGGTCGCTCATCGCCTCGATGTCACGGGTGAGCATCAGCACTTGGATGCGTGCCAGCACCGAGCTGAACAGGTCGCTCACGGGCAGCCACATGTAGATGGAGATGTACCTCGTTATCCACTGCGTGAGCGTGCTCTGGAACCCGTCATAGACCGAGAGGGCGAACGCTATCGGACCGAGGATGGAAAGGGCGATCAGGAAGAACGTCCGTATCGTGTCGATCACCAGCGCAGCCGACTGGAACAGCAGTTCGAGCAGTTCTTGGAACCACAGCCGGATGTTCCGCTTCATGTTGTATTCCGTCCGGTCGATGTACATCACCGCCATCGTCTTCAAGTCCTTGGGCGACCAGCCCAGCTCGTCGAGCTTCTTGTCGAAGTCCTCCTTGCTCGCCAGATATGCCTTCTCCGGGTCACGGCGGAACGCCTCCCTCTCCAGCGTCTCCTTCTGCTCCCGGTATCGGTTCATGTCGAAGGTCTGTGATTCGAGCATCCCGTGGCAGCCCTTCACCACGGGCGAGAGCACCGTGTTGATCGTGCCGATGACGAAGGTGGGGAAGAAGAGGATGCACAGCCCGATGGCGAACGGGCGGAGCAGCGGGTACACGTCGATGGGTTCGGCACGGGCGAGCGCCTGCCACACCTTGGCGGCTACGTAGAACAGCGCACCCAGCCCGGCAATTCCCTTGGCTACCCCCGTCAGCTTCTCGCAGAGCGGCATCATGTCCTGATACAATACCTGCAATATCTCATGCAGGTTCGTGAAGTCTATCGCTAACAACATAGTCCTATATTATATTTATGTACGTGAACATTATTATATATTGCCACTCTCACCAGTAACGGTCTTCCGCATCCCCGTAGAGAGCCACCACCCGGTCGGCGTCCTTTTTCTTCTTCGCCCGCAGGTAGCTCACCGAGATGTTCTTGTCCGTATAATACTGCACGAGGTTGCGGTACTCCAGCAGCCGCTTGTAGCTCTGGTCGATGATAGCCAGCCGTTCGGCATCCGAGAGCGACATCCCCGTCACGTTCACCACGTTCTTCAGATCTTGCAGGATGTCCGCACTCTCGCTCAACAGCTTGGCGTACCCGAACGAGATGGTTTCCAGCTCGTCCGGCGTGTAGTTCGGGTCGCCCAGCATCTTCTGGTAGTTGCGCACGTAGATTTCCGAGATGTCCGCCACCAGCCCGATGGACTTCTTCACCTTCACTCCGCCTTTCACCACGTCATGCACCGCCTTTAGCGCATTGTAATACTTCCGCCCCTGCTCGAATATCTTCGCCGTTTCCCTGAAGCCGTCCAGCGTGTGCTGTGCGGTGGCGGAGGTCTCCACGATCTCCTTAGCTGTGTTGATGATGCCCTGCGCCAGATTGCCGGGGTCGTGTACGACCCATTGGGCGTTGGCCGCACCTGCCGTCAGGCACGCCACGCCCAGAATGATTGCCTTTATTGTTCTCATGTCCTTACTGTTTTAGGGTTCCGTCACTCTTTCTCCTGTACTCTCCGCCCGGCGACAGCCGGATGTGGTCTTTCTCCCGGTCATAGTCCATCATCACGGCGAAGCCCGTCTCGATGAACAGCACCCCTTCCGTTTCCCGGACGAGGTAGGTCTCCGCTTCACTGTCGCCCTTGTGGTTTCTGTGCATGACCGTTACACGGTACTTGCCGTCCTCTTCCCAGAGGGTGAAGGGCGGCTTGCCGCCCGTGCTGACCCACTCGCCGCACATCTTTTCCAACCGTTCCGCATTTGTCTCCTTGCAGGAAATGACAAACGCCAGCGCCACCGTCACCGCCGACAGCAGCAGGATTAAATTCAATCGTCTCATCTTGATTCCGTTTTTTTTAAGTTTTACAAAATTTTATTCTCTCCATTCCGTTTAGCCGTTTGTACATCCAGCCGTTCAGCCAGCCAGCCGTTTAACTGTTTAACCGTTTGACCGTTTAGCCGTTTGGTTAATCGTCCGACCCTTTAGCCGTTCGTCCGGTCAATCAACCACCCGTCCGGCAGCCTGTCCGCCGCTCCCAGTTAGCACATCGGTACATTATTTATACTTCGTCTCCGCCAGTCGCTTGATGGCAAGCTCCAAATCCCCGCCCAGCTCTTCCGCCAGTGCGAACACCTCCGTCTTCTCGCTCTCTTCGGTGGTATAGGTCAGGTACTCGGCAGCCGATACCTCCGTGGCATACACCGCCGACTGCACCCCGTTCAGACCGATCCACACCTCCTTGTACTTCCGTCCGGGATGGTTGGCGAGGTTGATGGAGAGTATCTGCGACTTCTCCTTGTCCGTCAGACCGAGCATCGACTGGATGCCGTCGAACTTGTTCATGTACTTCTTCTGGTCGAGCAGGATTTTGCAGTCCGAGTTGGTGATGATAGCCTCCTTCACGATGGGGGACGAGATGATGTCGTCCACCTCCTGCGTGACGACAATCGCCTCGCCGAAATATTTCCTGACGGTCTTGTACATGTATTTCAAATACTCACTCATACTCGGCGAGGAAAGGGCTTTCCAAGCCTCCTCGCAGATCAGCATCTTCCGCACCCCTTTCAGGCGGCGCAGCTTGTTGATGAAGGCTTCCATGATGATGATCGTAACCACGGGGAACAGCTCGGCATTATCTTTTATACTGTCAATTTCAAATACGATAAACCGCTTGTGCAGCAGGTCGATGTTCTCGTTCGAGTTCAGCAGGAAGTCATAGCGTCCGCCCTTGTAATACTGCCTGAGTGTGGTCAGGAAGTTGTCGATGTTGAAGTCCTTCCGGCTCACCTTGATGTCCCTTGCAGCCAGCTCCTTCCGGTAATCGTTCAGCATGTACTCGTAGAAGGTGTCGAACGAGGGGACGATGTCCCGGTTCTGCTGTATCCGGCGGATGTACGCCGACACCGCACTGCCCAGCTCGCCGCTCTCCGTCTTCGTGATTTTCTCGTCCTCGCCCTTCCACAGCGCCAGCAGCAACGTCTTGATGCTGTCCTTCTTCTCCACGCTGAACTTGTAGTCGTCCGTGAAGAAGGGGTTGAAGCTGATGGGCTTCTCCTCCGTGTACGTGTAGTAAATCCCGTCCTCGCCCTTGGTCTTGCGGTGTATCAGCTCGCACAGCCCTTGGTACGAGTTGCCCGTGTCGATCAGCACGATGTGGCTGTTCTGCTCGTAATACTGGCGCACGAGGTGGTTCATGAAGAACGACTTGCCGCTTCCGCTCGGACCGAGGACAAACTTGTTGCGGTTCGAGATCACCCCTTTCTTCATCGGCAGGTCGCTGATGTCCAGATGCAGCGGTCTGCCCGTCATCCTGTCCGCCATCTTGATGCCGAAGGGTGAGAGCGAGTCCTTGTAGTTCGTCTCTTCGGTGAAGAAGCACAGGGCTTGCGGGATGAACGTGTAGAAGCTCTCCTCGAAGGGGAAGTCCCCCTCGTTGCCCGGTATCGCCGCCCAAAAGAGCGTGGGCACGTCCACCGTGTTGTGCCTCGGCTTGCACTCCATCAGGGCGAGCTGGCTGCCCACCTCGTTCTTGATGCGCCTGAGTTCCTCCCTGTCGTCGCTCCATGCCATCACGTTGCAGTGGCAGCGCACCGAGGTCAGCCCTTTCGAGTGCGCCTCGTTCAGGTATTCCTCGATCCAAGCCTTGTTGATCTGGTTGGAGCGGGAGTAGCGGGAGAGCGAGTGCATGTTCCGGGCGGTCTGCTCGAAGCGTTTCAGGTTCTCCCCGTGGTCGTCGATGAAGATGTACTGGTTGTAGCAGTGGTTGCAGTCCAGCAGCAAGCCCACCGGGGCGGCGAACGACAGCCGGCAGTCCGAGCGGTCGGTCGAGAGCCGCTCGTAACGGCTGTCCGTCGCCACCTTGCCCGGCAGGTCTTCCGTGTCCGAGAGGGTGTGCAGGCAGAGGATGTCGTCGCCGATGCGCATCTCCTCCGGGTTCAACTGGATGTCCTTCAGCACCGTCGTGTCGTGCTGCGAGAGCGAGAGGTACTTCTCCACGATGCCCGCCGCCGCTTCCGTCCCAGTGATCTCGTCCGTCGTGAGGCGGCGCAGCGTAACAAAACCGCTGTCGTTCATGATCTTCTCGAACTGCCCGACGGCTTCGAGGAACCTCGTAACCGTCTCCCGGTCCTCTATCTCCTTGGGGACAAGCCTGCCCTTGCAGAGGGTGGAGAACGTGCTTTCCTGACGGCTCCGCACCTTCGTGGTCTTTGTCAGGAACAGGTAGCAGGTGTGCGAGAGGAACGGGCGTTCGTTGAAGTGCCTCTCAAAGCTCCGGCTCAGGAAGCTCAGGTCGTCCCTGTCCGTTTCCGGCCGGTACTTCTCCTCGATGAAGAAGTCCTGCTTGTGTACGATGGAATACTCCGGCAGCACCTTCACCGCCTTGTGCCAAGCCGAGTGGATCGCCTCGTACTCGCTCCCTGTAACGGAGAACAGTTCCGGAAGTTCCACCCTGAAGGCGACCGTCACGTCCGCCTCCTTGCTCACGACGCAGCCGTTCTCCACCGCCAGCAGCGGGAACTTGCTTTCGAGCGTCGCCGCTTTCATTACGTTTTTCATTCTTGCCAGTGTTTAAAAATAAATAATCGGGGGATTTTCAGCCGGTTCACCACGTATCTCGGATGCCTCCTGCGGGCGGCTGCCTTCATCAGCCCGTGCGTGCCGTACCGGGCGTTCAGCCGGAAGGTCAGCCATACCAGCAGCGTAGCCGCAGCCACGCCGAAGCCGATGCATACCCACTGGTTCACGCCCGCCATGTACAGGATGACGAACACCACGAAAACGGCGAGCAGACCGCCGCAGAAGATGAAGAGGTACTGGCTTTCCAGCCCCTTGAACTCCACGTTCCTGCCGATCCCCTTGTTGATTTCCATGTCCATAGTCGCTGTTTTACAGGAAGAACGAACGCAGGATAGTGGCAGCTACTATCAAGAAGATGCAGGCTCCGAACCAGCTCGCCGCCGTCTTCGACGTGTCGGGGTCGCCGGAGCTGAACTTCCCATATACTTTCACCCCTCCGATCAAGCCGACCACCGCACCGATGGCGTAAATCAGTTTCGTCCCCGGTTCAAAATACGAGGTGACCATCTGCGTGGCTTCGGTGATACCCGCCTGCCCGTTTCCCTGCGCCATTGCGCCCACGGCAGCGAGTATGCAGGCCGCCGTGAATAAGATTCTCTTTTGTCTCATTTGTCTTTAAAATTTTAATTAAACATTATGGTTGTCCATCAGCCGGGCGACACGCTTACGTGCGCCCTCGAACTCGTCCAGCATCGCCTCCCAGATGTCCGATCCCATCACGGACGGCAGCACCTCACGGGCTTCCCGCTCCGCCTTTTCGTCCGCATTGTCCGACACCAGTACCCGGCGCACCTTTTTCAGGTCATCGAAGGAGTACCCCGTGGCGAAGTCAGGGTTGCCGTCCGGGTAATAAGCCCCTAATTCCTCTTCCTCCTCCAGTTCCCGGATCTCCTCCGGCGTGGGTTCATAGTCCGTTTCCTCCTCGTCCTCCTCCGGCTCGATGTCGGAGTAGTCCGCCCCGTCGTCCTCCGCTGCGAGTTCGTCCACGGCTCCGGCTACCGCTTCCTCCCCGTCCTCCGCTCCGAAGGGCAGGTAGGTGCTTTCTCCCATGACCGTGTACGGCTCACCCGGTTGCCCCGGTTCCTTTCCCGTTCCGTCCGTGTCTTCGTCCGTCTCCGCTGTCCCGAATATCCCGGCGATGTCCTGCCGGTAGTATTTCCACAGCACGGCGAGGTAATAGAGCAGCAGGACGGTGAGCGATAATTTCAGTATCATGCCGTTTCCTCCTTCCTTTTTAAAAGAGGTTCTCCAGTTTCCCGGCGTATGCCGCCTCGATCTCCTCCCGGTATTGCTCGAAGTGCTGTGCCAGCACGTTGTCGATGTATGCCGAGAGCGACACCTTGCCGCCCGTCAGCATCACCGAAATTTTGGCGATGCGCTCGTGGTACTCACGGCGCACATAGACCGGCTTGCCGTAACGGGCGGGGATGTCCATGCCTTTAAAGAAGGTCGTCTCGTAGTCCGCCTGCCTTCCCTTGCGCCGTCTTGTGTCCGCCGCCTTCCCTTCCTGCGCCTTTTCCACCGGCACGGCAGTTTCCCCCTTTCCGGTTCCCGGTTCTCCCGTTCCCGCCGCCTCGCCCGCCATCATCCGCATCAGCAGCTCCTCGTCGATGGGCTTCTCATTCCGCTGCTTCTTCATAGCCTTCCAGTTTGAGGATGGTTGCTATCTCACGGGTCAGTTCGGGGATGCCGCTGCCTGCCAGCATCCGCCTGTCGGGAGCCAGCAGCGTGGAGCGGAACACCGTCCGTCCCGTACTGTCCGCCTCCTTGCGGAAGCGTTTCGTGTCGGGGATGCGGGTTTGCAGCATCGGCAGCCTCATGTCGGCGACTACCTGCCCGTACTTCTCGTACAGCCCGCTCGTTTCCCGCTTATCGACTTGGTTCCAGAAAAGGTAAAGCCCCTTCAGGCGGCTCGTCTCTTTGCCCAGCATCATCCGTTGCAGCACGTCGAGGAAGGAGAGCGTGCTCTCCAATACCGCCTTGTCCGCACTCACCGGGGCGAAGATGTAGTCCATCTGTGCGATCGTGCGCAGGATGCCCGCCGAGTTCACCGTGCCCGGCAGGTCGAAGAAGAGCAGGTCGTAGCAGCCTTCCGCCGCCAGCTCCCTTGCCGTGTCGGGGGCTTGCTCCACCCGGCACTTGCGCACCGGATAGGCGGCACGCCCCGGCTGCCGCATCTGTTCGTAAGCCGCCCGTTTCAGGTATTCGTTCTCCAGTACCGCCCGGCTGTCCCGTTCCCGCATCTCGTACAGGCTGTACTGCGGGAAGTCGCAGTCGATCACCGCCAGCGGACACCCCAAGCGGTAGTGCAGGTAGCCCGCCACCAACACCGTGATAGCCGTCTTGCTGCTGCCGCCTTTCTGTGTGGCGAAAGCCACGTTCAATGTCTGTCTGTCCATATCGTCATTCTGTTGGTTATTCATCCGGCCGCCCGTGCAGCCGCTTCTCTGTTCACTCAATCAGTCAGCTTTTCAGCCACTCTGCCGTTCATTCATTCGTCCGTTCATTCGTTCAGGCATCCGGTCATACATTCAGCCCGGCATCCGGCTGTCCATTCAATCATCCGGCTGTCCAACCGTTTGACCGTTTAGCCGTTTAGTTATTTAGCCGTTTGGTTGTTTAGCCAATCGTCCGGCTGGTTATCCGGTTGTCCGTCCTTTTGTCCAGCAAGACCGTCAGCCGTTCGGCTGTCCGTCCGGTCGGCTATCCGGTTGTTTCCTTGTCTATCCGGACAGTCGTTTCACCGCTTCCACGGCGCAAAGGAATATCAAAATACCGGTAGTTTATCCGTTTGATTATCAGTGTGTCGTGCATTGTCTTTCCACCCGTAGGTTTGTCGCATCCGGGCATGGTGTCCGGACGGGAAAAGGGCTGTTACTTTGCAGGCGGAAACCAAAATAGAGTAAGAATGAAAAAGAGCGGCAACCGCCCGAGGGAGTGCCCCGGCACTCCGCAGCAGGCAAGGGCATCCTCAATCTGTCCGGCAGGACGGATTTTATTTTCAAACGAAAATGGCAAGTTGTGTGCTGCGGCACTCGAAATGAATTTCGTGCCTCACCACCACCTTGCCCCCTCGATGTGGCATTCCCCTCCGGAGTCGGGGGATGCTCACGGGGGAGAGCCGTAGGCATACGGCGTTTTCAGACCATGTTTCACTTAAAATTTTACAGGATGATGGACAATCAGAAGAAGTATGCGGGCAACCACGGGCGAAAACCCAAGCCCGACAAGATGCGCCACCGCTACGTATTCCGTCTGGATGACGGGGACAACGCCCGTTTCCTCGCGCTTTTCGACGAGTCGGGCAAGGCGACCAAGGCGGAGTTTATCGTTTCCGCACTTTTCGGCAAGGAGATTAAGGTTATTAAACTGGATAAGGGGACGCAGGATTTCTACATGCGCCTGACCACTTTCCACTCGCAGTTCCGTGCCATAGGCACGAACTACAACCAATGCGTGCGTGCGCTCAAATCCAATTTCTCGGAGAAGAAAGCCCTCGCTTTCCTCTACAAGCTGGAGCGGCACACCCTCGAACTGGTCGAGTTAAGCAAGCGGATTTCCGCACTGGTGGAGGAGTTCCAGAGCAAATACCCCGTCCGATGATAGCCAAGATCTCGCACGGCAGCAGCCTGTACGGGGTGCTTGCCTACAACCAGTTGAAGGTGGACGAACGGCACGCCGACGTGCTTTTCACCAGCCGGATTATCGAGCCGCAGGGCGATAACCCCTACACGATAGGGCATCTTTCCCGCTCGTTCGGTGACTACCTCACAGCCAACCGCAAGACCGAGAAGCCCGTCCTGCACATCTCCCTCAATCCCGACCCGAAGGATTGCTTGAGTGAAGAGCGGTTTGTCAGCTTGGCGGAGGAGTATATGCGGCGCATGGGCTTCGGCGACCAGCCCTATATCGTCTATCGCCACAACGACATCGGGCGGGAGCACCTGCACATCGTTTCCGTCCGGGTGGACGAAACCGGGCGGGCGATTTCCGACAGCTACGAACACGGGAGTTCGATGAAGGTCTGCCGGGAGCTGGAACGGCAGTTCGGTCTTGTCCCGGCTACGCCCAAGCAGTGGAAGGAGGGACTACCCTTGTCGCCCGTCGGTTACGGGGACGGCAATCTCAAGGGACAGTTGGCAGGAGTCATCCGCCCGCTCGCCCGGGAGTGGCGTTTCCGTACATTGGGCGAATACCGTGCCGTGCTTTCCCTTTACGGCATCACGGTGGACGAGGTAAAGGGGGAATACGGCGGGCGGGAGTATCACGGCTTGACCTATTCGGCAACTGACAGGGAGGGCAACAAGGTCGGCAAGCCCTTCAAGTCCTCCGTGTTCGGCAAGGAGGCGGGCATCGCTGCCCTCGAAAGGCGGATGCACAACGCTGCCGCATGGGAAAAGACCCACAAGGAGGTCGCCGCCGCCACCGCCGGAAAGGTTGCAGCCGCCATGCAGACCGCAGGGCATGACCGGGCGCAGTTCGAGCGGGAACTCATGCGGCAGGGAATCGGCGTGGTATTCCGTCAGAATGAAGCCGGGCGCATCTATGGGGCGACCTTCATCGACCATGCCGCCAAAGCCGTCTTCAACGGCTCCCGTCTGGGCAAGGAGTTTTCCGCAGGCGTGTTCAACGACCTTTTCGCCGGGCAGGAAGGCATTCACCTGCCGCAACCCTCCGCCGGAGTGGAACATCCCACCCGGCAGCAGGAGCATACGGGCGCATCCCAATGGGACGGACATACCGGCTATCGTCCTGACCACAAGGACGGCACTACCCAAAACGTGGCGGCCTCCTTCAACCTCTTTGCCCTCGTACCCGGCGGAGCGTCCGGTGACCAGCCCGTACCGCCGCAGCGCAAAAAGAAAAAGAGGCGCAAGTACGGCAGGCAACAATAATCAACTTAAAATTCAACGAATTATGCAAAACGAAGACGATTTGCGTGGACTCGCCAAAGTCATGGAGTTCATGCGTGCGATAAGCATTTTATTTGTAGTCATCAATATTTATTGGTTCTGTTACCAGTCCGTCCGGGAATGGGGCATCGACATCGGCGTGGTCGATAGGATATTGCTCGGCTTCCAGCGTACCGCCGGGCTGTTCTCCAATATCCTCTGGACGAAGCTCTTCGCCGTGCTGTTCCTCGCCCTTAGCTGCCTCGGCACAAAGGGCGTGAAGGAGCAGAAAATCACGTGGCGCAGGATCATCCTTTGCGGCGTGTCCGGCTTGCTGCTCTTTTTCGGCAACTGGTGGCTGCTCGCCCTTCCTCTGTCGCTTCCGGCAGACACCGTGCTGTATATCGCCACCCTTACCGTCGGGTATATCTGCCTGCTCATGGCAGGGCTGTGGATGTCACGCCTGCTGAAGACCGACCTGCTCGAAGACGTGTTCAACGTCGAGAACGAATCCTTCATGCAGGAAACCAAACTGAAGGAGAACGAGTATTCTGTCAATCTCCGCACCCGCTTCCGGTTCAGGGGAAGGGCGTATGACGGATGGATTAACCTTGTCAATCCCTTCCGTGCGACGATGGTCTTGGGTACGCCCGGTTCGGGCAAGTCCTATGCGATAATCAACCAGTACATCAAACAGATCATCGAGAAGGGCTATTCGCTCTTCCTGTATGATTTCAAGTACCCCGACCTCGCCGAGATAGCCTACAACCACCTACTCGCCCACTTGGACGGCTACAAGGTCAAGCCCAAGTTCTACGTGATAAACTTCGACAATCCGAGGGAAAGCCACCGCTGCAACCCCATCCATCCCGACTTCATGACCGACATCAGCGATGCCTACGAGAGTGCCTACACGATAATGTTAAATTTGAACCGCACATGGATTTCCAAGCAGGGCGATTTCTTCGTGGAATCGCCTATCATTCTGTTAGCCAGTATTATATGGTATCTCAAAATCTACAAGAACGGCAAGTATTGCACCTTCCCCCATGCCATCGAGTTCCTGAACCGCAAGTATGCCGACATTTTCCCCATCCTGACCTCGTACCCGGAGCTTGAGAACTACCTTTCTCCCTTCATGGACGCATGGGAAAGCTCGGCGGTGGAGCAGTTGCAGGGGCAGATTGCCAGTGCCAAGATACCGCTTTCCCGCATGATCTCCCCAGCTCTCTACTGGGTGATGACGGCGGACGATTTCACCCTCGACATCAACAATCCCGAAGAGCCGAAAGTGCTGGTAGTCGGCAACAATCCCGACCGTCAGGGCATCTACGGGGCGGCTTTGGGATTGTACAACTCCCGCATTGTCAAGCTCATCAATAAGAAGAAACGTCTCAAATCCTCCGTGATTATCGACGAGCTGCCCACCATTTACATACGTGGGCTGGATAACCTCATTGCCACCGCTCGAAGCAACAAGGTAGCCGTCATGCTCGGCTTTCAGGATTTCTCTCAGTTGAAGCGTGACTACGGTGACAAGGAAAGCGCCGTAATCTGTAACACGGTCGGCAATGTATTTGCAGGTCAGGTAGTTGCGGAAACCGCCAAGACGCTCTCCGAACGCTTCGGAAAGGTCCTGCAGAAACGGCAGAACATGACCATCAACCGGAACGAGACTTCCGTCTCCATCAACACCCAGATGGACAGCCTTATTCCGGCAAGCAAGATTTCCAACCTCACGCAGGGCATGTTCGTGGGGGCGGTAGCCGACAACTTCGACGAGCGCATCGAGCAGAAGATTTTCCATGCCGAGATTGTAGTGGATAACGAGAAGGTCAGGCGGGAGACCGCCCGCTACGTGAAGATACCGCAGATCATCGACTTCACCGACAAGGATGGCAACGACACCATGCAGCAGCAGATTGATGCCAACTACTACCGCATCAAGAGCGAGGTTAAGCAGATTGTCGCTGACGAGATCGAGCGCATCAAGGCGGATCCGAAACTCTCACACCTGATCAAAAACGGATAATAAGCGTAAATTTCTACCTTAGTAGTAAAACAGTTGTTTTTATATAGTTTTACCAAGTTGGTTGAACAGCGCAAATTGTTGAATAATAGCGAATTTAAGCAATTTTTCGCCAAGAGCGCAAACCGAAAATTACGCAGCCATGGAAAATAGCAGGGAAAAGGATAACTGACCAAGGAGCAACTTGATATAATGTGGCAGGCTGTCTGCATCTGTCTAGGAAAGACACCGCAGGCGGTCAGGACGTGCTGGAAATGCATAAAACACTCCAGGCGAACAAAGTCCTGTTCAGGATGACGGATGAAAGAACAAGGGTGCAGCAACGGACGAGTACCTGCAACAGTTGAGCCGACAGATAGACCGGTTGGAAGGGTTGAAAGTAAACCACAGCCATAGTTTCAACGTGACATATTCCAGGTCGTATCTTGTTCAAGTCACCATCGTGGAATTGTTTCTTTTTTCGCTGGTGCATAACGCATGGCAGCTTAAAAGGGGCTGGCGGCTCAAATACCGCTACGTTCTGATGTCGGGAAATGCGGACGCCAAGACACTTGACAGGCTGGAGAACTGCTTCGAGTGGAACAGGGACAGGAAGCTAATATGGAAGATCAGGAAAGAGGTGGAGGACTTCGAGCGTTGGACGGAAAAGAAAGTGGCAGAAATGCTGCGTGCTAAAAGACAACAGCCGGGAGTGGGGAAATAACATACAAGAAAGAAAAAGGTCCAAAATATACCGTACTTCCTGATTTTTAAACGCTTCAAGTTATTGATTACAAGAACGGATTGTCTGAAGACGAAATTGTTAGATGATCAAAGTGACCATAACAACCGTATGGTATTTCTTGTTATAGTCGGTTGCATCTGATTATGCAGGAATTTTAATGTACATATTCAAATATAAATATTGATATAGGCCAAAAATACGGTTTATTTATTAATAAAATCATGATTACTGAACAAATTGTTAAAAAATAGAGCTAAATTGATAAGTTAAAAATCAAAACATTCATCTTATTTTGCAAAAAATATATTATTAATATTAATAACTATAACAAGTATGGTTAATTTTTACTGCTCGTTTTTCCGTAAATCAAGGAATTATTTTAGGTATTGATTATATTGATTTATTCCTCATTTTATATATTTAAAATTAAACAATTACATGAATTTATTCAAATCATCAGTTCTGTGCGGCATGGTCATAGTGTCATTCATGACATCCTGTACAGACGTGGATATCACCATGCCCAAGGGGCCCAAAGGTGATACGGGGCTTTCAGCCTACGAGTTTTGGAAGGAAAAAGTTGCGGATGGAACCGTCAACTGGCCGAAGGATCAGACAGAAGTCGCTGACTTCTTCAAGTTTCTCAAGGGAAAAGATGGCAAAGACGGGAAGGATGGTCAGAGTGCTTTCGAGCAGTGGAAAGACATGATTGCCAGCGGTAGCGTGGACGACCCGCATAATCCCGGCGAGAAATGGCCCTCCGAAAACAACACGGTACAGGATTTCTGGCGTTTCCTGACCGGAGCCAGCGGAGAGGACGGACAGACACCGCATATAGGTGATAACGGCAACTGGTTCATTGGGAAAGAGGATACCGGTATCGGCGCACGTGGGCGTGACGGTCAGGATGGTAAAGACGGTAAAGACGGAACGAATGGTCGTGATGCTATACCGCCGACAGTCACCATTGGCGATAACGGCAACTGGTATATTAACGGAACGGATACAGGCAAGCCTGCTTTCGGTAAGGATGGCAAAGATGGAAAGGACGGAAAGGATGCCGTGCCTCCTACGGTCACCATCGGCGATAACGGCAACTGGTTTGTGGACGGAACGGATACCGGGAAAAAGGCCGTTGGGCAGGACGGGAAATCTCCCGAGGTTGCCATTGGCGATAACGGCAACTGGTATATAAATGGAACGGATACAGGCAAGCCCGCTTTCGGTAAGGATGGCAAAGATGGAAAGGACGGAAAGGACGGAAAGGATGGAGCTAACGGAGCCAACGGTAAAAGTGCCTACGAGCTTTGGAAAGAGTATATCTCGTCCGGTGATGTGGACAACCCGCATAATCCTGACCAAAAATGGCCGGCGGACCGGAACAAGCAGACTGATTTCTGGGATTTCCTGACCGGAAAATCCTCTGTTATCGAGATAGAAGTTGGAAAATACAATGTTATTCCTGAATACTGGAACTCTTCCCTGAAAGAGTATGTTGTACCTTCGGACGGTTCGGTTCTATTTACCGTGTATGACAAGACCGGCAAAAAGGTCACAGCCGGAGTAAAGGTGAGCGACTTACCCGGTGTATCTTCTACGGATGCATTTATCACAAACGAGGAAGGGCAGTTCAAGGTCACATGGGATAAATTGCCAGACAATAAGGGTTTATCAGAAAGGAAAGGAAGTGTGACTGTAACGGTTGATGGAACGCAGGAAACGAGTGCGGGCAACACGTTGGTGCCGAATAGGATCAATGTTAGAGCTATCATTACAAGCGCATATCTGTCTAATTATTCTAATACGTCGATAGATATTTATAGGACACTAAATGTATATTACAGCTTCGAGCGTCAAGTGGATGGAGAATGGGATAAGTATCCGACGTCCATTACTACTCCTTATAATAGTATGAAATCGGCCAGGGTTAAAGATATAAACCGGCCTGTCAACGAAGGAAATGTGGACAAAGATCAGTTAGTCCGCTATAGCAATGGAAACTCATATCTCTACATCATTCGTCCGTTGGTTTTGACAGAGACGGAGAAGGCAAATGTGGCGAAGAATGATACTGTCGGCAAGTTGGCGAAATATGAATGGGACCAAACAGACAATTATGCGGCACTGTATTTTGGTGATGGTACGGGAAGTTATAATGACTATGGACAGACTGTATATTTGCAGGACAAGATACATGTCCCGGAAGTGTATCCGGCCCCATCTTTTAAAGAAAACAGTGTGTTTATTGAAATCAAGCAGGGTATTACCACCATGTGGGGAGAGATTGACACGGATAATTTACAGGATTTTTATAAAACATACGCTTACCCGACAGGGCAAGATAAATTTACAAAAGAGGAAGGAACCAATGTTTGGAAACATCCGGAAGGCAAGTTGCCGGCATCAGAGCTGGAAGAAAATCGGGCTGTATTTATAGAAATGCGTACTTTCATCAATGGAACGGGAGGAACTGTACATACCGGATCCAAGCCGTTGTCAACGGGAGGCAAGCGCTTTAAACTGACAAGCACTTATCCCAATAACTGGATTGGTCTGGATATCAGACGACGGACAGAAAGCACTGATAAAATAACATATAATATATCTAACGAGTACCGTGGGCGTTACGCTTACTATCTGTTAAAAGAGGAAGATAAGTACTATTTAGTTGATTTTGCGGACTGGTCCAAGCGGATGCCCTTGCCAATCAAGGATTGTCCTGTCGACTGGATGAATTGATTTATTTATTGGATAATTGAATATGAAGAAAAAAATAACGATATGCTTTGTGTGTCTCTCCTTGCTGTTGGTCTCTCTGGCGGTGAGAGGACAGGACACGAAAACGACCCGTCGTGTGCCTCTCCAGGCAGAGGTGACGCATGACGGACTGTCAGAAAAGGAATCAAAAGCCTGGGAGATCGGTCTCGGCGGTTCGCTGATAAACTGGAGTCGGGTGTCAGTCACTGGTTTCCGGAGTACGCCGGACAACTACTTTTATAACCTGAAAGCGAATCATCTGATGGGAGGGGCAAACTTGTACATCGCACGGGAATTGAACCGGTGGTTTTACCTGGATTTGCAGGGAAGCGTCGGTTTGACGAAAAACAACAACCGTACCGCAGGTGATGACAGGAAACGTGATTTACTGTACATGGGGGGACTGGGGCTACAATTCCGCTTTACTCCCCTGCTCAGATCCCAATGGGTTGAACCTTATCTCAGGGTAGGTGTGAACTATCTGCATAAAGACTTTGCTTCCGTATATGGCGGCAACTTTGAGGATGATCCAACCGGACAGGCATATTGGGAGTCTTCCGACATCTGGAATCCTGACGGGCGTTCATCCGACAAAAACTCGTTTGTTCCCCTGTCTTTCGGGGCGGGTGTGAAAGCCTGGTTAAGCAACTCGTTCGGGCTGGGGTTACAAGGTGAATACCTTCTGCCCGTGCAGAAGGGGCTTCCCCACTTCGTTCAGGTTTCTGCCAGTGTCATCTGGCGTATTGGCGGAAAGAGCAAACATGCGGCTCCGGTGGTACGATATGTGGAGATAGAGAAACCCGTGGAAAGAATCGTCGAGCGGGTGGTTGAGAAAAAGGTGGAGGTTCCGGCCATTATTGACACTATGGCGTGTGATCTCTTGGAGAATATCCATTTTGAATTTGACAGGGATGTCATAACAGCCACTTCGGAAAGAACGCTTGACAGGCTGGCAGAGCTACTGAAAAGCTATCCGGACAGCCGTTTCCTTATCACGGGCTACACGGACGCCAAAGGAAGCGACTCCTATAACTTGACCCTTTCCGCACGGCGTGCTGAAAAGGTGCATGCCGCCCTGATCGGGCGTGGAGTTCCCGCCCGGATGATTAAATGGCGTGGCGTGGGTAAGCGTGCGGCCATTATCTCCGCCACTGCTGCGGACAATATCCGTGAAGGGGACAGAAAAGTCCTGCTGGAACGGGTTACCAACATGGATTATTGGAATGCCCTGGATAGCAAATAACCCGAATGTTCAGATAGTGATGAAAATGGATTGAAACAGTGCGGGAATCTCATCCGCATCATTCTATTCCCAGGTCAGGAGGAGTAATACGGGGCATTTCTCCGCCAGGCCTGGGAATTTTACTTTACATGACTGGATGGACGTGCAACAGGTTTAGATGATTATCGAGAATGATTAATAAGCATAAAACCGCTTATGCTATGATTGTATTGCTGCAAAATTATAAATATAATTGTCCATGTTTTTGCATTGCTAATAAACAGATCGACACTGTTTTTCATGGGGAAGCAGGCAGAATGATCGCTCATGATAATACTTGTGATTCACATGAATGGAAAAAACTTGTGTCTTTGTAGTTTAACAATCAAAATATTAAAACTTATGAATACTCTTCTTTTGAATGCCACTTCTTCCAAAAGAAAAAGAATCACTTCTGAAGGTCATCCATACAGCCAGTTTCTTTGCATTAAAGAGCTAAAATGACAAAAAAAAGAGCTGGAATGAAAACATGTGTTTTTGAATAAATTTCGATTTTTGCAAAATAATTAAAAATTAAACCTTATGATGAAGAAAATTTTTATCAGTTTGTTTTTGTCTGGTGTTTTTATGTATCACACAAATGCCCAGACTGCAGTAGAGGGTAACAAGTTTCTGGACAACTGGTCCATCGGGATCAGTGCGGGAGGAACAACCCCGTTAACACATCATTCTTTCTTTGGAAACATGCGCCCGATCACGGGGATAGAACTGAATAAACAATTGACACCGGTTTTCGGTTTCGGTCTGGAGGCGGTCGGAAGCTTTAACACCTCACAAAGCAGGACCATTTTCGACCGCTCCAATGTCAGTCTGTTGGGGTTGGTGAACCTGAACAATCTCCTTGGGACCTATACCGGGGTTCCCAGACCTTTTGAAATCGAAGCGGTGGCCGGAATCGGGTGGTTGCATTATTATATGAACCGGGAAACGGGTTCCGATCAGAACAGCATGTCAACAAAACTGGGCCTGAACTTTAATTTCAACCTGGGAGAGAGCAAGGCATGGACATTGGCACTGAAACCTGCCCTGGTCTATGACATGAATGCTATGGGTTCCGAAGCCGTACGTTTCCATTCCGGACGGGCCGTATGGGAAATATCCGTTGGTCTGAAGTATCATTTCGGATGCAGTAACGGGAAACACCACTTTACAAAAGTGAGAGCTTACGACCAGCAGGAGGTGGATGTCTTGAACGCAAAAATTAATGAACTTCATACACAGGCCGGTAAAGATGCCAAGGCATTGCAGGAGGCAGTGCGAAAGGTAACGGAACTGGAGGCCGCACTGGACAAATGCCGCAACCAGGAACCAAAAATTGTGAAAGACACCATTGACAACACTAAAAAGACGCTGGAATCCGTCATAACTTTCCGCCAGGGCAGGACGACAGTTGACAACTCCCAACTCCCGAATGTCGAACGTATCGCTACTTATTTAAAGAACCATAAGGGAGCAAGTGTGCTCATCAAGGGTTATGCCTCTCCTGAGGGAAGCGTGGAAGTTAACGAGCGGATCGCCCGACAAAGAGCGGAGGCCGTGAAAAAAATGCTGGTGGGCAAGTATGGAATTGCAGAAGAACGGATTGTAGCCGAGGGCCAGGGAGTAGGGAACATGTTCGAGGAGCCCGACTGGAACCGGGTAAGCATCTGTACGATCAACGCGGGAACGGAATCCAGTAGCCGTTAAATGCGATCCGGAAAATACCGGAAAGATGCATTCACTTGAACAGAATGTATTAACTATATTTATTCTACACGTAATTTGAAATGCTATGAACAGGTATGTATCTGAAATGATCGGGACAATGGTCCTTGTTTTGATGGGATGCGGAAGTGCTGTTTTTGCCGGGGATATGCCCGGTGCGGTCACCACCGGGGTGGGTACCCTGGGAGTTGCCATAGCCTTCGGGCTGTCGGTGGTCGCCATGGCATACGCTATTGGCGGAATATCCGGATGCCATATAAATCCGGCGATCACACTGGGCATGTACTGCTCGGGAGGAATGGGGGGCAAGGATGCCCTGTTATACATTATTTTCCAGATAATCGGGGGGATTCTCGGATCAGCCGTACTTTTCATACTGGTATCTACGGGGCCACATGCCGGCCCTACCATGACAGGGAGCAACGGCTTTGTTGAGGGGGAAATGTTGCAGGCCTTTATCGCTGAGGCCGTCTTTACGTTTATTTTCGTTCTTGTGGCGCTGGGAGCCACGGATAAAAAGAAAGGGGCCGGTAAACTGGCGGGCCTGGTCATCGGGCTGACGCTTGTCCTGGTGCATATCGTATGTATTCCCATCACCGGAACATCAGTAAATCCCGCGCGCAGCATAGGACCCGCACTTTTCGAGGGAGGAGGCGCGATCTCACAGCTTTGGCTATTTATCGTCGCTCCACTGACAGGAGGTCTGGCCAGTGCCATAGTGTGGAAAGCCATTTCTCAGCATAGCGACAGACAACGATGAAGGGAAGGTGGATGACCCCGAGACACGTTTCTCTGTTATCCACCTTTGTTTGATACATTATTATCAACTAAAATAAAAAAAGATGTCAAAAAGTAGTTTTTTACTGGATTTTAAGGCGTTTGTCATGCGTGGAAACGTAGTAGACATGGCCGTGGGTGTGATTATTGGCGGTGCCTTCGGGAAAATAATATCTTCAGTGGTGGCAGACATCATCATGCCACCGATAGGGTTGCTGGTAGGCGGAACCAACTTCTCGGAACTGAGATGGGAATTGGAACCCGCCAGGGTAGTTGATGGAGTCGAACAGGCGGCCGTCACGATAAACTATGGAAACTTCATACAGACCATGCTGGATTTTGTGATCATCGCTTTTGCCATTTTCTTGTTCATCCGCCTGCTCTCCAATCTCAGGCGCAAAAAAGAAGAGACACCCTTGCCCCCACCTGTCCCGAGCAACGAGGAAAAGTTACTTTCAGAAATACGTGACTTGCTGAAGAAACAATGACGTTTATTCAAACGGTATGGACGGTATCGGGCAGGAACATATCTGAGGAACAGGCTACTCCTTGGCGGTGGAAATTTTCCTTTGTCCCTGAATGATAAAAATAGTGTGAACATTAAAATTCAGATATGACTAAAGCAGATATTATAAACCGGGTCTCTGAGGAGCTTGGAATCGATCGCAGGACCGTTGGCCTGGTAATCGAGAGTTTCATGAAATGCGTGAAGGATGCACTCGGCAGAGAGAGAATTGTATTCCTGCGCGGATTCGGGACCTTTTCTTTGAAGAAAAGGGCGGCAAAGAAGGCACAGAATATCCAACAGCACACAACCATATGCATCCCGGCTCGCAAGGTCCCTCATTTTAAACCCTCGGAGTCTTTCTTGGTTCTCCGGAAAGAAGATAATCGAAAATAGACCGGGAGTGAATCTACCCCTTCCATTGTCAGGGAGGGGTGGATTTTAATGTGTTTTATGGAAATTTATCAATCATGTTTTACTCCTGTTTTCCAGCCCCGTTCAGATATGGACTACAGGATCATAGATGACCGGACGATCATGTAGATTCCCGGTAAACCTGTAAATAGACTGTTATGCGTGTTTTCAATCTTTTATTGTTGATCTCCATGTTCATTCCCTTTCCGCTGCCCGCTCAGGTGGGCGAACGTTATATAGAGGTAACCGGTACTTCCGAGATAGAGGTAGTTCCTGACAGGATTCATTACGTTATCGAAATAAGGGAGTACTTCGAAGAAGAGTTTGATGGCGTATCCAAACCGGAAGAATATCGGACGAAGGTTCCTCTTACCAGGATAGAGGAGGAATTGAAGCAGGTTTTGAAAATAGTCGGAGTGCCACGGGAGGCAATCCGCACAAAGGATGTGGGCGATAATTGGCGTAAGCCGGGACAGGATTTTCTGGTTTCCAAATCATTTGATGTCACGTTACGTGACTTCACACTGATTGATGAAATTTTAAAACGGGTGGACACAAAAGGAATTCATACGATGTATATAGATAAACTGGAACATAGGGATATCCTGTCCTATCACAGGAAGGGCAAGATAGAAGCACTGAAAGCGGCACGGGAAAAGGCGGTTTACCTGCTGGAGGCAATAGGTAAGAGGCCGGGTGAGATCATCCGCATCGTGGAAGGAGGGGATGCTGGAAAAGAGATGTTTGCACAAGGTCATATCTTATCGGTTGCCCCGCCCCCATTTGAGAGAAGCCGCACGATAAAAAAGAGATATTCGATGCTGGTCCGGTTCGGGATCGTGGATCGATGAACCGTTATTATAACAAATCCCGGAATGGACTTGCAAGAGAAGATAACGGGCATTCGGGTTTGCGGTGAAATATCCGGCCTTTTCTCTGACCGGTAAATAGATTAATAGATTCAACTCACGATAAGATGAAAGATTATTACTTTATTATGAATGCCGGGGTAAAAGCCGGAGGGGAGATCACCCATGCGGTATTAGAAGGGAAAATTGTATCCGCACCGAAAGGATACGATGCCTTCACGGGGATTGAAGCGGCCAGGGAGAAACTGGCTTGCGGGAATATCCGTCAGCAGATGGAAGAATTCGGTATCGAACTTGAGATCGTGCCGGTAAATACTGATTTTTTACTACGATGAAGGAATATTGCGTTTATTGGTTTGAAAACGGAGAACCGAGGCACGAGGTATTTTCCTGTCTGGACGGGGCGGAGATGTTTTCCTGCATGATAAGAGGACAGGACGGCGTGGAACACGTGGAAATATCCGAGGAAGATATTTCCGCTCCGGAGGAATTCCGGGAAATATGCCCCGGAGATTTCTCTTGAACATATGACATGGATCCGGGGTCCTTTTTTGCCGTAGCCTGGCGGTAAAGGGACCTTATCTGGTTGTAAAATCGGGCAGTGTCAACCATTTTTTCACCGATTAATCGCATACGCAAGATGAAAGCTCCACGGAAAATTTATACATGGACCAGTATCCTGCTTTTCGTGTGCTGTTCCCTTATTTTTCTTTCATGTGAAAAGGAAGAGCTCGGGGAAGCCATGGAAAATCGGAAAACGTTATTCATGTTTCTGCCGTGGTCCACTGACCTGACAGGCTATTTTTACACCAATATCGCGGATATGGAGGCGTGTGTAAGCAGAAGGGGGCTGGAGCATGAAAGAATTCTCGTGTTTATGTCCACGAGCTCTACGGAAGCCACGATGTTTGAGATCATACATTCCAAAGGAAAGTGCGATCGTAAAACGCTGAAAAGGTATGGCACTTCGGGGTTTACTACGGTGGAGGGCATAACGGGGATATTGAACGACGTGCAGGAATTTGCTCCTGCTCCGGTTTACGCTATGATCATAGGTTCCCATGGCATGGGATGGCTTCCCGTGGACGGTACACAGGCGGATTCCCTTTTCCGGATGAAAAAGCATTGGGAGTATCAGGAGCAGCCGCTGACACGCTATTTCGGGGGACTGACCCGGGAGTTCCAAACGGACGTGGGTACCCTGGCCCGGGGGATTGTAGGCGCGGGCGTCAAAATGGAGTATATCCTGTTTGACGATTGCTATATGTCATCCGTAGAGGTTGCCTATGAACTGAAAGAAGCCACAAGATTTCTTATAGCCTCTACCAGTGAAATGATGGCATACGGAATGCCTTACGCCACTGTGGGGGAGTTCCTGCTGGGAAATCCTGATTACGGATCCCTTTGCGAAGGATTCCACGACTTTTATTCAACCTATGAAATGATGCCCTGCGGGACACTGGCTGTGACAGATTGCTCTGAATTAGATAATATGGCTGCTATCATGAAAAGTATCAATGACAGGTATGTTTTCGATGATTCCCTACAAGGAGAACTCCAGGGACTGGACGGATACACCCCCGTCATCTTTTATGACTTTGCCGATTATGTCCTCACCCTCTGCTCTGACCCTGTCCTGACAGCCCGCTTCAGGGAACAGCTGGAGCGGCTTGTTCCCTATAAAACCCATACGGGTAAATTTTATTCCAGGACCAAAGGGCCCCTTCCCATACATACTTTCTCGGGTATAACGATCTCGGACCCGAGCACCAATCCCATGGCCTTACTGAAAGGTACGACCTCTTGGTACAAGGCCACACACGAATAACCCCGTGGAAAACGGACAGATGAAAATACCCGCGTATGACGCAAATATTCCCCTTTCTTCATAAAATTTCCGATAAGTTCGGACAGCATCGAAAATAATTCTACACGTATGTACCATATATAATTTTGCAGTGATATTTTTATTTACAGTTTATTCGGGGTAAAAAGGTCACGAGAAAATCAAAACTTCAATTACTCTCGAACCGGAATGTGACAAATCTACGAACAGGAGGACAAACGAGGATACCTAAGCCGTAAATTGCACGTTTCCAGCATTCATCCCATATCTTTACGTCCGGTTTCAATCGGAACCTTAAAAATATTCACCATTTAATTTTTTCAGATTATGGACGAACAACCGGACAGCAGCCAGCAGTTAATGGACATCCTGCTCGTCATGGACGAGAAAGGCACGCTCCAAGCCGTCAGCGGAGTAAAGGACGGCGAGTTACAGACCAAGAACCCACTGGAGGACAACAACGACCTCCTGCGGGTGGATCGCCACGGCGATATGTTTTCAAATTTCTTTTCCAACCTCTGGAGCCAGTTGAAAGATCCGACCCGCTTCCATTTCTTCCGTGTGCCGGAAGAGGAGGTGCAGCGGGTAGCCGCCGATTTCCGGCAGCGGGAGAGTCGGTCGGTCAAGACAGGTGAGCCGCTCCTCGCACAGTACGAGGTGCAGCCGCCCGTGCAGGCACAGCAGCAGACCCAAGCCGGGCAGCAGCAACAGCCGGAGGATGCGCCGCAGCAGTCCGCCGGGCAGACCGAACAGAACCCGCAGTACAAGTACCGCCCGGAGGACATCGACTGGAACAGCCTCGCTGCCCTCGGCGTGCAGCGGGAACAGATTGAGGGCAACGGGATGCTCGACCAGATGCTCCGGGGCTTCCAGACCGACAAGACCGTCCGGGTGCATTTCCACTTCGAGGGCATCTCGCACAGCAACGATAGCCAGCTCTCGCTCAAACCCGGCACGGACGGCAGGCTGACCGTTTGCAGCCACGGCATCCTCGACCCGGAGAAGATGCAGAAGCAGTTCTTCGGTTACGACATCACCGACTCCGACAAGCAGGTGCTCCGGCAGACGGGCAACATGGGACATCCGGCGACCGTCACCAACCGGGCGGGCGAACAGGTCGAAGCCCTTGTCAGCCGCAACCTCAAGACCAACGAGCTGGTCGCCTTCCCGCTCTCCAAGGTCAATATCCCGGCGGAGAAGAACGGGCATACCTTCACCCCGGACGAGATAGCCCGGCTCAAACAGGGCGAGGCGGTGGTCTGCCGGTTCCTTTCCAGAGCCAAGGAGGGGGAGCAGCCCAAGGTTTACCCGGCTCCCGTGCAGTTCAGCGCAGCCAAGATGCAGCTCGAATTTCTCTTCGGCGACCGGGGCAGGCTGGCGATGGATGCGTACAAGGCGAACCTGAAACAGACCGCCAATCAGGAGGTGCCGAAGACCTTCCGCAAGCAGGAGCTTACCGAGAAGTCCCGCCTCGAACTCGAAGCCGAGGGAACGGTCAAGGTCTCCGGTCTGGTGGACAAGAAAGGAAAAGCCTACCAAGGCTACATCACATGGAAGCCCGGCGAGAAGCCCGCCTTCATGTTCCCCAAGGACTACAAGGCGGCACTCGAAGAGGGGCGTGTCAAGCCCGCTGTGGAGAACGAGGTGCAGGTGGCGGTCAATTCCGAGGGCAAGACCGTAGAGGCGACCCGCAACCTGAAAGAAGCCCTGCAATCCGCACAGCAGCGCCCCACCGGGGAGCAGAAACAGCAGCAGGAGCGCAAGCAGGAGCAGAAAGAGGAACGGAAACAGTCACAGAAGCAGGAACAGCCCGACAAGCCCAAGCGCAGCCGGGGTGTCCGCCGCTGATTTCCCCCGCCACTCTGTAAATGAATTACACGGTTATCCCGTCCGGACGACGGGATAACTTTTGTCAAACCGTTAAATTTTAAAGAAATATGATTACAGCAGTTATCGCTGAAAAGCCTTCCGTAGCGAAGGATATAGCAAACGTGTTGAATGTCCGAGAGCGGCACGATGGCTACCTCTCAGGTAACGGCTACCTCGTTACCTGGGCGTTCGGCCATCTCGTCCAGCTTGCCATGCCCGAAGCATACGGCTATGCGGGCTTCCGGCGTGAGAACCTGCCCATTCTGCCGCAGGAGTTCAAGTACATCCCCCGCCAGATACGGGAGGGCAAGGAGTACAAGCCCGACCCCGGCGTACTCAAACAGTTGAAGGTCATCAGGGAGGTTTTCGACCGTTCCGATCGTATCGTCGTGGCGACCGATGCCGGGCGTGAGGGTGAAGCCATTCATCGGTACATCTACAATTACCTTGGCTGCCGCAAACCCTGCCTGCGCCTCTGGATCTCCTCGCTGACCGACCGTGCCATCCGGGAAGGGCTGGACAACCTCAAAATCGGAAGCGACTACGACAACCTCTACCGTGCCGCCGAAGCCCGTGCTATCGCCGACTGGGAGATTGGATTAAACGCCACCCAAGCTCTCAGTATCGCCGCCGGGCAGGGCATCTACTCCCTCGGACGGGTACAGACACCCACCTTGATGATGATCTGCTCCCGTTATCTGGAGAACAGGGATTTCACCCCGCAGACCTATTACCGGCTGAAGGTCACGGCTGAAAAGGACGGCACGCCCTTCGCCGCCATCTCTGAATTGCGTTACGAAACCCTTCCGGCGGCAAATGCCGCTCTCGGCGCTGTAACCGCAACGGGGACGGTGGAGGTTGCCGACTTGCAG
The DNA here is from genome assembly GCF_019041495.1 of Parabacteroides sp. MSK.9.14. Lineage (NCBI taxonomy): Bacteria > Pseudomonadati > Bacteroidota > Bacteroidia > Bacteroidales > Tannerellaceae > Parabacteroides > Parabacteroides sp. MSK.9.14. Next base: position 98,171 of record NZ_JAHPXO010000011.1, read on the forward strand.
CGCAGGGAGGTGAGCCAAGAACCTCCCTTGCTCTATGACCTGACCGCCTTGCAGAAAGAGGCGAACGGCAGGTACGGCTTCTCGGCAGACAAGACCTTCTCCATCGCCCAGTCGCTTTACGAGAAGAAGGTGTTGAGCTACCCCCGTACCGGCTCCCGCTACCTATCGGACGATGTGTTCGACGAGATACCCGATCGTATCGCCCTGCTGGAGCGGTACCCGGCTTTCGCCGCCCATGCCGCCGCCCTGAAAGGAGCTTCGCTCAACCGCCGCAGCGTGGACGCAGGGAAAGTCACCGACCACCATGCGCTCATCATCACCGAGTGTCTGCCCGGCGAGCTGTCCGCCGACGAACGCACGGTATATGACATGGTAGCCGCCCGCCTGCTCGAAGCCTTCTCCGCCCGTTGCCTCAAGGACGCTACCACCGTCTCTTTCACGGCAGGGAACAGCGTGTTCACCGCCAAGGGGACGGTCGTCAGATCCGCCGGATGGCGTGCCGTGCGGAACGAGCGGGAGGAGGACGACGAGGGAACAGCCGCTTTGCCGACTTTGCAGACCGACGAGGCTTTCCCCCTGCAATCGGCGGAGTGTGTGGAGAAACAGACCAAGCCCCGTCCCCTGCACACCGAGAGCAGCCTCCTTTCGGCGATGGAGCATTGCGGCAGGGAGTTGCAGGACGACGAGCTTCGAGACAGTTTGAAAGGGAACGGTATCGGCACGCCCGCCACCCGTGCCTCCATCATCGAGACCCTCTTTGCCCGTGACTACGTGCGCCGGGAGAAGAAGAGCCTCGTGCCGACGGACAAGGGGCTTGCCGTGTATCAGATAGTGAAGGACAAGCGCATCGCCGATGTCGAGATGACCGGGCAGTGGGAGACCGCCCTCGCCAAGATCGAGAGCGGGGAGATGAATCCCGACAGCTTCCGCAAGGCCATCGAGGTCTATGCCGCCCAGATTACCGAAGAACTCCTGCAAGTGCAGGTATCGGTGGCGGACGGCGGACATATCCCGTGCCCCAAGTGCCGTTCCGGTCGCATCCTCCTTTACCCGAAGGTCGCCAAGTGCAGCAACGTCGATTGTTCCCTTACCGTCTTCCGCAACAAGGGGGAGAAGCAGCTCACCGACAGCCAGATTACCGACCTCGTGACCAAAGGCAGGACTGCCCTGATCAAAGGATTCAGGAGTAGGGAGGATAAGCCCTTCGATGCATACCTCACTTTCGACAAGGACTTCCGCATCGTATACGGGTTCCCGCCTCACACGGACAAGTCCAAAGGAAAGGAGCACAGGCGATGAACGGCATCGGTTGGATCTCCGTAGCGGAAGCCGCCCGGCTCTGCAGCACGAACGGCTCTTGATAGACAATGGTAGCCCACAGGAATTCAAGTTTTTATATCCGTAATCCCGGCAATAATCCCTATATTTGCCAATCGGTCACATAGAAAAGGCGGGATTGCTCTTTTCTGTGGCCGGATGGCAACCGTTCCGGGCACAATACCCGAACGGCTTTAATCAACATTCAACAATAGCATAACATGAATTTTGAACAATTAGCAACCATCATAGCCGACACGCACCAACGATTACAACAGAGTGCGGTCAAAGCCGTAAACCAGTGCCAGACCATGCGTAACTGGCTTATCGGTTTTTATATCGTGGAGTTCGAGCAGAACGGAGAAGACCGTGCCAAATATGGGGAATTCTTATTGAAAAACTTGGAACAAAAAGTTAATTTAAAAGGATTGAATATTACATTATTCAAGCGTTCACGAGTCTTCTATATGGTATATCCCCAGTTGGCAACTGTAATAAAAACGATATTGCCTCCAACAGGTGCATCAACGATGCACTTATTGGAAATGCAGGGTCTTGGAAAAAGTGCATCACTGATGCACTTATTACAAAATGCTGAAAACAAACAAGATATAGTTAATACGATAGAGCCTCAGAAACTACTCAGCTCTATTTCTTTTACCCACTTTATCGAACTGGTAAAAATCGACAATCCTATCAAGCGGATGTATTACGAAATGCTCACCATCCAAACCGGGCTTTCTGTCCGTGAACTCAAACGGCAGATAGGAGCGTTGAGTTATGAACGTGTCGGCTTATCCGGCAACATGGAAAATGCACTTGCTGCCATTCAGCAGAAGATTCACCCACAAACTGTAACCGATGCCGTCAAGGATGACTATTTCTTCGAGTTCCTGAACATTCCGCAGCAACGGGCTTCTTTGCTAAAGGAGAAGGAACTCGAAACACTTCTGCTCGACCATTTGCGAGACTTCATTATCGAACTCGGAAACGGCTTCTGTTTCGAAGCCAGACAAAAAAGAATCCTTATCGGTGACGAATTTTATTTCATTGATATGGTCTTCTACCACCGGATTTTGAAATGTCATATTTTGTGCGAATTGAAAGTTGATACTTTCAACCACGCTCATGTGTCACAACTTTATTCATACCTGAATTATTATAAAGCCGAAGTGATGGAGCCGGGCGATAACCCGCCTATCGGCATTTTGCTGGTAACGGACAAGAACGATGCGTTGGTGCGGTACACCACAACCGGATTGGATGAACAGATATTCGTTTCCAAATACCAGTTGCAACTTCCGACTGAACAACAATTAAAAGAGTTGATTTTAAAGACAATCCGGCAATAATAACAAATGCGCAACACATAGTTGCGCATTTGTAGTATTCTAATATTTGTCGTTCCAACTATTTCCGTTATCTTTGCAATCAATAGAACCTGCCAAGCCTCTTTAATAATGCCCAAATCGGCGGGTTGCTTTTTTATTACATCCTCCCGTACACCGTTCGGATTTTCCCGTCCTCCAGCACTTCGCTCGACCGTACAGCCCATATCCTGCCGTCGTTCGGTCCGCACTCCAGCCCCTTCTCACTGTTACCGACCAGCACCGGCACGGTTGTCATCACGATTTCATCTGCCAGCCCGTTGTCCAAGAGTAAAACTCCGGTTTCTCCTCCGTAAGCCACCACCATACCGTCGCCATTCTCCTTTATCCGTTGCAGTTCCGTTACCACATTCCCCCTGACAAAACGTACCCGTTCTGTCTCTGTCAAGTCTATACAGCCGTTCGTCACGACCAAGGTCTCCTTTGCCTCAAGCGGCCAGTCAAGATCATTCAGGTAAATACGCAGGTAAGTTTCCTCGTCAATCAGCACGTAGGCACAGGCGTCCACTACCGCATTGAAACACTTGTCCGCTATGACCGGACAGCCGTCGATGGATTGGTACACGTGCAAGGTAATCTGTTCCATAACAATGTGTTTTTAAGGATTATGCCCGCCTCGCACCAAAAAGAACAGCGTGAACTCACACTATTCCGGAATAGAGGTACTGGCATACCTAAAAGACAGAATAGGCAAACTCACGCCGTATAAGCATACAGCATGAACATTGCGCTATACATCTTGTCTTTTTTGAAAAGTGCCAGTTTTCTATTCCAAGACGTTCAGCGAACGTACAATATGTATATCAATCCCTGCTTGCTTCCAAGCCGGGTATGAATCTTTCATGTCATGACAGCAACCGTACCCCGGTAGAGTACCACCTGCCGTACTTTGTCACAAAGGTACGGGAAACTTCCCGAATAACAAAACAATAGCCCTGCCTAATCTCACGATCCGGCAAGTCCCCGTCCACTAACAGAAATCATAAAGGAAATATCACTTTTACGGAAACAAGCCTTTTTTCCTGCGCCTTTCCTCTTTCCGGACTTCCTTCTCCTTCCGTTTTGCAGCCCGTTCCTCCACAGCGGCAAACTGGTTGCGGAGGAACTCGTGCACATCTTTCACCCGATAGAAGACCTTGCCACTGATAGTGAAGTACGGCAGTATCCCAATGGCACGGTAACGTTGCAATGTGCGAATACCGACCTTCAGCAGCAGGCACAGGTCCTGGTTATCCAGTACCTCCTCTCCATCCAGCGCGTTGCTCTTCTTCAGTACTCTTTCCAACAACTTCTCCGTCCGGTCGAAACGTTCCATGATACGCTCCATCCAATTCTCAAATTTTTCGCTGTCCATATACATAGCAGTCGCCCTCCTTTTCAATAATTTCCTTTTCCCGCATGTAACGGATGTACCCCTTCGCCGTCCGTTCCTTCACGTCCAGGGTTTCCTGTATCAGTTCGCATAGCTCGATATAGCCATACTTTTTTTGCGTGACGAACGCTGCCCGTGCCATTTCAGACAGTTCCTTCTCCTTGCGCCTTTCTTTCTCCACCCTCGGTTTCTCTCCCATATAGACAGGCATCCCGGCCTGTTTGTCCCAGCGGAACTGCATCAGCGGGATATCCAGCGGGCTTCCATCCCTGACCTTCAATGCCTTCACCACCGACACCTCCGGGTTCTCGTCCTTCTCGATGGAGAGGATAGCCGCCGACTTCCGCTGCAACTCGCTGCCCAAGTGTCCACGCAACTTCAACCCGTTCGGCACGAAATGTACCACGGCGGTGATGCACGTGCGGTAAATTCCCGCCAGGCGGTAAATTTCGTCAACCAGCGCCACGCTCTCTGCCTCGTCGTTGGCGCAACGGATCAGGTCGGCAACTCCGTCGATGACGACCAGATGGATGCCCCCGTGCAGGTAGTGGTACTTGTCCATGCTTTGGATGATGGCGGTCAGCCGCTCGTTCCTCGACATCCCCGTCAGGCAGTACACGTGCAGGTAAGGCGGCATTTTCTCCCGACCGGCACGCCGCAGCAGCCGCCCCGTGTTCTTGTAGAGCTGTTGCTCGCTCTGTTCCGTGTCGTACAGCAGCACCGCACGCCCCTTTCGGTTCGGTTCCACCTTCACCCCAAGAAGGTCCGCGTCCTCCTCCCGTTCCATAATTGCCCCGGCGACCAACGCGGCGGTATAGTTACTCTTGCCCGTCCCTTCTCCGCCCGTGATGCAGAGTATGTTCTCTTCCGAGCCTAACGGCACGTCCCCGGCGGTCACGATAGCGACTGCCTGCTCCGGCGGGCAGTCGTAATCGATCTCACACGATTTCAGTACCGCCATCGTGTCCCCGTACAGCGTGTCGAGCAGTTTCAGGAACAGCCCCATCAAATCCTCCCGTGTGTGTCCGGCTTTAAAATAGTCCGTCACGTCTTTCTCTGATTTCGTCCCCGGCAGCGGTAGTACCAGCCGTTTAACACCGTACTCCGACAGTTGTACCCGGTGCTTCTCCGAGCATTCCAGCCCCGTCTTGTCCGTGTCGTACAGCAGTACGATGTGCTTGAAGCGATAGACGAGCTTCCGGACGGTCTTCGCCGGGATTACCGAGGTTTCCGAGTTGAAGCAGATGGCTTGGAAACCGTGAGCCGCAAGCGTCATCACGTCCTTCTCGCCACCCGTGAGGAAGAGCAGGTCGCCCTTCGAGGGCAGTTGTTCCAGACCGAAACAGTAGTTGTCGCCCGTATGACCGCCATAGACGAAACGCACTTCCGATAACGGGCGGTACACCTTCACGCCCCATTTCCCCCTGTAGCCGAACATCGGTTCCGCCGGGGTTGAAGTAAAGCCGAACGTCTTGCCTTCCCTTGTCTCGCTCCGGTACTCGGCGAGCGACACCACCCCGTAACGGTGCAGCACCTCTACCGTGATGCCCGATATGCCCCAGTAGGCGAGCTCTCTCTCTGTGAAAGACTTTTCAGCTACTTGGTAGGGGCTTGGTCCAGGACGCTCGCGGGATAAATCTTTCCCTTCCGTGCCCGTGACAGTATCCCCGGGAATGCTCTCCCCGGTATTTTCCCCCTCACTTTTCTCTCGTGCACCCGTTACGGGCCGTGTCGTCCGGCAGCTTCCCTCCCGATTGTTGGTACCGGAAGGGATGGCCCCATCCAACCCCAGGCACAACTCCCGGTCAATGGTGTGCAGCACTTCCACGAAATCAGCGGCACTCCGGCAGTCCAGTCCTTTCAGTTTCGCCACAAGGAAGAAACAGTCTCCCGAATACTCACCGTTACCAAAGTCCTTCATCCTGTACATCCCGCTGTGGCGATCATAATAAACGTTACACGAGGCCCTGCCATCAGCGTACAGCGGATTCAGGAAATTTCGACCCACCCGCCATTTTACGGGCAGATAATGACGGAACACCTCCAGCCCGTTACCTGTTTTTGCCAGTATTTCCTCTTTTCTTACCATATGATCTGCTTTTGCATTGGTGTAAAGGGTACGCTTCAATCATTCGGTCCACCAGCTTGTCAGGCGTTTCCCGTATCCAACGCTCATGGAACTGTTCCACGTCCGTACGGCGGTAACGTATCTTCCTCCCGCAGATAGAGTAAGCGATGATACGGTTCGTGCGGTAACGCTGCAAAGTACGGGGACTGATTTCAAGTTGTTCACACACTTCCTTTCCCGTCATCCATAGCCCTGCCTTCCTCGTACCCTTCTTATCCGCTACCGGCCATTGCTCCCGCTCCTTTGTTCCGGACGCCTCCACGTATGCCGCTATCCCCTCTATCTTCTCCACGAGGGTAGCAAACGCTTTGCTTTCGATTGCTATTATTTCCATAATCTTTTAATAATTTGGTTTCCGGTTACAAAGGTCAGTCTGTTCGACCGTTTTTCTTTTCACGTTCGTAGCAAGCTGCCAAAGTTTTTTTTCTGGTACAAAAAAACCGCCGCGGAGCCTTATTCGGGCTCTCTACGGTGGCTATATACTGTATTTTCACCAAATGGCGTATCGGGAAAGGTGATTTGGCAACTTGCTATGAACCTGCCAGTCTCTTCCTTGTTTTACAAAAGGTTATCCGTCCGTTTCGTCCATTCGTTTCAACAAACGTTCCTTCATTTGATCAAGGTAAGCTGTCCGGCTGTTCTTCCGGTTACGCATGGAGATAAACGTGTGGTACACGTCTCCCAGGTCAATATGGAACATTTGTTCGAACAGCATCACGAGCTCGACAATGCTCACCCTCCCGTTATCCACGCTACCCATCGCCCAAATGCCATATATCAGTTCCACGGCAGCCGCCTTCCGGTCCGTCCAATGGTGCTCCTTTTCCTGCACGGCATACGCCCCCTCCATTGCCAGCAGCACTTTCCGGTTCAGATAACCAAGTAACATTTCCGCCGCTATCAGTCTTGCGGCCAACAAGTCATAACCGGTTGACATCACCGAATCCTCCTCCAGCATAAAACTTCCGCTTTCCGGGCTCAGCTCCTTTTTGGCACGGCGGAAATAGTAATGGTCCCGGTAAGTCGCCCCGCTCCGGTAATACTGGTAAAAGGGAAGGTATCGTTCCAGTTTCCGCTGGTATTCTTTCATAGCCTTGCGGTAATGCATCCGGGCAATCTCCGGGCAACATGAACAACCGCTCTCGATCTGGTATACCCGGTAATAATACAGCAGGCGTCCCGTCAGGGCAGGCTTGTAATACTTGAAAAAGCAGATTTCCTCTTCCACGTTGGAGAATGGGTGGTTTAGGACATAGTCCTTCAACTCACGGGATCGCTCCCTCAAAAAAGAAACCATCTCCTGACAAGTCCGTATCACTTGCTCTCCCTCCATACGGGAAGATTCAATGCCCATCTTACGTTCGACCTCCTGCATCAAGTTGTTAAAGTACGTTTCTATCATGTTATTCCTTAATTATGGGGCACGTGAGTACCTTCACGCTACCCGATTTATTTTTATGCCTCGCTTGATTCGATCGCAGGTTTTCCTTTCGGCCCTTTACGATGAAAAAACTTTTCCTCATATCGAAAAGACCGGAGAAAAGCCATGATACGGCTTCCTCCGGTCACACCTGCAAAACTGGGAAATTCCTTCCCCAATCCCCGGGACCAGACTATTCAAGGTCCCTCACGCAACGCACGTATCCCTTCCTGTTATTCACAAGCCTGTCATTGTCACCCGCCCACTGGGTATCCACGGTCGTGACCCATCGGAGATAACCATGGAGATACATCTGGTAGCCGGCACTGAACGATCTTGCCCCGTTCATGCTACGCTTGGAAAATCCCGTCCGAGAATGGAGAACTTCAGATTCTACTACTCCCAGAGAAGGAAGGTCATTACCGAATTCGTAAACCTCCTTTTTCTCAGGGTTATGCCAGTCGAACAGGCTCCCGCACATGATGATCAATTCCACCTCGTTGGGCACCCGCCAGGTTCCCAGGTCGCTCTTGTCCGCCTCCTGGTAATAATAGGCGCACGGGCTGTTTCCCTGTTCGATGTCCGCCATCAGCGTGCTCCAATCCTGTAAGTAATACTCGCTCTTCCTGTCAGGATTATTCAAATCCTTGGGCTTATCTATCTTATTGGCGATATACTTGGCCACCTCAAACCCGTTCTTGTAAATGGTGTTGCTCTGGGAGTCCTCATCATGCGCGGGCAACTCGTAAATGGCTCTTACTCCACGCGTCATGCTGTATGGCAGGTTATCTGCCCTAAAGACCAGATATTCCTCTTTCGTCCTGTTATTGACAAGAGACTTGTTCAGTTCCTTGCCCAACTCCTCGATGTGATAGCTTTCTTCCCCAGACTCCAGCATCCCCAGATCCCTGATCAACCTCACTTCCGAGTAGGGGGTGCGGTCCCCGGGTGAGTTCCCTCCCTTGTAATAATCAAAGTTTGCGATGGGAGTCACGCTGCGGGACTCCAAGATACAAATATAGGGGTTGGAAGAGTATAAAGAAAGGTTTGTACTTGCCATAAAGGCTCTTGACATATAAAATGCTGTGGCGTTGTCCGAGGGGGCGTGCCCGTGCAGCCTGGAATGTAACGGCAACGCCCGTTCCCCCACGAGAAGCATACCGCTCTCGCTCACCGAAGGAATATACCACTTCATCTCGGCGGCCTGCATCCGGCCATCACGGTTATCATCCCGGTTCCGTAAAAACGGGGTGAAACAGGCATATTCGGCGTGGTAATTCTTGGCTGCCAAATTATAATGGTCTCTGCTGAGAGTCAGCTTCGCGTTGTCCACCTTCGTCATGACCTGCCATAACTGGTCTTGTTTACTTCTTCTCATCGGGTCAATCATGACCTCTTGACTGAAGTCGCCCGACCTTGCCATCACCTTCCAGGTATTCGACCAGCCGTTGGATGTATATTTATTATAAAAAGCATCCGGTTCTCCCGGAGCCTTCACCATAAAGTCCAGGTCCGGTGTCTCGTTCACGTTTTCCACCCCCCAGACACGCATGCCTTCGGGTCCCTCCGTAAACACCGTCTTGATGGACATCTGACGGATGGAAACGACAGCCTGGTGATAACGTGACTGCCCGTCGGGGGAGATTTCATGCGACGTGTTCACCAGCAGGTCGAAAGTCCGATCCGGGGCGTTGGCAAAGGTTTTCCACAAGTTCTTGTCCTCGGGGGCGCCATCCTGCATGGGGTTCCGCTCGTAGAAATACTCGTTGGCGTAAACCGTCACCTTGCAAAGCCCCGTGGAGGCATTAAATACATAATCGGGCTCTTTGACAAGTCGGTAAAGAAACTGTTCCAGCGAAAGCAGATGCGCCCCCGTGTTGGAGTAATATTCCATGGTTTCGTTTCCATTGTCAGACAGGGTGCTCGGGTGGATGAAGAACGCGAGCCAACCAGTGTCTGCCTTCTTCTCCCCTGAAGGAATGTATCCGTTATCCTCCAGCTGTTCCAGCTCCGCCCTCGTGTAAGAGACTATCTTGTCACAGAACGGGGTGCGTATAGCAAAGGAGATCATCGCGTCGTCCTTCAAACTGCCATCCGGACTGAAGATGGCAAGCTCGTCCTTGTTGAAACGCATCAGGCCCTGTTCATAATGGCAGTCAAAACTGAAGGAGCGGTGAGCGTCATATACAAGGCCTTCCACCCCGGGAGCGGGCTCCTCTTCCCGGTCCTTGTCGGACATCGCCTCCACTACCAGGTCGTTCATCCCCTTGATCGTCACGTTATAGGTATAGTGCACGTTACGTTCTATATCATAATCGTTGACCGGATCATTCTCCGCCGTGTATCCCAGATAAACGCGGTAGGTCACCCTCCCGAAACGCTCCGTTGAGACTTCACCGGTTGTCATATCCTGGCGTAACTCACCCGTGAACTCGATGTAGGGAGCCAGATCCGGAGCGTATTCTGTAGCTCCGTTCTGCACGTTCGGCTTCTCCGTAGCATCGGGAACGGGAGACTTCACTTGTTTCTGCCGCAGGTCATACCCCTTCCTCTCCGCATTGTAACCGGGAGAGGCGGGAGTTATCATTTTTTTTGCCAATTTCCGGTTCTCCGGAAGGTAAAACGTAGTAGTAGTAGTAGCGTCGCCCTCGAACTGGAATAATTCGGACAACCAGTACGAATCCATCTCCATCCCGCCGGCATCCCAGGGAGCCCCGGCGTCACTGCCCTTGACATGCTCGGTGACAAAGGTCGAAGCCGGCACGTTACCGACTCTCCATGTCCCGGGCACGAACGTGAGCCCCTCCCCGGTTTTCAGGTTGACCGTGATTTTCGCCTCCGCACGTTTCAGGGAGACCTCGAGGCGCCTGGTGTCGGGACTGATCTCCTCCGTCTTGGTAACTGACATCAGCAGGTTCCCGTTCGGTCGGAACAGGGTACGGGCGGTCATCTCCGCCTTGACCCTCTGAATGTCCGAAAGGGACGACACGCCAGCCAGGATCCCGGGCTCTACCTGAAACAGCCCGTCACCATCCGATTTATAGTTCGCCAGCAGGACCAGCGTCTTCTCTCCCGAGGTAATGGGGATGTTTTTCAGCAATCCCATGCTCGTGGGTGCATCCGTGTCCTTCTCGCCGGTTGCCGTTTCCAAGGCAGCAGCGGCCTGATAAAGCTCCGCACGGGGATACTCCCGGGAAAACTCCACGCCGCCGCGGGAATCGAAAACCCACAGGTAAAGGTTGTATATCTTTCTCTCCTCGCCTTCCGGCAGGCCCGAACGTGTCTTGGCCCTGTTGGCTGCCGTACCCACGCTGATGTCTACCGTCGTGGGCACGCCTTCCGGGACACCGCTGCCCCGAAGCAGCTCCTCGTCCGTACAGCAGGTAAGAACGGGCAGTAACAAAAGAATGAAACAAGTTATTTTCAGCCTATATGCTTTCATATATAATAAAAATTTATAATGACAAAATCGTGAACATCACTGAAAAGGAGGGAACTCCACATCCTTCCGCTCCCAGGATTCGACCCGGTAGATAATCTCTCTGTCCGCGGCTTCCGGCAAGACCATGAATACCTTATAATCCCGGTTCGGGTAAATGGGGCCGGAATACACCCCGGGAGAACTTTCCTCGCCAATGTCAAGCAAAAAGGTCCTTGTCCTGGTCTGTGAGATGTTTCCTCCTGTATAATACTCCACTGTCAGCTGTATCTTCGGGTGAGGGTGTCCTTCCTGCCAGGAATTGGCTTCCGGAATATACGGGGCCAGGTACTGGGGAAGGAAGAACTGCTCGTATTTTTGGGCGTCCATTTCCGTATAGTCAATCCCTCCGCTGGCATTGAGGGGGGCCTCGTAGATGGTCAGTTGCGCTTCATTTTTTATTCCATAGGAATACGTGCCCGTATGCTCCGTGTTCTTTCCCGTTCCCGGGGTGGATCCTGCAAGCTGGCCGCCGTCCGAGTCATTCTCCCTGAAAGAAGGAGACATCAGTACCGGAAAGTTCAAAAAGGCAATCCTTTTATAATTATAAATGATCTGCTCAAAGGGGGCAATGCTTGCGATGTATATTCTGACACGGGAGAAATCACGGAACAGCGGGATTGTGATATCCTGCACCTGCTCCCCGGAAGCGGGCTGGACGGCCGTGGACAGCTTTCCCGAAAGCATGCCCATATGCAACCTGTTGGATATTCCGGGAGCGTCATTCCAAGAGATATTGGAAGTTGTTGTCCAATCTATAATCTTCTCATCCGACGGGGAAGGAGTCACACCATCGTACGGGTTGTCCACCGGAATGCCGAGACTGCCGTCATCCTGCTCCCTGATGATGGCAGGGAATGCGGCTTCGACAATATCCTCCCTGTCCACCTCCTCCATGCCTTCCCCGAGGAAGTCCCATGGAACTGCGTTCTGCAGGATTCCTCCGGGCGTATAATAGGGCAGGTCCTTTCCTGTCTGGTTGGGGGCATAGAAAGCATAGAATTCACTCTCGCCTTTGGGGATGCGTATCTTGGTTTGATATTCCCCCTCCGCGTTGCCCGAACTGAAAGGAAGCAGGCGACTGTACACATACCGGTTCTGCTCCTTGTTGAAAACCATAAGTGCTATTCTGGGCTGTGCGGGGGCTTGGGGAAACAGTGTGCCGGTTTTATACCAGTTGGCCGGATCGGAGGAATAAAGGTCCAGCATCTCACTTCCCCCGGCTGTTACGCCACGGGTTGACAGGTTCAGCCTGACGGTCACGTCATCCTCTCCGGAAAGCCGTTCCGGGATATCTTCTTCGTTCCGGCATCCTGTCAGGGCAAGGAAAAAGAGCGGCAACACCGTCATCACAAAGTTCCTCAAGGCCCTTACCGTGCGAGTATATTTAGTATCTTTCAGCATAATATTCATCAATCGGTTATGGGAACCACGTCAACGGCTTCCCAGGGTTTTACACTTACTGTCAGAGAACGGGGATTCTGGCGGAAGAACAGTGGAAGCACCGCTTCCTGCCGCCCCGTTATCCGTATCTGGTCGGGATACAGAGCGATATATTCCGCGACATCTACCATGCAGAGAACCTTATCTCCCTGCATAAGACGGATCGTCAGCGGGTCCCCGTCCTTGAAGCGCAGGGTATTGAAATCAAGCACGAAACGGTCGTTTTTTCCTCCCGTGTAAAACGGAAGGTCGAAGGATGTTTCTCCGGAACGCTGCCCGGAAAAGGAGAAACGGGCTGAGAGCGTTTCCATCGTCAGGCGGAAGCCCGTCCCCTTGTTCTGTTCGTACCAGGTCCCGGCGTTCTCATCGTCGTCGGGAAGGACTACCGCATGGATTTTCACGTGCTGGGAATAAAGTCTTACCACGTCACGGGAGTCGTTCATGACCTTCGACGTGATGGTGGTTTCCCCAAGGTATAGCCTGTCAAACGTGCCGGCCGCCGATCCGTCCTTTTCCGCCAGTTCGGGCCGGGAAACCGACGCTTCACCGTAAGCACCATCCCCGATAACCGTCTCGTTCAACGCGTTGCCCACGGCCACTACTTTATAATCACCTTCCGGGAGCCTGACCTCCAGCGGTGAAAGCAGCTGTTCTCCCTCCAGGTGGTGTTTCTCCACCAAGGCCCCGTTCCCGACGTCAAAGATGAAGACGTCAATGTCATCCACGTATTCCTGCAGATGTTCCTGGTTGTCATCGGCCAGGTAGGAGAAGACGATCGTGTTGCCAAGGCAGCCGCTCAGGTCGTCATACACCCGGTCACATGCGGTCACGAGGTATAAAGCGGCCAACAGGCCCAGCCAGGTCGGTATGTTTCTTATGTTCATACTTTACACTAATTATTATAAATCAATACTGTAATTTTCCCGAAAGAGAGGACACGTTTCCCTCCCGCGGGTAATAAAAAAGGGAGGGGACAAACTTTCCCCTCCCCGAGAGTGCGGGGCGGATTCCGGTACCGGCCTGTCAGGGCCGATACGGGAAAAGCGCTCCGGCAAGCGGCTATTACTCTCTATCTGTATCAGTCAAGGATGGGGAATACGTTCACAGCGGTCCAAGGCTGCACCTCGACACGGACGATGACGTTCACGTTCTCGTCCTCCAAATCCCCCTGTCCGCCCGGTTCGGGAGTCACACCTTCAGGAATGCTCGGGTCAACATCCACGAGGATACCCTGGCCCCCGTTCAGCGCAGCGAGATCCAGATTGATCAGGTAACCGCCCTTGCCGGCTTCCAGATCCGTCGTGCCTGCAGTTTCACCTTCTGCCTTCGCGTAACCGGATATAACGACAAAACGTCTGTCGGCGGATACGCCGTCGTCACCTGTCTTGAAAACGAAAGCAAGTTTTGGAGCGTTGTTTTCCTTACCGTAACCCGTAATGCCGTTCACGAAGAAGTTAAACGCTGCGGCCTTTGCCCCCTGTGCGAAATCGAAACCCGCTGCATTGAAATAGGAGGCCACTTCCGACAAGTCCGTGTTACCGTCGGGTTTGAACGTGCCGTCTTCGAATTTATAGCGGTCTCCGGCGTAGGTCTTGGCCCAGAACCAGTTTGCCTCTTCTTCCACTGTAAGTTGAGGAACAGAGAGCGTTCTGCTGAAACGGTTCATCAGGATACCTTGGTTTGCAGTGGTCACTTCGACAACCTGCAGCCATTGACTCAGGCTGGCCTGTTGGGCAATGTCGGACTTGCCGTCCCATGTCTGGCCGTTGAAGCCTGCGGCATCAGCCTTGAAAGCGGCCCACGCTTCGGCACTGCTCTTTCCCTTATTTTCATCCTTGGCCAGCCAAGTCGTGCACCATTGTTCAGCCTCGGTCTTTTTCCCGTCTTTCCAGATAACCTTGACAAACTTGGTACCGGTCACCTGGAAGCGGTTCATGCTGGCGGTCAAGGTGAGCTCGGCCTTCTTCACGGTACGTTTGTCTTCCTGAGGATTGACGCCATAAGGCTCGGCGCCAACAGTGGTAAGTGTTTCAGAACCGGCATAAATCACTTCATTAATTTGGGCTTTCAGCTGTTGTTTGCTGATTTCAGCAACAGTCTTTCCCTCACCGTCAACCAACGCTCCCTGAGGGTTAGCGATAACAAGTGCCTTTGTCACGCCATTGTCCACGTCAAGGAATTTATAACCTCCCGTCGTTGCCTCTGCACCCACGGCAGTAGCCGAAGTCAGCTTGGTAAAATCATCAGTATCTTTTGTAAATTCCTTCGACAGGACAATGTCTTCCCCAGCCACCAAGTACACATGCAGTTTTTCAACCGATGCCGCATCCTGGTCGTTGGCGGTGTTCTGCAATTCGCCCATGGCGGCACGTGTGCCCGGACCGGGTAATGCCACTGACATCACCACATCAACCGGTTGGTTGCCACTCTCCGGCGCTACCGGATTCTCTTCGTTGTTACATGCAGCGAACAACGCCAACGAGGCCACTGCAAAATACTTCATTACTTTCATAATTCGAATTGTTTTTAAATTAAGATTACTAATACTATATATAACTATGTCTGAGTTACATCTCTATCTGCTGATTGTTTCCACCGTCCCCGGGCTCCCCTGAGAGTTTTTGTTTGCCCTGGGCCATACCGGCTTTCTTGATCAATTCTTCCGCCTTCCTCCAGTCACCTTTCATGTTATAGGCAACGGCCATGGGAAAGAAAGCACGGCTGTCATTCGTTACCGGTTCCAACACCCGCAACGCGCCGTCCGCATCCTGCCCGTATTTCAACAGGGCGTTGGCGTAATTCAGGATTGCCACGGTGTCATCCGGGAACTGCCCGTAGGCCCTCTCGTACACCGGAAGGGGAGACATCCCCCGGGAAGCGTACAGTCCGGCCAGCTGGTACATCTCGTGCTGACTGAGACACTCGGGTTTCGTTTCAAAAATTTCGAGAAGTTCCTCCACCGTGTAAGGTCTCACGTCAAAACTGAGACTGAAAGTCGTGCGCCGCAGTCCCGGGTAGAACTCTTCGAGGAGGAGGCGATAGCTCCTGCCGTCATCCAAGGCACGGATGGCCTCCTCGCGTTCCGTGTCACGCTCGTTATGTCCGATGATAAAAAGAATTTCGTCCCTGTTGACGAGGGTGGAGCCGCTGACCATCGATTTAAGACCCTCCCAGTCCTCCCCGATACCCTCGGTACGATAAACCGGTGCATTTTTCAAGGCGGGGTATTGACGCGAAATATAATCTGAAAGGGTTTGGGTGCGTCGTTGCGCGAGGGACCTGTTGTAATCGAAGCTCCCCTCGGGAGAGGCATAGCCTTTTATATCAACCTCTTTGAGTGACGTTCCTTGAATATTCAGGTTCTCCGAGAGAAACTTCTTCAGCCTGTCAAGCTCCTGAGCATTGCCTGTAAAATCTTCCTGCAGGTCGTGGCGTGCAACAGGAAAGACCACCTTACAGTCGAAGGAATCCTTGTAGCATTTGATCATGACCTTTTCCGGTTCGATGAAACTGTAGGCATAATCCTTTTCCCCGAAGAGGGGGATACCGGCCTGAAAGGCAATATCCTCGCTCTCGTTCGTGCCGCACTCGGCACAGCCGTACGACACCTCCCTGACAACGAGACGCCCGTCAGCCATCCACCGTTCAAAAGGGACGCTCCTTTTCACAGTCAGGCCCGAACTTTCCAACACCTTGGCGGAACGGACCTCGCCGGATCCGGGGTTACCGGGTTTCAGGTTGCCCAACGCCTTTCGACGCTTGATCACCTTATATCTTCTCTTGCCGGCCACGCAGACCGGTTCGAGGCGGACGCTGTCACGCCCGTCAGCCGAGACATAGACGGGGAACAGGTAAGCGACTTCCTGGCTTCCAAGCCCTGCCAGAGGGAAGACACTGAAAGTAATATCCAACGCATCTCTACCCGGTTCACGCTCCACACGGCTGTTTGAATAATCCCAACGCGAGGTACCTGACGTTGATAAAATGTCCTGGGCGGAAGAAAACAAGGGAAACATTCCCAGGCAGCCCATGATAAGGATTTGCTTCTTGTTAATATGGTAAGGTTTCATTGATATACATTTTTAGCATGATAGAATAAAAAATTGTGTCCCCGGATTCAGGGAGTTATTTCAACATGTAAATAATTGAAATGGCGGCCCTGGTGGGACCTATGTAGTCCGCATCCCCCTTGCCCAGCTTCTGCCCGCAGGTGGTACACTTGTACTTGTCATAACGGGCGTGCACGTAACCGATACCCAAGGAGGCCTCGATATTGAAACGGTTGGAAAGCACCCACTGGTAACCGGCGCTCAACCCGCCTCCCCAGAAATAACCCTCGTAACGGTGGTCCTTCATGTTTCCGTCCCCTTTCTGAAGCACGAAGGGGACATCGACACCTCCGATATTCATCTGGCCGCCATGGGCATGCAACCCGAAGAACCAGCCGTTGAAAACGTCACAGGTCCAATAACGGAGCTCCGGCTGGACAAGCCAGTGACTGAACTTCTTTGCCTTGTACCGGGAAGACGTGGCGTCCCGCGTGTAGAAAAAGAAATTCATACCCACCTGTGTGTCAAGGGTCCATTTACGCCCCATGGAGAACTCCAAGGAGAGGTTGGGAGTTTTCAAGGCATCGTAGGCCAGATTGTTCTTCAAGGCAACCTTTTGAGAGAAGGCACCAGCCGAACAAAGCAAAAACACCAGAAGAAAAAACGGTTTCATCATACTGTTATTCATTGTTTCGTTACTTTATTTTATAAGAGGACAAGCCAAAGTTATCCTTATGTAATAATCATTAATAAAAATGCAGCTTCCCGGAAAAAACTCCAGAATCTTTCTTGCACGTATAGAGTGGACGGCCGGAAACTCCTGCCCGCACCAGAAGGACCTGCAGGGACGCAACCCGCCCACGAGACTTAAAAGTCTTTCAGCCGATCCGGCGAAAGCCGAATAGAGGACACCGTCCCGAGTATGCAGGTAAATCGAATCCCTGTTGGACCATTCCATGTTGAATATCTCATGACTCATTCGCATAATGTAAACCTTTATTCGATGACTTTCTTATTTTCCACTCTCTCCCGTAGAGAGTGGAAAATTTTTCAAAATCCGCTCTGGAAAGCGGTTATAGATGCCAAAAAGAAATAAAAGATGAAACATGGACAGATTTTATCATATAACTAACTGAAAATAAGATTACTAATATTTTCATTAGGCAACAAAAACAGAAACAATGGAACTTTTTTATTTGAACGAGCACACGTCTTGTTATAATTACTCAAAATCTATGCAGGAGGGATTCCGGTATTATAAATTTGACGAAGGATTGAACCACGAGGAGGAATTGGTAAAAGATTGTATCCTGTTCGTACTCAAGGGAAGTCTGCAATTCTCCTGCAACGGTTTTCAGTTCACTGTTTCATCAGGAGAGATGGTCTTTTTTTGCCGTGACAGCCTGTTTAACACCCAATCACTGGAAAAATGTGAAGTCGTGGCTGCCCTGTTCGAGGGGGGAGTATGGCCCTGTCAAAGGGCCTCCTTTTCAGAGTTATACCACCTGAGGGAAATTGTCGAATATCGTATGGAACCTCTTGAAATCAGGGATCGGTTATGCAAATTTCTTGAACTACTGGTGTGTTATCTGGAAGATGGAGCGAACTGTATCCATTTTCACGAAATAAAACTCAAGGAACTTTTCTGGAACATTCGCTTTTACTATTCCAGACAGGAACTTGCGAATTTTTTCTATATGATTATAGGCCGTTCGCAAGACTTCAAAAATAAGGTCTTGAACAATTACAAAAGTTGCAGGACCGTAAAAGAACTCGCATCGGCCTGTGATATCTCCCTTTCCGCCTTCAAAAGACAGTTTTCCGCGGAGTTTGGAGAGGCTCCAGCCGAATGGATGCAGAAACAGTTGTTGGGAGAAATCAAATACAAACTTTCAGTTACAGACCTGCCGTTGGGAACCATTGCCAATGAACTGGAGTTTTCCTCTCTTGCACACTTCTCCAGATTTTGCAAAAGATGTCTGGGATGTTCTCCCAGAGAGTTAAGACAGCAGATAAAAGGCGGTTAAACAATCTCTGAATGGGGGAGATAAGAAATTGATAAATAATAGAGCCAAAACGGAAACAGCCAACAAAATTATTGTCTTTAAATTTGCAGCGTAATCCAAATAAAAAAAGGATTACGCTATTTTTTAACACATACTGTAAGTTTTTTTTGATTTTCCACTCTCTACGGGAGAGAGTGAAGAAACAGGAACAAATATACGTATATTGTGATAATATACTATAATTAAAGTGAAAAAAATATCTTAGATAATAGAATTTAACTAATGTAGAAAAATATTATTATTCCATTAAATCATCTGTTTACCCAACAGATGCCGGTCCAAAACGTAGATACCATAACATGTAAATCCCTCTCGTAGCCATCTTTCAATTGAAGACGGTATAAGATAAATTAGCTAAATAAGGTGTTCCTTTTTTTCCTGTATAATCCCGCCACGTGCACCAAGGCGGGATTTACAGAAACATCCGGGAATGGTAAAATTATCGGTGGTAAAAGCCTCTTTGGGAGTGGTTAACCGCCGTCCATCGTCCAGACGGGAACTGAAGAATTTGAGCTGATATCTTTCGCGGTCGGGCCCGGTCAATCATCCACCGCTAAAATGAAGTCAGCCACTTGATTATTAACCGCATCCAGTGCGGAATGATCCAGTTCTTTCAGATAGATTCGGGTCGTTTTTTCCGACGTATGCCCCAGACACTCACCAATAACATGAACCGAGGCACCGTTCACCTTGGCTATCGTGGCCCATGAATGGCGGGCCGCATGAAGTCTCAGCGGGAATTCCAAACCAATGACCCGGGAAATCTTTCCCAGGGAGTAACGAATCCTATGGTAGGCACTTCTATAACCAGCGTACGGATCCCGTTCTGCCGGAAACAACGGGAAGATGTATTCTCCCGGTACATTCTTGTATCTTTCCAGGATACGACTGATCTCCTTGTTTATACCTACCCGCATCAATTGATCGGTCTTGTGACGCCTGTAACAGATTTCACCCGGGAAAACATGCCTCTTTTTTAGCAATGCAATATCGACGAATGACATTCCACGCGTGTAAAAGCTGAACATGAAAATGTCCCGGGCAAGAGATAATGGGCTGTCCTTTTCCAGTTCAATTGCGGATAGTGTTTTAATCACAACCGGATCAAGGGAGCGTTTGAGAGTTTTTTCCGTTTTAATGCTTATATCGCGAAATGGGCAAGGAAGTTCCAGGCCCATCTCCCGACATCCCTTCCTGAAAAGAGCCTTGATATTATGCAGATAAAAACCAATGGTGTTATCGCATATACCCGAAGCGAGTAGTTTCCCCTGGTAGTCGGAAATGATCCGGGAAGAGAGTTTTATGAAAGGAAAATCCTTTTTTCCCAGGTACCTCTGCATGGAACGCAGGCTGGAGGCGTATGCCCGGGCTGTTCCCTCATGACCGCATTCACGAAGCTCTCGGATTTTCCGTGAAAAATAGAAATAAAAACCGGCTTCGCGGGTTAACACGCCGTAAGTCCTGAATACGTCCTCTATTTCGTATTCCCGGGATTTCTTCTCTATCATTGAAATACACTTTAACAGTACCCTTGAGATACTTTCGCACCTGTTGTTGATCCTCCGAATCGACTCCGGGGTGTTTTCCCCGCCGTCGATAACCCTCCCTTTTACGGGATCAAACAGGGTATCCGGGATGCTGAATCCTGTATAAACAACCTTTTTCCTTCGCTTGTGAAGAACCTGCACGACTAACGGGAATTTGCCGGACCGGTTGCTCCTTCCTTTTACCAATACTGTTTTAACTGTTGCCATAAGTTTTTTATTAGTTAGACATTTGACGCTTCCTTGTTTCCTGGAAAGGAAGCATAAACTTATATGCATCAAATCGGAAAAAGACCAAAAAAGTTCAGTAACCAAGCGGGAAAATTGCACGAAAGACGGGAAGTCGGTTCCAGACCCGTCGGTAAGGGAACGGTACGTCTTGTATGTATAGGATTTTTTTCAACTTGCCAAACATGAAAAATGGAACAGGGTGAGATGGTAAAGCATGTCCCAATACATCCCCAAGTAAACCACGGGGATTAAGCATAGCAGATGGGATTTTTCGCTGCACAAGACAAAAAAGGCGGCCCCACCTGCCGCCTGTAGATTGATAAAGAGAGAATTCCATCCTACGCAAGATTATCAAAGCCATATGGATCCAGCTTCCACATCCCCCGCCTGGTAGGTATAGGAGATGAACTCCTCAAGCGCCTCCTTCCATGTAAGACTGAAGGTTTTCATGATGGAGTGTAGCGTGCGGTTGCTGTCTTCATCCAGGCTATCCTCCCCGATCAGGTTCACATCTGCCTCCGGGTCCACATCAACAAACTCCTCGCGGCTCCAAAACACCACTACCGGGATGCTCAGGTTAATATCCCATGTTCCACGCTGGATCAATACCCCGGAGGGCTTGTAGAACGGGTCAAAGCCGTTTGTCTGCGGGTTCTTTTTAGAATTGTAGCCGTGATACAGGCGGAGTTTCAGGTCAAACTCCTTGCGGTCCTTCAGGAACCGGATAACTCCTTTTAATCCTACCGGGTTAGTGCCTCCCGTAATTTCCGCCTCGTTGTCATGTTTGGTCTTGTCCCAGGGCGTGGTATCCACATAGAGATAATCCACCAGTGCCTCCGGATCATTGTCGTCAGCTTCCGGTTTCCCGTCAAAGGTAGGTCTCACGTTCTCCGGGGTGAAGAAATGCTGGTGGATATTCTCCTGCCCGTTCTCCACGAACTGGCCGTTCATTAACTCTCCTTTGGAATTGTAGTAATAGATAAACATCAGGTAAACCGGGGCCGGGGTAAAGTTGTTTCCATTTTTATATTCGCCGTTTTTCTGAACGTAAAACTTGCCCTGGCTTCCTTCAGCAAGGGTCCATCCACTGCCGGTCTTCAGTTCATAAGTGATCTCCTGGACACGTTTCATATACCTGGCCGGGGATTCCGGATTTTGGTGGGGACCTCCGGCCTTCTGTATCTCGTTCCAGTCAGCGTGCAGGTGGCATTCAACGAGGCGGACGGTCATTTTTGCCGGGTCCTCATGCAGTTTGTTCTTCGTCTCGTCTTCTGGTATTACAGGATCCTTGCTGCAAGAGTTCAGCGACAGGACAAGGGACACTCCTATCAGAAGTGCCCACACGGTTTTACATGCAATTGTTCTCATTTTTCTTTTTATTTATTAGTGTTGATTATAGTTGTTATAAATTAAAAAATCCAGTTTACACCGCAACGCACATCACGTCCCATATCATGCGCATAGTAACGCGAGCGGTTGGTGTATTCCTTGTACTCACGATTCAGGAGGTTGTCTGCCGACAGCATGAACCGGACCTGGTGTCCCCGTTTCACGGGAAGTTCAAGAGCAGCGTCGAACCCGAGGAGATGGTACGCCGGGGGAGTATACGGGATAAGATCCGTGTCCGGATCAAACCGCCTCTGTTTTGCGGTGAAACGGTGCCTGATGTTCAGACGCAGCCTGAGATGCGATTTCGTCTCGTGTATCCACGCAAGTTCATGGCTGAAACGGAAGGAGGGAATATAAGGAAGATAATTACCCTTTGTCCGTTCGTTTGCCCGTATAAAGGAGACGACGGCATGGTAGTCCCATGAACCGCCCGGAGTGAAACGCAGGTCAAAGTCCATACCGCGGAAGAAAGCCGGGGTCTGCCTGTACTGGAAGACCGGGTATGCTCCCGAAATCACGGTGACTGTCTCTTTCTCCGGCCCGTCATAGATATAGCCGTCCACCCATTGCAGGTAACCGTCCAGACAGACGCTGAACATCCCGTCGCCGTAACGGAGGGAAGATATCCATTTGTAGCTTCTTTCCGAGTGCATCGCAGAGTCTCCCCTGACAAACATCCCAGACCCGAGCTCGTTCCCGTTGCTGTACAGTTCATACACGTGAGGGGCACGCCAAGCCAGACCGAAGTTGGAGGTGAGCCTCCAGCGTCTGGAAAGTTGATAGTGTCCTCCCAGGCTGTAGGACACGTTGTTAAACTTTCTTGTCCCGCCATAGGGGCCTCCCGTCCAGTCATAACCACTGGCACGGGTTTCCTGCATATCCAGGCGGAGGCCTGCTTCAACGCCTCCCCTGGCCAGGTGATATTTCCCGATTCCGTATATCCCTGCCTGTGTCTCCGTGTAGTTCGGGATAACGGGCACGAATCCGGTACCCGCGCGGCTGTGGTTCTCGATGAACATGACCTGACCTCCCGCCTCGACTTGCCAGGAGCGGTAATCCCGCTTCCAACGCAGAAGATGCTGGAATGAATTCAGGTGCAGGGAAACCGCCGGAATGTTAGAATCCAGCCGCCGGACACGGTTTTCCTGCCTATCGTCCTTCTGCCAGGTACTTTGCCAGTGAATACTTCCCCCCTTCTTCATGCCGAGCCGCATCCTGCCGAATGCGATCTGATGGGTGACCTCCTGGCAGGGAGCCCTGATACCACGGGAGAAGGGATCCGTGTGCAGGGGGCGACCAAGCCGGATACGTTCCGCCAGCAGGTCCTCGCTACCCATCTGGGCGCTGAGCATCACCCCTGTCCGGCTGTAGAAGCGGCTGTAGAAACCTTCCACTCTCAGACGTCCGCGGTCATAGCCCAGAGAGGCGGAAGCGTGATACTCTCTGGTTCCCGTGTTGTTCAGAAGATAGTGCGCAGTGGAACGGTCCCCGGAATTTGACCAGGTTCCCTGCAGACGCCAAGCGAAATCACCGGGAAAAGCACCTTCGAGCTGTCCGGTAGCCACGTAGCGACGCCCGTTACTTCCGTAAAGTGCGGAGATTCCCCCTTGAAGGGAGCGTTTTCTGAAAGGAAGCGGAGACTGCTCCATGACGATAATCCCTCCAAGGGCATCCGAACCGTATCTTACCGCATCGGAGCCCTTGATTACCGAAACAGAGGAGCTGCCGTTCATGTCCACTTCGGGAGCGTGGTCGGCTCCCCATTGCTGCCCAGTCTGGCGGGCACCGTTATGGATGATCAGTATCCGGTTCCCGTACATTCCTTGGATAACGGGTTTGGATACAGTGGTTCCCGTGCTGATGGAACTTACCCCGCTGACACGTTCGAGCAGGGTGGCAAGCGAGGTTCCCAGCGCGTTCCTGATCTCGGGAGATGAAAGGCGCCGGCTCACCACGTTGGGTGACGCCCCGGCACGTTCACCGGTCACGACCACTTCCCCGAGTTTTTGTATGTCCGGGGAGAGACATACGGTATGTATGCTGCTTTCTTTGAATACCTCGTTCAAAGGCACACGCCGGGAACCGTAACCCAGGCACTGCACGAGGACCGTATCCATGAAACACGTTCCATGACCGAAAACAATCATTCCACGGGGGGAGCTGACAAGTAACCGTTCCCTGGTCAGGATATAGGCCCCTTCAATGGGAAGCCCGCTTTCCTGGTCAATGACCAGCAGAGTATCGCGTGTACCCGTCGATTGCCGGTCAGCCTGTACCCGTGCTTCCATGGGAGAAGGGAGGGTACATAGGCAGACAACAAGCAGGCACACATACTGGAGATATGCATGAAATGTCATACTTGAAAAAATATAAACGGGTTATAATCTGTTAAGACAGGACATGAAAAGCCCCTGCACGCAATCACAGTGATGGCATGCGAATCCCTCAAGGGAGTTATGACAAACACACAGGGGGTGCACGGAGGAAATGCGGGAAAAGAATGACGATGACATCTGTTTCCCCGGAGATAAGATACCTTACAGGCCTGCCAGTCGGAATATAATCGTATATAAAAATCCCTGCCTCGACAAACGGGGAGAGCGTAAAGAGACAGATGGTACAATTTTCAGGAGAATCGTGACGGGAGTGTCCCTGTTCGTTATGGGATACGCACGAATGTTCCCCGTGAACATGAAAAGCTTTCACGAGGAAAAAGGGCATCAATGTCAGCAACAACATACATGCTATGACAGCCGCTGTCTCTGTCTTTTTTTCGTATGATCCATTAGTTTGCAAAATTAACGGTTTTAATCATCACTCGCAATACCTACAAATAATGATTTGCAAGCATAAACACCATGTATATTTGTTACGGATACCAGACAGACCGTTTTATTCCTCCAACCAGTCGTCTGAGAGCCCGAAACTCCTGTCACGAAACAATTCAGCCAGACCTGAGATTTGTTTGAAACGGAGTAACTCGTTCTTGTCCATGCCTATGTTGCGCATGATCCAGCTGTCGGACATACCCGATTTTGACAGTTCCGCCACAATACCTGTCATAAGTTCCAGCGAGTGCATTCCCCTGGCCCTGTTATGACGGATAGTCGAGGCCATCCTGTTCGAGATGTCTTTGTTTATGACCGTTACAGGCAGCAATCCGTTCTCGCGCTTGTAAATCCTGACGGATGTTTTCATAACCAGATAGCGGTGGTAACCGTCAACCAGCTCGTAGATATCCTCTTCTTCCCGGTAATAACACACGAGGGGCATCGTGTAGCCGTCTTCCCAGATGGACAGTTCCAAC
Source organism: Parabacteroides sp. MSK.9.14 (assembly GCF_019041495.1). Lineage (NCBI taxonomy): Bacteria > Pseudomonadati > Bacteroidota > Bacteroidia > Bacteroidales > Tannerellaceae > Parabacteroides > Parabacteroides sp. MSK.9.14. The sequence goes on from NZ_JAHPXO010000011.1 coordinate 123,303, forward strand.
AGTTTCATCTCCGGGGGAGCAACGACATTCGGGTTATAGCTGTTGGCCACGATTTTCTCGACTGGCACGGCCTTGACGTTATACGCCGGACTTTTAAAACTTGACATGACAATCACAATTTATATCTTTTCAAAACTCTCTCTTTCATCTCCCTCTCCCGTTTGGTCTGCGTGAAACCCATATACTTGCAGGTATGATCGTTTTTCAGGATGCAGACGCACATTCGTTTGTAAGTGGGTATTTCACGAAATTCAGGGATATCTATCTCGTCTATATACTCCATGCGGACGGGCCTCTTGTCAGTCCGGTATGCCGTGCATTCTTCCACCGTGAACGGTACACCGGCCGCACGCAGCTTCCCGATCGTTTCCTCTCCCAGGCAGCCTCCTTTTTCTCTCCAGAATTTCTGGCTCACCCTCAGTTTCTCCAGGTAGTTCTCCCTTGTCGCCCGGGGAAGCGTGTCAAGGAGGAAGTACATGTACTCTTTCCACGTGAACCCGTCCGGACAACTGATGGAGCGCCAGCCCATCGCAACCGTGTTCCCGTACATTCCGGCGAAACTGACGCCGTTGACCCGGCTGACCATGCGTCCCCAGGTATCCGGATCAATAACTTTATAAAGATGCAGGGTCGAAACGGCCTGTGAGATAAACGGGCTGGTCACCCTCTGGCGGGACAAGGGAATCCCGGCCTGGTAATACAAGTCATACAAACGGTTATAATCCCAACCATACCGGGCATACCCCGTCCACACGTCCGTTGTCTTCCAGTCGTATATCGGGTAGGCGTTATAAGTGTAATATCCTACACGGTGAGTCCACTTGTAGTTGGCCAGCTTACGGTAATTCTTGTCGGAATGAATCGCCCGCCACCGGTTGAAGCTCTCCTGCGTGCGGATCCCCACGAGGCAGCAAACACGCTTGCATCCCTTCTTACGACGTATCCAGGAAGGGAAAAGAGACTGGAAGTCGTAATCCCACAGGCTGTCGTTCCAGAAATCAAAATCTTTCACGGTAAGAGCGGTGCCCGGCATCTGGCGAACCCAGATATTCTGGTACCCCTCTTGCCAGGGACGCCAGTACTGCTGGTACATGGAAGTACATGTGGGTACCTTGAAGGGGACACAACAGTGGAACACTTCAAGGATATCCCGGTTGTTGGAAAACATCCTTTCCACGTACTCCGTGCTCTGGCGGTACTGCACCTCGTAATCCATGTGGAACACACCCAGTTTTCTACCGGGAGCATGCATGCGGATATAATCCATGCACAAATGGAGAAGGATGCCGCTATCCTTGCCACCGGAAAAAGAGACATACACGTAATCAAAATAGTCAAAGATGATCTTCAATCTCCGGTTGGCGGCCTCGTGGACATCCATCCGGCGCATCATGCCCCACCTCCTTCATGATAACGCATCTTGACATACTTCTTCCACTCGACACAGGGGATAAAATTCTTCATTGAAAAGTCTTCCACGTGGCGTTCGTGTACAACGGCCACAAGGGAACCATCAGAAGAAAAATCATGGATAATACGGTCCAATAACATCTCTATTACAGAGGAGTTATCCCCGCTAATATAGTAGTTATCTATGCAATTGTTTGTCAAGGTCATTTTCACGGGCATGAATCCCAACACCCTTTGCTCATCCATGGCAATGTACCAGACATGGTTACGCGTCGTTTTGAAAGGGTAATTATTATTTTGCCGCAATACGGCCGGGTTCATTACCAAAGGGGCGACAAGGTCAAAAAGCCGACCGTCCAATCCTTGTAACTTCAGAATGTTCATGATTCCAATCCGTTATTACTAAAAATCGAATGTGTACCTATTATGCGTTTGTCCATGATTTCCGACATTATCATGCCGCAAGCACGTTACAAATGACTATCCGCAAACATGGATATCAATGGGGACGGGAATGATACCTCCTGAGTTTCCAAAAGGGAGAAAAACATAAGAATGAACAATAATGCCACGGGAACGATCTCCACACCCCATTCCCCTATCAGCTCAAAAGTCACGTGCAGGTCACATACCCTTCTTTCCGAAAACATATGACCGGAAAGGCAGGAGCAGAGAACACGGAAAAAACAATTCAAAATTTAGTACATGATATTAAAAAATTATACATTGAAAATCAGAGGAGCTACCCGCCAATCAACTGGTGATTGGCGGGTGCCCTCTGGCTTAAAATAAAAAATCACCTTACCAGATTCGGGTTTTTCTGGGAATCCATATCAGGATATGGAAGATACATCAGATTGTCACTCCATGTCCTGTTCGTATATTCTACAGACTCCTTTACCAGGATCCCGTCGGCGACTTCAACAGCCGTGTTCTCCGCTCTTTCCTTAAAGGTGTCTTTCAGTCTGTTCATACGGAACTGGTCCGCACGGCGTGTGACAAGGGCCACCCAGTAGCCTGCCACCTCCCAACCATGCTCCTTATAAGCCGCTTCGGCAAGGTCATCTGCAGAAAGTCCGGTGAGCGGTTCCAGTCCGGCACGCTCGCGGACATCATTCAGACACTTGAATGCCAACTCGTCCGTCTGCCCCGTCCTGGCCTTGGCTTCCGCATACCACAACAAAACCTCCGAATAACGAATGATTCTATGCCGATGGTCATTACACATGTTCTGACTGGCCGGTTTTGTATAATCATACGGGGCACTGGTATTCACTTTTGACGCAGGATCCCAGTTGACGGAGAATATACTGAACATGGGGTGATGTTCCGGAACGACAGGGGTACCGTCCTCCTTCAACTCCCACCAGTCAACCAACGTTCCGTCTTTCAGACGAATCTTGGGATCATAAGTCGCATCTTTTCTCGGACCGTCAGGAAACTCCTTCCAGAAACGAATTTCACCCCAGGCGTCTCCCCAACCGCCCAGCGATTCAAACTGGTTACATGAAGTAAGCTCCGAATCCTGTGCCCAATCCACGAACGGTGAATAGTTTATGCCGAGCACCGTCTCATTATTATAGTTATTGCTCATAGCATACACATCTTTGTAATCCTTATCGAGCTTATACTCGTATTCACCTCTGTTCACACCCTCAATGACCTCCTTCGCCTTTTCAGCAGCCTTTGCGTAATATTCCGTTTTGTTCATCGGCCAGCCGGCCATAGCCATATACACTGCTGCCAAAGTAGATTTGGCTGCCTGCCGGGTTACATACACATTCACTCCGTTCAGAAAGCGGGGGCTGCCACTGTAACCCGTAGGCAATACGGCCTCAGCTTCGGTCAGGTCCTGCACAATATGACCATACACTTCTTCCACGGGGGATAGAGGTTTGGTATAATCATCGTTGACATTGTCCAGATTCATCGGCAGCGGTCCCCAAAGTCGCACCAGGGTAAAATAAGCGTATGCCCTCCAGAATTTAGCCTGCCCGAGGGCGATATTTATCTCATCTTGAGTGGTAGGTGTTTTAGAGGCCCCCTGTATGATCAAATTGGCAGCCTTTACAATGGCATAATGCATGTTCCACGCATCTTTGACACCCTTGTTGTTGTTTGCTGCGGCAAACTTGTCCATTTCTGCGGCAGGCTGTTTGTTGCTCCCCGGATTGGTCGTTATATCATCCCCCTGCCACTGGGGCAGCTGCATGTTCGTATATACCTGTGAAAGATTGACTTTCTGGTAAAGGGCATATATGCTCATGTTCAATTCATCCTGGGTAGAGAAGAAGTTTTCCGGAGTGAGTTTTCCCCTGGGATCTTCCGTTAAGAAATCACTGCACGACATCAGTGAAAATGACAGGGCAACCATAGTGCCTGCTATTATTTTTATTTTCATAAGTTCTTCTATTTTAGATTTAAAAATTCATCCGGAGACCGAATGTGAATGTTCTTGGGGAAGGATAGGCTCCCATGTCAATACCCGCGTCAACGTCAACGCTGCTGTTCGAGAAGGTAGTACCGGCCGGATCCATCCCCTTGTACCCGGTTATTGTAAAAAGGTTCTGACAGCTGAAAGTAAGCCGCAAATCAGCGAATCCCGTTGTCTTTTTGGGGAAAGTGTATGAAAGACTGATATTCTCCAAACGAAGGAAGTCCGCGTTCTCCAGCCATTTGGTTGAAACCGGCTGCAGATTATTTCCACCTTCGGTCAGGCTCGGGTATGTTGCCGAAGAGCCAATCTTGTCGAATCCCTTCAGATAGGCGTCTGCCAGAGTTACAAAACGGGAATTCCCTTCGGCCGAAGCCATCGTATATCTTACAAGATTCAAACGCTTGGCTCCGAAAGATCCGTTGAAGAACAGGTTCAGATCCCAGTTTTTATAAGACAGGGAGTTGTTCCATCCCAGGGTGAAATCGGGATTGGCCTTGCCGATGACCTTGCGGTCGCCACCGTCTATCATCTGATTGCCATCTACATCCGTGTAGGTGTCATGTCCCTTTTCATCCAAGCCGGTCCATTCATATCCCCAAAAAGTACCGATGGCCTCACCCGGCTTGATAATGGTGGCATAATCAACCATACCGGCAGCCGGACTGGAGCCGTTGATGAAATCATTCTCACCACCGGAAAGGCGTTCCACGCGGTTCTTCAAATAAGTACCGTTCAAGGTGGAGGTCCATTGGAACCGGTCATTCTGTATAATCCGGGCGGTCACGCTCAAATCAATACCACGATTACTGATTTCGCCGTCATTCACCCAAAAAGAGTTACCGCCGACATATCCGGGGATACTTCTTTTAAGCAACGCATCTGTAGTGCGTTTATAGAAATAGTCCACACTGAAATTCAGCCGCCTGTCAAACAGGGAGAACTCCAAGCCCAGGTCGAACTGTTTGGTCTTCTCCCACGTAAGCTCAGGAGTCGCTATGTCATTTGCCCAATAACCGGTAAAATTACTGTTGGTTCCAAAATTGTATGCAGTAGCACTCATAAGGCCCATGGTCGCATAAGGACTGATAGCCTGACTACCCACAATACCATAACTGGCGCGAAGTTTAATGTCCTGAACCGAGGAAACATCCTTCATGAAATCCTCATTGCTCAACGTCCAAGCTGCGGCAATAGAAGGAAAGTACCCCCATTTCTTTTTGGCAAAGCGAGAAGAACCGTCGGCACGAAATGTTCCGGTAAGCATATAACGGTCCTTATAATTGTACATGACACGGGTCACTCCCGACATCAGCGCCCATTGCTCGTAACCATTGTTTGCATCACGAGAGGAAGCCATACCCACATTCCACCAGCCCACACCCTCGGTCAGCAGGTTGTTACCGGTTATACCCATTGTCCTGGTTTCGGAGGAGGTCACCTCATATACGGCCGTGGCTGTCAGATGATGGTCGTTCCAGGAACCCGTATATGTCAGGTTGTTGGAACTCTGTAGCATCAGGCGGTAAGTGTCATTGTTGCCCATACCACTCTTGGTCCCCACTCGTTTGGAGCTGAAACTATAACTTTTCCCGTCATAATAGTCCACGCCATTGGTTGTGGTGAATGTCAGCCCCTTCATTATATCAAGGCGCAAATCAACACGTCCGTTGAAAACATTGGTCATTGTCTCTCCCGACTGCAACTTTAGGATACCGACCGGGTTGGAAGCTATGGAATTATAAGTATCGGTGTTATAGTTCCCGTTTTCGGCCATCATCGTCATGGTAGGCGAATAGTTCAAAGCAATCCAGATCGGATTATCCTTACCGGAGGCAAAAGATCCCCCGCGACGCAGACCGTGGGAAGCATTGATGTCAGCCGTGATATGCAGCCAGTCGGTAAGCTGTGAGGAAAGATTCGCCTTCGCCTGATAACGCTCGTTCTTCGATTCAATGACCACACCTTCCTGGCTCATGTAGTTGGCGGAAATGTAATATTGGGTCTTCTCGCTACCATTGGAAAGAGCCAACTTGTAATTCTGGGTGATCCCCGTACGGAAAATCTCATCCTGCCAGTCGATGCCCGCCGTTCCGTTCTGATAGGATTGCATCTCTTCGTTTGAGAAATCAATACCTTTGACCTCCTTGAGCGCCAGAGCGTAATCGTATGCTCCAAGGATATCGTATCTCTTATATACATTGGAAACTCCCACTGATGCGTCGAACATAATTTCACGCACACCGGCCTTACCACTCTTGGTAGTGATCAGAACGACCCCGTTCGACCCCCTGGAACCGTATATGGCAGTGGACGATGCATCTTTGAGAACCTGCATCGAACGGATGTCCTCGGGATTGATACCGTCCAAACCGCTTTCGCGGACGATTCCGTCAACCACATACAAAGGGTCGTTGCTTTTGCTGATGGAGTTAGCACCGCGGATGCGGATTTTCACGCTTCCCCCGGGGACGCCGCTGTTCTCAACATGAACGCCACTGACACGCCCCTGAAGAGCGTCTGCAACCTGGGTTATAGGCTGGTCCTTGAAATTTTTGTTGTCCAGCACGGCTACGGAACCGGCCATATCAGCTTTTCTTACAGCACCATAGCCAATAACAACCACCTCGTCAAGCACTTCGGCATCTTCCTTCAAAACGATGTTTAACGGGCCACCTGTCCAGGCTATTTCCTGGCTCTGATAGCCGACATAAGAAACAACAATTATATCCCCTTTTTTTACGTTCCTAAGGGAAAAATCACCGTCAAGTCCCGTAATGCTGCCGTTTGTCGTCCCTTTGACAAGTACGGATGCGCCGATAATGCTTTCGCCATTGGCATCTTTGACAACTCCTTGACAGATATCACTCTGTTCGATAATTTGTCCCCTCAGGGAAGGGTAGTCAGGGAACGCATAAACCTGCATCCCACACAATAGCGAGAGCGACAGAATTGCTCCCGCTGTTTTTTGAAGTGTATTCATAAATTATTTAGTTAGGAAAAAAAGTTCGATAAGAAACATGTTCAGGCGTTATGCTCTTTTTAATACAAGTTCTGTATTCTACCCGGATCATATCTCCTTGGTTGAAACGCTGAAAGTTTCAATAAGGGTATTACCATCTGTTATATATTCTTTTTCCAAACGGTTAACCTCCTTGTCGTCAATGTAGCCTATTACTGTTATATGAAGTCGTTTACCCGCCTCCGAGATACTGGAAACCGAACCGGCACAGGTCATGAAAAACGCGTTCCCATTTGTACGACAAGACATGGTTGCCGTCCTTATTTGGGCAGAATAGGAATCACCAATGTATTCTCCCTTGTCATTGTACAACTTGGCGGGACCACCCTTGTCAGCACCACCGATACTTACACTCACTTCAAATGAATCTGTGTCACCGGACTGTTGGATTACAATTTTATGAATTCCTGTCTGAAAATCAGATGCGTTTTCCGTTCGTTCATTGTCACATCCTACAAATATAAATCCGGCCAAGAGCAATACAACACTCCATAATGTGAATTTACTTTTCATATTTATATTTACAACAATAATTGATAAAAATAATATATCTATAAATCTTGCCAAGAAGAATATTAATCATCTAAGGCAAACAAATTATCTAATTTAACAACAATATATTTATTGAATATAATACGCAGCCCATTATTCATTGCGCAAAGAAAAAACAAGATAAAATATTATTGATTATCATTTTAGCCCTATAATTTATCAATATGGCCTAATAGTTTGGAATATACAAACAAAATATTATACAATAAGATAAATACATCAAATAAAAATACCTTAGATTTATATTACAAAGGAGATGATTATGGCAAATTTCTATGTTTCATGTAATGTGTCAAAGTATAATAAGAGAAATAGAGAGGAGCTGTAAGGTTATTTTAGGACAAGTCAGGGTGAGAAGTAAGAGAAAAACGACTTTTTCCAATCATTGGATGCGTAAATACCCCAATTTGATAAGGGATTATATACCAAAGGCTCCCAATCAATTATGGGTAAGCGACATTACTTATATATTGAGATGGCAGGGTGTTTTGCTTATCTAGCACTTGTAACAGATGCCTATTCTCATAAGATCGTTGGTTGGGAGCTTGCTCCATCACTTCGTGCTTGCAATGCTCTTGCTGCCTTGAAAATGGCTTTAAATAGTTTACCGGAAGGATATTCCGGGCTTATTCATCATTCAGACAGAGGAAGCCAATATTGCAGCGCCAGTTATGTTAATTTGCTAACGCAGCATAAGGTACAAATTAGCATGACGGAAAGTGGCGATCCACTTGAAAATGCAATAGCAGAAAGAATAAATGGCATTCTGAAAACAGAATGGATATACGATGTTAAGCTAAAATCATGGCAGGAAACTATTAACTTCATTAGTCGAATTATTGATTTATATAATAATCAAAGACCGCATCAGAGTATTAGTTATATGGTTCCTGCCTTGGTTCATCAAACAAATATTAAAACGGAACGCAAATGGAAGAATTATTATCGAAAGAGGAATGTACTTAATGAAGAAGTCTCTATCTTTGAGCCGAAGTGTAAAGGCACAGCAGGACTAAAACACTCAATTCCTGATAATGTCAAGCTCATATAGGACAAAGTAATATAATCTGTAAAGTTTTTCTAGGACAAGATAATTCATTGGTGCAAGGTGCAGCTATATACAGATATAGCTGCACCTTGCACCAATGAATTACATCCTAAAAATCAATGATTTACATTTTTAGTAACAAGAATAGGTGCAAATCCTTTTTTGCACTTATTCTGTTACTTACACTTTTCTTGTTTTTCCGTTTACACAGAAAACTAAAAATCTCCTGTTTTTTTCTTTTTCGGTTAAAATTAGTATATTTGTATCAGTTCTAAAAGTGAAGCAAAGCAATGCACTGAAATTAGCACCGCTACCAAATCGCTACCAATTACCAGGCTTATCGCTCTTTACGCTTTATCAATCAGCCGATTAAAAGAAAATCTTAGTTTTTTTATAATAAAACGGCCTTTTTTGCCGGACAAAATGCAAAAACGAGACATAAAAACACCCCCAGCATGGCGGATAAACATCCACGCATCCACGGAAAGGCCTTGCACAGACCCGGATCTGCACCTCTCCCTCACTCGGGTCTCCGTGGTGCTTACACCCGGGTCTTAAGCGGCTATCCAAGCCTTTTTGGGCAAAAGAAAAGCCTGTCTTGATGAAAAATGAAGCTATTTTAACCTGTTTTGCATCTATTCCCGGACGGTTTCTGTTTTTATTGTTGATTGATACACAGAATATTATCGTTTTTTTTCCGTAAGCGTCTCCGCGATGCTACCATTGTTCTTCAAACAAGAGTATTTAGCTTTGT
>NZ_JAHPXO010000119.1:0-989 GCF_019041495.1 Parabacteroides sp. MSK.9.14
CTCTCCTTGCAAGGAGAAGCATTCTTTGACGTTGCAAAGAATGCTTCTCCTTGCAAGGAGAAGCATTCTTTGACGTTGCAAAGAATGCTCAGTACCCACTATATGTTTCGACCAATTATGTGAATATTAAGGTTCTTGGAACCGCTTTCAATGTAAAAACAGACGAGAAACACCAAAACGTAGAAACCGTTTTAGCAAGAGGTAAAGTTGCTTTACTCGATAAGCAGTGGAACCCCATTTTAGATATGTCACCGGGAGAAAAGGTGACATATGACAACAATAAGAACGAATATGCCACAGAGGTTGTGGATGTGAATGTATGTACGGCGTGGCGACTGAACCAGTTTGTCTTCGAAAATGTCACGTTGAGGGAAATAGTTAACCAACTCTCCGTAAAATTTAATGTAAACATAAATTTAGAATCAACGAAGCTTGCCCAGCGTAAGTTCCGATGTGTGATCAATGAGGATGAAAGCTTGCCTGACATCTTGAAACTCTTGAAATATTTAGCTCCCATCCAATATCGGATAGAGGGGAAAGAAATCTTTATATATGAATAATAAAAAATGAATGCCTATGATGAAATGACAGATTAGAAAAGTAACACACACAACAAAAGAAAACTATAAACTTAAAAACTTAGTACTAACATTATTGAATCACATGTATGATTAAAAATGCATCAATTGCTACATTAGCAATGTTTTTGTCAGCTGCATCGCCCGCTATGGCGACGAGCGATGCGCATTCTTTGTATGTGAATCTGGAACTGGCCTTGAATCAAACGACAGTCGGTACCGTCATACGAAGTATTAGTGAACAAACTGGGTATGAATTTTCTTATGATGAGACTTTATTAAATAAGAAAATCTCCAAAGTCTCTGTTAATCTTAAAAATGAACATATAGAAAATGTTCTGAAAGAGGTATTTAAGAATACAGGGATCTCTTATAAAATAGTAAATAATCGTGTATTTCTGAAGGATGATA